>NZ_JBVHHB010000011.1:0-9083 GCF_055561295.1 Kitasatospora sp. NPDC022785 | reverse complement strand
TGCCGCACGACCTACCGACGACGTTGAGCTTCGATTTCGCGCCTATCGTCTTCGCGACCGGAATTCCAGTCGGTGGCAATGCGCATCTGACTATTCGCGACGATGGCACGTTCACATTTTCGGGACATTTTCATGATTCCGGTGCCGATGAGTTCAACACCCAGCTCGTGTGGGCTGTGAAGGACTCTCAGAGCAAGGTGTACACCTTCCAGCATGCTGGTCACGTCTCCGGCACCTTCGAATCCGGGTCGCGGGATGACGACTGGACAATAGACTCACGCAGCGATCAGATCTCTGCGAATTGGGCGAACATAGCGGCGAACCCGACCAGTCGCGCCGACGCCCATGTCAATGCCGAATTGGTCAATGTGACGAACAGCCTGATAGGGGTGCTGGGAACGGTATTGGGAGTCGTTGCGATTGTCGCCGCCTGACGGTGGCGAGTTCCGCCAGCCCGATCGCATCCGGGGAGGGCGTGATGGAGGGCGTCTTCGATCGGTTGCCGAAGGGCCCGTTCACGCCGCTTTTGAATCGAGTGTGCAAATGCCAGAAGCCCCCGCCGTCACCGGCGAGGGCCCCGGAGGGAGGCGGGTCAGCGCAGGGCCGAGGCCTTCGAGTGGCCGTCCGCCCCCTCCTCCGTCCGGTCCGGGCGGCGGGAGGCCGGGAGGTCGCGGGTGCGGCCGACGGGGGAGAACAGCAGGATCAGGGCGGCGAGCGGGACACCGGCGGTGGCGAGCCACATCGCGGGGCGCAGGCCGAGCGTCGTGCCGAGGACACCGGCGAGCACCGCGCCGAGCGGGATGGTGCCGTAGTTGAGGACGGCGGCGCTGGCGGAGAGGCGGCCGAGCAGCTCGGGCGGGCAGTAACTCTGCTGGAAGCTCGACTTGAGCACGTTGCCCGCCACCACTCCGGCGGAGATGCTGAACCCGCCCGTGACGTAGAGCAGCACGCCCACCCCGTCGGTGGTGAGCGGGATCAGCAGGGCGAGGCCGGGCAGGCCCAGCTCGAAGAGGAGCATCGCGCGGGCGGTGCCGATCCCGGCGGCGACCCGGCGGGCGGCGAACGCCCCGGCGATGCCGCCGCTGGCCCCGGCCGCGATCAGCCCGCCGACCGTGCCGGAGGCGAGCCCGACCTCGCGGATCAGGAAGGCGACCTGGATCGACTGGTACCCCATCAGCGCCAGGTTGGAGGCGGCGCCGAACAGCGTCAGCGTGCGCAGCCAGCGGTCACCGGCGACCAGGCGCAGGCCTTCGCCGACCTCGCGTCGCAGCGCCCGTTCCTTGCGGGGGGCGGGGGTCTCGCGGTGGCGGATCCGGCTCAGGCAGACGAGCGAGACCAGGAAGGTGGCGGCGTTGGCGAACATGCCGTTCACCGCGCCCGCGAACTGGGCGATCAGGCCGCCGGAGCCGAGCCCGGCGAGCTGGGCGGCGGACGCGCTGCCGTGCAGCTTGGCGTTGCCCTCGGGCTGGTCGGCGGGGTCGAGCAGGCCGGGCAGGTAGGCGGTGTAGGCGGTCTGGAAGAAGACGGCGGCCGTGCCCGTCAGCAGGGAGACGGCCAGCAGCAGGCCGATGCTCAGGTGGCCGAGCCGGTCGGCGAGCGGGACGGCGGCGAACAGCAGCAGTGAGGCCGCGGCGGTGGCCAGCATGATCGGCCGGCGCGGTAAGCGGTCCACCCAGACGCCGGCGGGCAGGCCGATCACCAGCCAGGGCGCCCAGGCGGCGGCGTTCAGCAGGCCGATCTCGAAGGTCGAGGCGTGCAGGTCGGAGACGGCGATCAGCGGCAGCGCCACGCCGGTGACGGAGGCGCCGAACTTCCCCGCGGTCTCGCCGCTCCAGAGCAGGCGGAAGTCCCGGTGGCGGCGGAGCAGCCCGCCGCGCGCGGCGGGGCTCACTCGGCACCCCCGGCGCGGCGCGGGAAGGACTGGAGCTGCACCACGATCGGCAGCGCGTCCGGGTCGGGTTCGGCGTCCGGCCCGGGGGTGTGGCGGGCGATGACGGCCTCAAACTCCTCGTTCAGTGCCTTGAGTTGGCTGGGCGTCAGGCGCAGGTGGCTCCAGTCCGAGACGGTGCCGACATCCCGCCACTCGTCCTCCCACTCCTGGTCGATGTAGGCGGTGACCCGGTTGAAGGAGTTCTGCACCACCTGGTGCACGTAGAGCGTGAGCGCGCCGTGGCTGGCGGGGTCGTCGCGGAAGTCCGTGGTGTCGAGCCGGTTGGCCACGGGCACCCGGCGCCACCAGCGTTCGCGCTTGGTGCCGCGGCCGGTGTCCTCCTCGATGAAGCCGTGGTCGGCGAGGTGGCGCAGGTGCCAGCTGACGGTGCCGGTGTTCTCGCCGAGCCGCTCGGCGAGCCGGGTCGCGGTGGACGGGCCGTCCAGGTTGAGCAGTTCGAAGATCTGCATCCGCAACGGGTGGGCCAGGCCGCGCAGGCTCGTGGCGTCGAGCCGGCGCTGCGGCGTGGCGGGCGGGGTCGGCTGTTCCGGGTGCTCGGTCATGGTGTCATCGTAGGTTGCAGAGGATTCTCTGCATAGAGGTCTCTGCAGAGAATCCTCTGCAATGTGGGCGGGCGGTGCTCTGCGATCATTCCGGCGGCCACGGGCGGCCGGCCGCCCCGGGGCGCGGCCCGGAGGTGCGGCGGATCGGCTCCGGGCCGCGCCTCCGGACGGCAGGCGCCTCAGGCGGACTTGGCCGTCGCCCGGACGCCGAAGTGGACGTACCGGCTGCCGTCGGCGAGGGCGTAGAACACCACGGGGATCCACGCGTCCTTCTCGTTGCGGCGGCCGGCGAACACCGTCTTCGCCGGCGTGTGCGAGACCGGGGTCAGGTGCCAGACCAGCGGGTCGAAGGTGCCCGCCAGGCCGTCCGCGCCCTCGTACCTCAGCCGCAGCGTGCCCGGGCCGCCGTCGCCGGCGGCGATGGTCATGAGGAAGCCCTCGCGCTTGTAGCCGCCGAGGAACGGCTCCGTGTCCACGGCCGGGGGTTCGGCGGCCGGCGCGAACCCGGGCATGGTGACCCCGGCGAGTTCGGCGCAGAGCTCACGGCAGAGCGCCTCGAAGACCTTGGGCGCGGCGCCGCCGCCGTTGGTCAGCAAGGCGATGGCGAGGCCCTTCTCCGGGATGGCGCGCAGGTAGGCGAGCTGGCCGAAGGTGGAGCCGTCGTGGCCGAAGCCGCGCGCGCCGTCCCACTCGAACAGGCCCCAGCCCAGGCCCCAGTGGGCGCCGAGGAACCACTGGTCGGGCATCTCGACCTCGCGGGTCAGCATCGCGTCGACCACGGCGGCCGGCAGCACCCGGGTGCCGTCCGGTGCGGCACCGCCGTCCACGAAGACCCGGGCGAACCGGGCCACGTCGGCGGCGGTCGCGCTGATCCCGCCGTACGGACCGGCGGAGCGCGGCAGCATGTTCCAGAGCGGGGTGGGGACGGGGGGCTCGCCCGGCTCGCCCATGTGCCCCATGGCGGCGCGGAAGCGCAGCACCTCCTCGGGCAGGGTCATGGTGTGCTCCAGCCCGAGCGGGGCGAGGAGGAGCTCCTTGAGCGCCTCGTCCCACGTCCGGCCGGTGACCACCTCGACGATCCGGCCGAGGACGTTGTAGGCGGTGCTGGAGTACGACATGGTGGCGCCGGGCGGGTTGGTCAGGCCGACGGTCCGCGCGCTCTCGACGTAGCGGGCCAGGCAGTCGTCGCCCCGGCCGGTGTCGTTGACGTGGTCGCCCTCGATGCCGCTGGTGTGGTTGAGCAGCTGGCGCGGCGTGATCGTCCGGCCGGCCACGGCGTCGGCGACCGCGAAGTCCGGCAGGACGTCCGCGACCGGCGCGTCGAGGTCCAGCTTCCCGGCGTCGGCGAGCAGGACCACCATGGCGGCGGTGTAGCCCTTGCTGACGGAGCCGATCTGGAACACGGAGTCCGGGGTCACCGCGACGCCGGTGCCGGTGTGCAGGATGCCGGCGGCCACCTCGTGGATCTCGCCGTCGGCGAGCACGGCCAGGGCGGCGCCGGGGATGTGGTGGGCGGCGAGGAGCTCGCCGAGCCGGGCCTGCCAGCGAGCGGTGTCGAAGGCCGGGGCGCCGTCGCCCGCACCCAGCGCCCGGTTGACCGTACGGGCCACGTCGCGGTCGGTCTGTTCCAGGATCCTGGCCACCTCCTGGTCGACCAGTTTCGACACTTCCCGGCGCAGGTTCTCCGACATGCTCTCTCCCTCGTGGTCATGGTGGAACGGCGGGGGCGGGGCGGGCGGCGCCTTCCGGCTAGCCGGCGCTGCGGGTCCGCCGTCCGACGAGCCCGGTCAGCGAGGCGACCGTCGTGCGCGGCGGCTGCATGAGGTCGCGGTCCGGTCGCAGGACGGTGCGGAACGCGGCCCAGACGAGTGCACCGAGGGCGAAGCCGTAGGCGGAGACCAGCCCGTGTCCGTTCTCCTGGGCGAACCACATGGCCAGGCCGAGCACCGGCACGCCGAGCGCGAGCAGCCGGGTCTTGCGGACGGCCTTGCCGCGGCCGGCGCCCTCGTCCTCGGAGCCCTTCCCGGCATCCCGGCCGGAGGTCTCGTCGGCGCCGCCGCGCAGCAGCAGGGCGGCGGCCAGCGTCGCGCCCAGGAAGTACGTGGCGCCGGAGCTGCCGGCGAAGTTGCGGGGGTCGGTGCTGTGGGAGGTCTGGCCCCACAGCTTGTCGATCTGCTCCGGCAGCAGGATGCCCGCGGCGAACAGGCCGAGCGTCAGCGGCGCACCCCAGAACCAGTCGGCGAAGGCCGCGACGGCCGCGAGCGTGGCGATGTTCCAGGCGGCCCCGCCGAAGCCGCCGTTCTGCATGAAGACCGAGGTGACCACGCGCCACCAGCCGGACTTCGCCGGGTCCGCGTCGAGTGCGCCCATCGCCCCCGACCAGCAGAGCTGGAGCGCCACCCCGGCGAGCGCGATCCCGGTCAGGCCGACGGCCGCCCAGGGGATCCGCCGCCGGCTCAGTGTGCTCTGGCCGACCAGGGCCAGACCGCCGTTGAACATCAGCACCATCAGTGCCGCCGTGGTCACGTTGAACAGCAGAACGTCCATCGTCACCACCCCCCTCCGAGCCGTGTGCGATTTTGCTGATCATGACAGTAGCGCGACTCGGAGCGTTTTCAAACAGTGTTTGAATGTCGGCACGACTCGCTAGACTGCGGCCGTGAAGCTGACCGTGGACCGGATCATCGAGACGGGGATGGCGGTGTTCGCCGAGACCGGCTACCACGGCTTCTCCGTGCGCAGGGTCGCCGAGCGGCTCGACGTCCACGCCGGCAGCCTCTACTACCACGTGCCCAGCAAGGCCGCGCTGCTCCAGCTGATGGCGGACCGGGTGGTCCGGCAGGCGTACGAGGCCGGCACCGCGGCCCTGGCCGCACTGCCCGCGCGGGCAGGCTGGCCGGCGCGGGTCACGGCGCAGGCCGTCGCCCTGCGGCAGAGCATCCGGCAGCACCCCGGCGGGGCGATCATGCTCGCGGGCAGCCCGAAGGTCCTCAGCCCCGGCGCTCTCTCGCTGATGGAACGGCTGCTCGCCACCCTCGCCGAGGCCGGCGTGCCCCCGGAGCACTGCGGCACGGCCGCCGACACCGTGCTCAGCCACGTCACCGGCTACGTGCTCCAGGAGCAGAGCGAGCCACCGGCGGTGCCGGTCACCGCCGAGGCCGTCGCCGCCCTCCACCGGAGCTTCCCCCGGACGGTGGCCGCCGCGGCCGCGCACGGGCCGGACGAGAAGTTCACCCGCAGCCTGGACCTGCTCTGCGCCGGCATCGGGACGCTGATCCGGCCGCCGTCCGAGGGGAGCGCCCGACGAGGGGACGCGCCGCGGAAAGGCGGCTGTGGGGAGGGTGCCTGACGGGCCGTTCGGCGGACGGGAGGAGCGGCGATCTCCTAGAGTCACCAGCGGTACGACCGAATAACCGCAGCGACCCGACATCCGCACCGCGAGCACCACGGAGAGGCAGCACCACCATGAGCGAGCAGCAGGCCCCCGAGCCGTTCGAGCCCGTCACCGAGGACTGGCAGACCGCACTGGCTGTCGTCGCCCACCCCGACGACATGGAGTACGGCGGCGCCGCCGCCGTCGCCCGCTGGACGGCGCAGGGCAAGAAGGTGGTCTACCTGATGGTCACCAGCGGCGAGGCGGGCATCGACTCGCTGAGCCCCGAGGAGTGCGGACCGCTGCGCGAGGCCGAGCAGATCGCCTCCGCCGCCCTGGTCGGCGTCGACACCGTCGAGTTCCTCGGCCACCCC
The DNA here is from genome assembly GCF_055561295.1 of Kitasatospora sp. NPDC022785. Lineage (NCBI taxonomy): Bacteria > Bacillati > Actinomycetota > Actinomycetes > Kitasatosporales > Streptomycetaceae > Kitasatospora > Kitasatospora sp. NPDC022785. Next base: position 2,843 of record NZ_JBVHHB010000011.1, on the reverse strand, counting down.
GACGGCGTGCTGGAGTACGGGCTGCCGCTGCGCCGCGACATCGCCCGCGCCGTCCGCCGGCACCGCCCGGACATCGTCATCACCAGCAACTTCCGTGAGACGTACGGCGGGGTCTTCCTCAACCAGGCCGACCACATCGCCGTCGGCCGGGCCACCCTGGACGCGGTGCGCGACGCCGGCAACCGGTGGGTGTTCCGTGAGCTGACGGCCGAGGGTCACGAGCCGTGGGACGGCGTGCGCGAGATCTGGGCGGTCGCCTCGCCCGAGTCCCGGCACGCCGTGGACACCACCGACCACTTCGAGCAGGGCGTCGCCTCGCTGGCCGAGCACAAGGCGTATCTGGCCGGGTTGGGCGGCGTGATGAGCGATCCGCGCGAGTTCCTGGAGGGCTTCAGCCGGGCCGCCGGCAGCCGCCTCGGGACGCGCTTCGCCGTCCCGTTCGAGGTGTTCCCGCTGCGCTAGGCCTGCGAGCCCTCGTCCTGCGAGCCCTTGGCCTGCGGGTTCTCGGCCTGCGGGCTGTCGTGCCGTGAGTCCTCGTCCCGCGGGCCCTCGTGGTCCGGGCCCTCGTCGTCCGGGCGCCCGTCCCGCGGGTCGTCGACCGCCTGCTCGTGCCGCCCGCCGTCCGGCCTGCGGCGGCGGCGCAGCAGGTGGCGGGCGGCGAGGGCGGCGCAGAGGGCGGCGAGGGCGATCAGCAGCCAGAGCTGGTAGCGGATCGCCGTCCGGTAGACCCCGCCGATGTTGGCGCCGGCGAGGTAGCCGAAGGCGGACCAGACGCCGACCCAGAGCGCCGCCCCGAGCACGTTGAACGGCTGGAACCGCCGCCAGCGCATCTCGGTGGTGCCGGCGATGATGCCGTTGGTCTGGCGCAGCCCGTCCACGAAGCGGGCGACGGTGACGACTATGCCGCCGTGCCGGGCGAAGAAGCCGTCGGCGCGCTCCATCCGGGCCGGGGTGAGCAGCACGTAGCGGCCCCAGCGGTGGACGAAGGCGCGGCCGCCGGTGCTGCCGATCAGATAACCGAGGCTGTTGCCGACGACCGCGGCGGTGAAGGCGATCGTCACCACGGCGGCGATGTCGAGGTGCCCGGCGCCGGCGTAGACGGCGGCGAGCACCAGGATGGTCTGGCCGGGCGCCGGGATGCCGCAGTTGTCGAGCAGCACGAAGACCGCCACGGCCAGGTAGCCGTACTGGTCGAGCAGCGGTGCGAGCCCGGCGAGCGCGCCGGGCAGTGTGGGGGCGGGCGCGGACACGTGAGTCACCACCCCGCGCCGCGGGAGCGCGGGGTGGCGGCCGCCTGGGTCAGCGGAGCGCCTCGCGGCGTTCGATGTTGCAGTCGGGCCCCGGGTAGATCAGGCCCGTGTGGCCGTCCTCGAAGCGGACCATGTACGGCGGCTCGCCCTCGGCGCCGCGCACCTCGATGATCTCGCCCTTCTGGTCGACCATGCCCACCGACCTGCTGTGGATGTGGAGCTGGTCACCTACCGCTGCGTGCATGGTCTGCTCCTCGGGTAGCGGTGGCCGCGCGGGCGGCCGTTCTGCTTCCACTGTGCTGCGGCGGGGACGGCCTCGCAACGGCGTGACGGTGCCGGGGACGCCCGGGGGTGCCGTCGCGGCCGGGCTCGTCGCTCGGCGAGGGCCTTGGCACGGGCCTCGGCGAGGGCCCCGGCGGGGGTCCTCAGTGCGGGCCTCGGTGGGGGCCCGGGGGTTCGGCCAGGTAGCAGCGGACCAGCCGCTTGGACTCGGCGATCAGGACCGGGTCGCCCTCCGGGTCGCCTCGGAAGGCGAGCTTGAGCACGGCGTCCGCCGCCTCCAGGGCCACCCGTAGGCGCAGCGTGAGCGCCGCCGGGTCGGCCGCGGAGAAGAGCCGCCCGCCGAGCGCCTGGAGGCGCAGGGCGACGGCCGTGTTGTTGTCCAGCTCGGCGTCGATCAGGTGCCGGTCGTCCCGGACCCCGGCGGGCACGGCGGCGCCGGCCAGCCCGAAGTCCACCTGGCCGAAGCCGGGGACGGCCCGCTTCATCGTCACGAACTCGTCCACGGCGAGGTCGGTGAACCCGGCCGGGCCGTCCGGGGTCTCGGTGCTCAGCCGCCGGTCCAGCCGCTGGAGGTAGTGGTCGAGGTTGCGGCCCGCCAGCGCGGCCAGCAGGTCCTCCTTGCCGGCGAAGAACTGGTACAGCGTGCCGATCGGCACCTGGGCGCGGTGCGCGACCTCCTTGGTGGTGAGCGCGGTGGCCCCGACCTCGTCGAGCAGACCGGCACAGGCGTCCAGGATCCGGCCGTACCGCTCCTGGCTGCGCTGCTGCACCGGCCGCCGGCGGCCCGGGGCGCGCTCCCCGGCGGCGTGGTGACTCCTCGTGTCCGGGCTCATGGGGCCACTGTGCCGCATCCGGCGTTCCCGCGGCCAATTACGAACATGATCACTTCCCATGTCCGCCCGGAGCGGGCCGCTCGCGGCCGCGAGCGGCCCGCCGGTGACCGTCCGTCAGGCGGCCTGCTGCCAGCTGACCGGCGAGAAGTAGGCCGGGCGGAGCTCCAGCCGGTGGCGGGTGGCGGTCGGCTCGACCGGCGCGGCCGCGGCCTGCCGGGACGCGGCGAGGGCCGTCAGCACGGCGGTCAGGGCCGCGAGCTCCTCGTCGGAGAGCGAGCCGCGGACGACGCGGATGCAGGGGGCGGCGGAAACGGCCATGATCCGGTTTCTCCCGGGCGGATGCGTGGTGTGTGGTCGGTGGCACCGGAACTGGGGACCGCGGGACGGCGCTGCTACATCGGCGGGTTGCCGTGCTTGCGGCTGGGCAGATCGGCGTGCTTGGTGCGGAGCATGGCGAGCGAGGTGGCGAGGACCTGGC
>NZ_JBVHHB010000010.1:105798-274268 GCF_055561295.1 Kitasatospora sp. NPDC022785 | reverse complement strand
TGACCTGCCCGTGGTCGACGCGGACCACCGCCGCGTCCTGGCCGTGCTGCGGTTCCTCGGAGCGTCCCGGGCCTGACCTTCCCATCCGTGATCACAATCTACGGCTGGAGTACTAACCCCAGAAGAACGAATCTCACTGTCCAATTTGCTGCCACAGCCGGAAGGGCTGGACCCCACGGGTCCAGCCCTTCCGCATATCCAGGGTGAGGCCCCGGCCGCGACTTGTCAGGGAGGCGACCTGGGCCCGCAATCACACCCTGCCGACGCCACCACTCTGGCCCCCATGGACACTCCGCCCGGGGCCAGCAGGTCACCCGATCAGTGGCTCCCAATCTCGCCGGAACGGCTCCCGAATTCGCCGAAGAACACCCACCGGGGTCGAGTACATCACCGCCACGAATGGCCTATACCTGGTTCCCGTTCACACCGGAGCAGTGGCTCCCATATGACCCGACAAAATCAACCGTGGAGATGGTGGCACTGGGCATCGCCTTTTTCGCCATCGGAATCAGCCTGTGGGCGGCGGACAAGGGGGGCCGCGGCATCACACCCGGGCTGAAACGGGTCGCCCGGGCCGTGGCAGTGGTGTCGCTGCTGCTGCCCTTCGCGTGTGCCTGCGGCCTGTTTCTCCTGCGGCTGCCGATCGCGGCGACCGCCCAGTGCCTGCTGGTGGTAGCCGTCCCGTTCTTCCGCCCCGTCCTGGACGGTGTGAACCGTCTGCGGGAGCGCGTCGCGCGCCACCGCCACCGGCGGCATTGACACCAGCGGTACCGACACCGGCGGTGCTGACGCGCCCGCAGACACGGGTGGCCAGGACGGCATGCCCCGGGGACACCGGCGGCCCGCAGGAGCCGGCAGGAGCAGGCAGCAGAGCTCGGCCAGGCGAAAACGACCGACGAACGGCCCGGCTTACCGGGACAGCCCTGTGGCAACGCCGGGGCGGGACAAACAGCAGCTCCCCAGAAGTGGACAGGTGGCCGCCGACGGGCAACAGCCGACCCGCCCGACACCAACCAGCCCCCACCCCCACTCACTCATTCGCTCGCTCACACATCAAGCCAGGGCTCAGGTGTCAGCGGCCAAGATCTTCTTTTCCCCAGGTACGGCCAGATATCGGTCCCCCACCGGCGGCCAGTTCGAGTGGGACGCCGGGAGAACCAGTTGCAGAGGGTGACGCCACCGCGATGGGTTCCGCTGCGCGGCCCCGGGTCGCCCGTCCGACGCTTCAGCGCCCACGCGCCGGGCCTACGCCGGAGGCGGATCCGGAGCGACGCCGGACTGAGAGCTGCGGCCGGGCGCGCGGTCGATGAGGTTACGAACCCTGTGTGAACGCGGTGGCGTGGTCGGCTGCCCACTGGCGAAACGTTCGCGGTGCCGTCCCCAGGATGTCGGCCACCGCGGTGGTGACGTACGCGGGCTGTCCGACCGCCGCGCTCCACGCGGCGAGCAGCATGTCGACGACCGAGCTGCGTGCCGTGCCCTCCGAAAGGCTGCAGAACTCCTCCGGCGTCATCTCCTCGAAGTCGATCTGGCGCCCAAGGGCGTCACCGATGACGCCCACCTGTGCGGCCTGGGTCAGCGATTCGGGGCCAGTAAGGACGTAGTCGCCTCCGACGTGTCCATCCTGACAGAGCGTCCGCGCCGCGACGGCTGCGACGTCGCGGTCGTCGACCGGTGCCGTCTCGGCAGCGCCGTAAGGCCACCGGACGACCTCGTCGGCCTGGATCGCGGGCGCCCACCAGGCCAGCGAGTTCGATGCGAGCATTCCCGGCCGGATGATGGTCGATTCGAGTCCGGTGGCCGCGATGAGCTGCTCGATGTCGGCGTGCATCGCTGCCATGGGATTGGGCTGCTGGAAGAGCGGGTGCGGTGTCTGGTGCGGGGAGGAGAGGAAGACGATCCGCCGCACGTGGGCCGCCAGTTGCTCGACGACTGCCGCGGTGGTCCGAGGCGGGGCGGTCCAGACGAGGAAGACCGCACCGGCACCGTTCAATGCCGGATCGAGCGACTCAGGCATGGTGAGGTCGCCGGTGAAGACCTCGACGTTCCCCGGTAGCGTCGCCGCCGCCTCGTGGCGGTGGGTGAGGGCGCGGACCGGTACGCCCGCGTCGAGGAGTTGGTCGATGACGAGGCGGCCGATCCGGCCCGTCGCCCCGGTTACGAGCACAGGAGGAGTGTCTGTCCGATTCATGCCGTCCATGAAAACGTTACTCAGTTAAAAAAGCAACTTGGTCATGAATCACGGTGGTCGGATGAACGAGCCGACGGGACTGCGGGCCCGCAAGAAGGCGCGGACGCGCGATGCCATCGCCGGCGCGTCGATCTCGCTGTTCCTGGAGCGCGGCTTCGACCGAGTCTCGGTCAGCGACATCGCCGCGGCAGTCGAGATCTCCAAGCCGACCCTCTTCCGGTACTTCCGCACCAAGGAAGACCTGGTGCTGCACCGGTTCGCGGACCACCAGGGCGAGGTGGCACGCGTCGTCCGTGACCGCAGGTCCGGCATAGAGCCGGTGCCAGCGCTGCACCGCCACTTCGGGGCCGGCCTCAACGACCGCCCCGAGGTGGTGGCGTTCCCATCGGCTGGTGTTCACCACACCGAGCCTGGCGGGACGGCTCACGCGCTACCAGCTCGAAGGCGAGGAGGCACCGGCGGACGCTCTCGGCGAAGGCATCCAGGCACGCCTGGCGCTACCCAGGTACTCGCTATCCAACTCGCCCGGACCAACTGGCAGAAGAGCACGTGGCAGCAGTCCGCAGGGGCCGGGACGGGGGACAGGTACGGCAGGGCCTGTCGGTTGCATCATGCGGGCCCACGAGTCGGCCCTCGCTTTCGGGGTAGGCGACGCGTCGCACTACCTGAAGGAGGAGTCATGCCTGCCGGTTCGAGCAAGAAGCGTGAGCGCCAGTACGAGCACATCAAGGACAGCGCGTTGGAGCGTGGGGAGAGTGAGAAGCGGGCCAAGGAGATCGCGGCCCGGACCGTGAACAAGGAGAGGGCCCGGCACGGCGAGTCGAAGACAGCGAGCCGCTCCTCCACTCACGACACTTCCTCCTCCCGGCGCGGCGGACAGCGTTCGCACTCCGGTTCCGAGGGGCCGACGAAGGAGCAGCTGTACAACGAGGCCAAGCAGCGCAACATCCACGGCCGCTCGAAGATGAACAAGAAGGAACTCGCCAACGCCCTCGGCCACTGACCGGCCACGGGCCGCAGCAGTGTCTGCGCCCGCCCGTGCGGGTACGCGCACGGGCGGTTGCCCGGGTTGAGCGCACCGAATCCGCCGGCTGACTGACGAGGAGGACGGCGCCATGCGCACCGACGACAAGGGAGCCCCCCAGAACGATGCCTCGCGCGACGACGGCACGGTACGGGAGCGGTCCGCGGAGGGGCGCAGCATCACGGCGCCCACCCCGAAGGACGTCCGGGCCGAGGCCGACGGTGCCGACGTGGACGATCAGGAACCCGAGCCGCCCGCGGCCGACGTCCAGGCTCCCTGACCGGCCGGACTTCCCGCTGGTGATTCGCTTGAACCGGTACGACGGACAGACGTTGTGATGGATGCGATCGTTCTGCTCAAGGACGACCATAAGACGGTGGAGAAGCTGTTCGAGGCGTTCGAGAAGGCCGGCGACAGCGCGTACGCCGAGAAGCGCCGCATCGCCGACCAGGTGATCGAGGAGCTCACCGTGCATGCTGTGATCGAGGAGGAGGTGTTCTACCCCGCGGCCGCGAAGCCGCTTCGGACACCACCGACCACGTGCTGGAGAGCGTCGAGGAACACCATGTGGTGGTATTGATGGTGCCCGAGCTTGCCGGTCTGGACCCGAAGGACGAGCGGTTCGACGCCAAGTTGACCGCGCTGATGGAGAACGTCCGCCACCACGTCGAGGACGCAACCGGCTGGTGGAACTCGGCGAACAGCTCGAAGAGGCCGAGAAGAGACCGCCACCCGCGACCCGCTGGAGGTCCCCGCGCCGCCGAGTAGGCAGATCTGTCGTACCCGGCAGGAAGGAGGAACCACCACCATGGACCGGACCACCGATCCGTGGGGCGTGAGGACCCCTTACGAGCCCGGCACCGTCTGGCCCGCCCGTGTCGACCTTCAGCTGGCCGACGGCCTGAGCGAGTCGGACGTGCAGCGATGGGTGCCCTCCGCGTCGCTGCTGCACTCCAACGGCGACGCCATGGACATCGCGGTGCGTGACGGGCGAATCGTCGGCGTCCGCGGCCGGGCCGGCGACCGCGTCAACCACGGCCGCCTCGACATCAAGGACCTGTTCGGCTGGCAGGCCAACGCCTCCCCGGACCGGCTCACCGCGCCACAGATCCGCCAACGCGGCCAGCTGGTGGAAACGGACTGGCACACAGCCATGGACACGATCACCGAGCGCTGCCAGTCCGTCCTGGCGGAGCACGGTCCGGGCGCGGTCGGCTTCTACACGTCGGGGCAGTTGTTCCTGGAGGAGTACTACACGCTGACCGTGCTGGCCCGAGCCGGGATCGGCACCAACCACCTGGACGGCAACACCCGGCTGTGCACCGCCACCGCGGGCGAGGCACTGAAGGAGTCCTTCGGCTGTGACGGCCAGCCCGGCTCCTATCAGGACATTGACCACGCCCAGGTGATCTCGCTGTGGGGCCACAACGTCGCCGAGTGCCAGCCGGTGCTGTGGATGCGCATCCTCGACCGGCTCCACGGCGCGGACCGGCCCACGCTGTTGGTCCTCGACCCCCGCCCGACTCCCACCGCGCGCGAGGCGGCCATCCACCTGGCGCCGCGCCCGGGCACCAACCTCGCCCTCCTCAACGCCCTCCTGAACGAGATCATCACCACCGGCCGCGTCGACCACGCCTACGTCGCCGCGCACACGGTCGGCTTCCAGGACCTGGCCGAACGCGTCTCCCCCTGCACACCCGAGTGGGCCGCCCGGATCTGCGACATCCCGGCAGACGAAATCCGCCGCACCGCTGAGCTGCTCGCCGGCACCGACCGGCTCGTGTCCACCGTGCTCCAGGGCGTCTACCAGTCCCACCAGGCCACCGCCACGGCGGTGCAGATCAACAACCTTCACCTGCTGCGTGGACAGCTCGGGCGCCCCGGCGCCGGGGTCCTGCAGATGAACGGCCAGCCCACCGCCCAGAACACCCGCGAGTGCGGCGCTAACGGCGACCTGCCGGGCTTTCGCAACTGGGCGAACCCGCGCCACGTCGCTGACCTCGCCGACCTGTGGAACATCGACCCCGCGGTGCTGGACCACGGAGCCCCGCCCACCCACGCGCTGGAGATGTTCCGCCTCGCCGAAACCGGGGCGCTGAAGTTCCTGTGGATCAGCGCCACCAACCCGGCCGTCTCCCTGCCCGACCTCGCCCGGATCCGCGAAATCCTCGCCCAGCCCGGCCTGTTCACCGTCGTGCAGGACATCTTCCCCACCGAGACCTCCGCGCTCGCCGACGTCGTCCTGCCGGCCGCGACCTGGGGCGAGAAGGCCGGCACCTTCACCAACGCCGACCGCACCGTCCACCTCTCGGACCGGGCCGTCGACCCGCCAGGCCAGGCAAGGCCAGACCTCGACATCTTCCTCGACTTCGCCCGCCGCATGGAGCTGCGCGACCGCACCGGCCGCCCGCTGATCACCTGGCACGACGCCCCGTCCGCGTTCGCTGCCTGGCAGCTGTGCAGCAAGGGACGCCCGTGCGACTACACCGGCCTCAGCCACGAACTGCTGCGCGAACACGGCGGCACCCAGTGGCCCGCCACGCCCGCCCTGCCCTTCGGCACCCAGCGGCTGTATGCCGACGGCCGCTTCTGGGCCCACCCGGACACCTGCGAGACCTACGGCCGCGACCTCAACACCGGCGAGCCCGCGACCGAACCCGAGTACCGCGTCCTCAACCCGCACGGCAGAGCCGTCCTGCGGCCGGCCGACTACCAGCCGCCACCCGAATCTCCCGACGACGACTACCCGCTGTGGCTGACCACCGGGCGCACTATCTACCACTTCCACACACGCACCAAGACCGGCCGCGTCCCCGAGCTACAGCGCGCCGCCCCCGAGGTATGGGTCGAATGCTCCCCGGCCGACGCCCACCGCCACGGCCTCACCCACGGTGATATGGCCGCCGTCACCACCGCCCGCGGTACCGTCGCCGCCCGGGTCCGGATCACCGGTATCCGCGAAGGTCTGCTTTTCCTGCCGTTCCACTACGGCTACTGGGACCACGGCACCGACCACGCCGGCAGCCCGCCGCGCCACGACCGCGCCGCGAACGAACTCATCCCCACCCGCCTGGACCCCGTCTCCAAGCAGCCCGTCTTCAAGACCGCCACGGCCCGCCTGGCCCGGCTCGGACACCACCGCTGAACGCAACGCGGCGCCACTCTCCCCGGGCTCGCCATACGGTCAGGGCGTGGGGCGGAGGCGGGTCTGCAGGAGGCGCAGCGCTTCGGCCACGCGCTGCTGCTGGATGGTGTGCCGATCGCCGTGCAGGTGCGGGAGATGACCCGCGCGCCGTGAGCGTCGGCGAGAGCGATGAAGACGGTGCCGGCCGGCCGGTCGTCCTGCGACTGCGGACCGGCCACCCCGGTGGTGGAAAGGGCGTATGCGCTGCCCATCAGCCGTCTCACCCCTTGGGCCATCTGCTGGGCGACCTCGCCGTTCACGGCGCCGTGCCGCTCCAGCAGCGCCCGTTGGATGCCGAGGAGGCTGTGCTTGGCGTCGTCGGTGTAGGCCGTGACCGAGCCGACGAACACCTCGCTCGCGCCCGGAGCATCGGACAGGACGAGTGCTAGCAGGCCACCGGTGAGGGACTCCGCCACCGCCACCGCGCTCCCGGTCGCCTGAAGCGCCGCATGGAGCTCACGCACCACCCGGCTCTGGTCGGCCTCGCCCACGGGCACGGAGCCGCTCACAGGACGATGCCCGAACCGGCGCCCGGCCGCGGCCCAGGCTGGTGCGCAAGCACAGCAGCGCTGACCGCCTGATGCCAGCCGTTCAACGTGCGAGCCTGCTCGGCGGCCCGGTCGGCGAGGCGGGAAAGCTCCACTCGGTCGAGGCGCTCATCGGTGTCGGCTATGGCGCGCAGCGCCCGCCACAGCGCGGCTTTGCCCTCGATACCGGTACGCAGCATCTCCAGCTCGATCAGGTCGCTGAGCGGGGAGCGGTGAGGTAGCGGAACGGTCCGGCCATTTCACTCTGGCGCTCGCTGCGGCGAGCCGCTCGCCGCCACCTGCGCATCGGCTCCGCCAGCGGGCCTGCGGCTTCAAAGCTCGGGAACAACAGGCCTGCCCAGGGGATTTGCCTGGGCCGACGCGGTCAGCCACAGGGGCGGAGGGGCTGGCTGGGCGGTTGGCCGCGGTGGAGTGGGATGCGTGAAGCCGCCTTCGCTGCAGAGTTGTTGCCGCTGATCATCGCCCCCACCGGGGCGCCGCTGGCCAGCGACCTCGCCGCCCAGCGGACCTTCGCCGCTGTCCGCTCGATCGACGCACTCTTGGTCGCCGACGGTGCCGACCGACGTGGTGGCCGCCCCTGTCTCCTGCCATCTCTGTGAAGACATCCCGGGAGGATTTGTCTGTTTTGTGGAAATGGATGTGGAGAAACGATAGGGGCGGGGGCCGAAGGCCACCTTACGAGGAGTGATGATGAGGGCCTTGGCGTGGCACGGTAGGCGCGACGTCCGAGTCGATTCCGTCCCCGATCCGGTAATCGAGGATCCGACCGATGTGATCATCGAAGTGACCACCAGTGGACTGTGCGGATCAGACCTCCACCTCTATGAGGTTCTCGGTCCGTTCCTCGACGTTGGGGACATCCTCGGTCACGAACCCATGGGCATCGTCCAGGAGGCCGGACCTGATGTGACCGCCGTTCGCGTGGGCGACCGGGTTGTCATCCCGTTCAATGTCTCCTGCGGCACCTGCCACACGTGCGGGCAGGGCCTGTACTCGCAGTGCGAGACCACCCAGGTCAGGGAGTACGGCAGCGGTGCCGCGCTATTCGGCTACACCAAGCTCTACGGGCAGGTCCCAGGCGGGCAGGCCGAGTTGCTGCGTGTTCCCTTCGGTAACAACCTGCCCATCAAGGTGCCGGACGGTCCCGCGGACGACCGGTTCGTCTTCCTCTCCGACGTGCTTCCCACCGCCTGGCAGGCCGTCGAGTACGCCGCCGTGCCCACAGGCGGAAGCCTCGTCGTCCTGGGCCTTGGGCCGATCGGTGACATGAGCTGCCGGATCGCCCTGCACCACGGCGTCGGTCAGGTGATCGGCGTCGACCTCGTCGGCGAACGTCTCACGCGCGCCCGCAGGCGCGGCGTGCACGTACTCGACCTCCACGAACACGGCAAGGACCTCCCCAACGCCATTCGCGATCTCACCGGCGGACGCGGGCCCGATGGAGTCATCGACGCAGTCGGGATGGAGGCCCATGGCTCGCCCGGAGCGAAACTCGCCGCCCAGGCGACCAACCTGCTCCCGGGCGCACTCGCCGCCAAGATCATGGAGCACGTCGGCATTGACCGCCTGAGCGCCCTCCACCTCGCCATCGACATCGTGCGGCGCGGCGGCACCATCTCCCTCTCCGGTGTCTACGGCGGCCAGACCGACCCCCTGCCCCTGCTCACGATGTTCGACAAGCAGATCCAACTGCGCATGGGCCAGGCCAACGTCCACCGCTGGTCCGACGACATCCTCCCCCTGCTCACCGACGACGATCCGCTCGGCGTCGACACCTTCGCCACCCACCACCTCCCGCTCACCGAAGCGCCGGCAGCGTACGAGATGTTCCAGAAGAAACACGACGGCGCCGTGAAGGTGCTCTTCAAGCCCTGAGTACCACCACGCACGCGCCCAGAGTCACCACCGACAGCCCCGAACCGCTGGGAGGCCGCCATGACCGCACCACCTCACCGCTTCGCTGGCAGCACCGCCCTGGTCACCGGTTCCTCCCGAGGCCTCAGCCTGCTCGTCGCCCGAGAACTGGGCCGCCACGGCGCCCGGGCTGGTCCTCACCGCCGGGGCGAAACTGGGCGTCCGGATGCAGGCACTGGCCCCCTCCACCACCGCGCGACTGCTCGGCCTCGCCGCCCGCCGCCGGAGACCGGCCGCGGCACGACGTCCAAGGCGCCAAAGCGGCCGGTCAGTCAGAAGCCGACCCCCTCGATGGGTATGCCGGAGACTCGGCTGGCGGGCGCACTCGGCAGGTCCTTGACCCAGGCCGGAGAGGAGCCAAGCCGAGGCCGCAGCCTCAAGCGCCACGAACCCGCCGAGAACGGGCTCGCGGTCAGTCAGTGGAGCACTGGGAGATCGCGATGATCAAGATCCTTTACAAGCCACTCGGCTTGCTGTTCGGCGCCCTCGGTGGGGTCATTGCGGGCGCCGTCTTCAAGCGTCTGTGGGCCTTCCTCGGACACGAGGAGGACGCGCCCCAGGCCACCGACCGGGACCGCACCTGGAAAGAGGTGCTGACTGCCGCTGCCGTGCAGGGGGCGGTCTACGCCCTCGTCAAGGCCGCGGTCGACCGAGGCGGGGCGGTCGGTACCCGTCGCCTGACAGGCACATGGCCCGACTGAGCTGGCCTTGGTGGGCGACTCGATGGGGGTCGTGACGCTTTTGCTCGGCCGACGTGCGAATTCCCGGTGTGGGCCCACGGTCGGAAAACGTCCTCTCGACCACAGCCGACCTCTCGGGCTCCTACGGGCCCTGCGGTCGGCAGACACGGCTGCGGTGCCGCCGCAGTGGTGCCGTGAAGGCGTCGCCGTGCCGGGGGCGAGGCGAGCTGCCGTCTCGAGCATCAGTGCCGCGATCTCGGCGCGCGCGATCTCGTGGTTGGGCGTATCGGGTGATGCGTCAGGAGTACCGGGGCGCTGGGTGTCGCAGTCCCGGGCGGGCCTGAGGGGCGGGTTATGTTCGTGCGCGTGACCGGCAACGACGTGATCCTGGCGCTGGTGGTGGTCACTGCGCTGGCCTTCGACTTCACCAACGGCTTCCATGACACTGGCAACGCCATGGCGACCTCGATCGTCACCGGAGCCCTGCCCCCGCGCATTGCGGTTGCCGTGTCGGCAGTACTGAATATGGTCGGCGCGTTTCTGTCGACCGCCGTTGCGGCGACCATCGCCGGTGGCCTGGTCAACAGCAACGACGTCTCCCTGACTGTGGTCTTCGCCGGTCTGACCGGAAGCATCCTGTGGAACCTGACCACCTGGTTCCTCGGAATCCCCTCCAGCTCCTCGCATGCGCTGATCGGTGGCGTGATCGGGGCGACGATGGCGGCGGCGGGCACGGCCGCCGTCAAGTGGCAGGGGCTGGTGTCCAAGGTGATCGTTCCTGCCGCACTGTCGCCGTTCATCGCGGGATCCGTGGCCGTTCTCGGCACCTACCTCGTGTACCGTCTCACCCGCGGGGTGGCCGAGCGTCCGCGGGGGCACGGCTTCCGGATCGGCCAGGTCGGTTCGGCCTGCATGGTCTCGCTGGCCCACGGAACCAACGACGCGCAGAAGACCATGGGTGTGATCACCCTGGCGCTGATCGCCGCAGGTACGCTGAGTGCCGGATCGACGGCGCCGACCTGGGTGATTACCTCCTGCGCGACGGTGATTGCGCTTGGCACATACGTCGGCGGCTGGCGGGTGATCCGGGCGCTGGGCAAGGGGTTGGTGGACATCGAGTCGCCGCAGGGGATGGCCAGCGAGTCGGCCTCGGCGGCGGTGATCCTCTCCTCGACGAACTTCGGCTACTCCCTGTCCACCACGCACGTGGCCACCGGATCGATCCTGGGCTCGGGGGTGGGCAAGAAGGGCGGGGTGGTGCGTTGGCAGGTCGCCCACCGGATGGCGGCGGCTTGGTTGCTCACCCTGCCGGCCGCGGGGGTGGTTGGTGCCCTCGCCTACTGGGCTGCGAACGGGATCGGCGGGACCGCCGGCGTGGTGGCGATCTTCATCATGCTGATCCTGGCCTCGATCGCCTTCTTCATCGCCTCCCGCCACCCGGCCGTGACCCCGGAGAACGTCAACGCCGCGTGGACCGGTTCCGCCCTACGGCGCCGGTCACCGCCCGGTTGACACCGCCGGCCCCGGCGCTTCTTCGTCCGCCAGCCCTGCGCGGTCAGACGCTTCACCTTCGACCGCTCCGTCGACCGACCGAGCTGTCAGTCCCGGTGCGAAGAAACGCGTGCCGAGAGCGCTTGCGTGGCCGTCGGCAGCGTCGCGCCCGGCAATACGGCAGCCGCCTGGCGACGAGCATGGCCCGCGAGCGGCGCTCTCTGCGCGAGCGAGGACGGGGAGGATCTGTGTCCCCGTTCCGCGAGCGCCTACAGGCTCGCCGGCAGGGCGACGAGGCCGCAGACCAGCCGGGTGCCGCCAGACGAGCTGGTCGGCAGGGACCGCCAACTGAAGACCGGGGAAGCGCTCCAAGAGGACGCCGAGCACGATCTCGACTTCCGCGTGGGCCAGTGGTGCGCCGAGGCAGCGGTGGATCCCGTCGCCGAAGGCGAGGTGGCCGGCGGCGTCGGCGCGGCCGAGATCGAGTCGGCCGGGTCGGGGAACCGTGCGGGTCGCGGTTGGCCGCGCCTGGGCACATGGAGACCGGGCTGCCGGCGGGCACAGCGGGTCGCGCGCGATTCTACGGCCGCGGTAGCGGGGGGCGGTTGGCGCGGTCCCGACCCCCGGCGGACGCCGGGTGGTCTTCTGGGGCGGTCAGTGGGGCCAGGCCGTTGTCACGGTGGCCGGGGCTGTCGCCGGGGTGGTCCCTGTGGTTGGGGGCAGGGACGAGCAGGTCGAGCAGGGCGTTGATGCTCAGGCCGGATTCGGCGGGGTGTCTGAGCCAGGTGTCGGTAGCGATGCGGTAGTGGTTTCGGCGTCCGGTGCGGATGCGGACCAGGTAGCCGGCCTGTTCGAGGTCGGTGACGATTGCCTGGACGGTGCGCTCTGTGAGCTGGACTCTCACGGCGATGTCCCGCAGTCGGGCGCCAGGGTCACGGGCGATCGTGGCGAGTACGCGGGCGTGGCTGGTTACGAACGTCCATTTCGTGCGGGCGGAGTCCTCGAGCGCCATACCTCCACCATAGGACGGTGGATTCGCGCTTGACCACACCTGCATCGCGATTCGGGTATCCCTTGACGTGAATATGTGCGAGGGAGACGATGAAAGTACTTCCGTCTCCGCCGTCTCCCTGGCAAGGACCTGGCCATGACCGAGTATCCCTGCAGCGCCCTCCCGGCCATCGCCGGCACCGATCTCGACCTGAATTCGCCACCCGCGCCGACATACGCGGCCGGTGGACTGACCGTCGTTGTCACACCGGGCCCGCAGCGGCCCCTGGCCCGGGTTCTCGGTGAGATCGACATGGACGTCGCCGGGCATATGCGGGACGTTCTGGAGCGAGCACGACGCGATGGCGGTACCGGCCTGGACATTGACCTGTCCGGCGTCACCTTCCTCGACAGCTACGGCCTCAACGTGCTCCTGACTTTGCGTCTGAACGTCTTGCGCGACGGACACTCGCTCGCCATCACCAGCGCCAGCCCCCGGGTGGAGAGGCTCCTCGCCCTCACCGGGACCACCGCCCTCTTCGCGGCCCCGGTCAACGGCACCGCCCGCCACAAGGCCACCACCACCCGGACGCACATCCGTTCCCACGACGAAGCAGACCTGCCATGACTACCCTCCCTGCCCCTACGCCCACGACAGTGGCCACACCCGAGCCCGCAACGGCGCTCGCAGTCGGCATTCACCAGCACCACGGCGGATTCAGCCTCCTGCTTCGCCTGAGCGGCGACCGCCGCTCGATCAGTCTCCCGCTCACCTCCCACGACCTCGACCAACTGCTCTCAGCGACCGCCCGGCCGGTTCGCGGCGTGGTCCGCTGGTTCGTCCCGCCGCTGCCCGTCCGGGTGAGGACCGATGTGAACCGACGAGGCCTCGTCTTCGCGGGCCTGGCCGGTCCGGTGGCCGCCGGCGAGGGAGGCGAGCGGTGAACGGCAGTCCGCGGTACACGGTGGCGGTCCGCGGTGTGCAGGGCAGGGCGCGGACCGTGATCGTGCACCGCACCGACCGGCCCGTGAACCGGTTTACGACGACATCCGCGGTATGTTCCGGTTCCAGATCAAAGGCTCCGTCGCGGAGGTCCTCGTGGCGCCGGCGGACTTCACTGTGTCGAGGCAGTGCTTCGAGACGATCCCGATGCCCTGAGGCTGCCGCGGAGGGCGACGGTGGAGAGGACGAGGCCGCCGAGGGTGAGAGGCCGCTGGAAGGAGGTCGCGGCGGCGTAGACGGTGCTGGCTTTCGGCGGCGGCCCACGGTCCGGCGGCGCTGTACGGGGCGACACGGCGGTAGGGCGGGCGTGTGGCACCGGCGAGGTGGAGGGACGAGGCCACGGACCATGGCGGGCAGCGGCCGAGAAAGACAGCCCACCGCCTGGCGGGTCATGAGGGTCTCGGCCTGCTGACAGGCGGTGCGGGGGATGCGGGCTCCGATGCAGCCAGTGAGCAGGCGGTCGCCCAGGAGGTCTCCTGTGCGGTGGGTGAGGTAGTCGCCCGCGACCGCCGCAGCGGCGGCCGCGACGGTCGGCGGTCTGCCGCTTGCCGCGTATGCCAGGTCGCCGGCCTTCTCGAAGGCCCTGAACAGCTTCTCGACGGTCTTGTGGTCGTCCTTGAGCAGCACGATCGCGTCCATGCGATCCTCCAGTGACGCGAGGGCGAGTGAGGCCGTCTGCGGCGCACGCGCACCCGGTATTCCTCGGCTCACCCCGCCGACGCTGCCGGGTCACCCGGGTGTAGCAGTTCGCCGCGCGGTTGGAGGTCCGGCGGCGCCAGGATCGGCACGGAACGAGTAGTAGGTGCGCCGGTGGGTAGACGCGGTTGCGCCTCTCGCTCTGGATCTCGGAAGGTCGAAGTACTGTGACGAGCGATCATTCCACCGCGCCCGGCCCGGCCCGGAAGCGGCCGGAGCCGCCTCTGCCGAAGCAGTCGCAGCCCCACCCCGGTAGGGGTGAAGCCATGGATCCTGCGCCTGATCACGGGGAGGGCACCTATCGCGGGTCGGGCCGACTGGCGGGGCGGGTCGCGCTGATCACCGGTGGCGACTCCGGGATCGGGCGGGCTGTCGCGTTGGCATTCGCGCGGGAGGGGGCAGATGTCGCGTTCTGCCACCTCCCTGCCGAGCAGCAGGACGCCGACGGGACGGTGGCCCTTGTCGAGGAGGCCGGCCGTCGCGCCCTGGCCGTCGCTGGCGATGTCCGCGAGGAGGGATTCTGCGCGGACCTCGTGCAGCGGTGCGTGCGAGACCTTGGCGGTCTGGACGTCCTCGTGAACAACGCGGCCTACCAGATGTCTCAGCCCGACGGCCTGGCCGCGATCACCAGCGACCAGTTCGACCGTGTGATGAAGACCAATCTGTACGGCATGTTCTGGCTCACCCGGGCGGCCCTGCCGCATTTGGGGGAGGGCGCGTCGGTCATCAACACCGCGTCGGTGCAGGCGTACAAGCCCAGCCCGCACCTGCTCGACTACGCAATGACCAAGGCCGCCATCGTCGCGTTCACCCAGGGGCTGGCCGTGCAGTGCGCCGCCGAAGGCGTCCGCGTCAACGCCGTGGCTCCCGGACCGGTGTGGACACCCCTGATCCCGGCGACCATGGACGAGAAGAAGGTCGCGCACTTCGGCGAGCAGTCCCCGATGGGCCGTCCCGCGCAACCCGCCGAGATGGCTCCCGCCTATGTCTTCCTCGCTTCCGCCGAGGCTTCCTACATCACCGGCGAGATCGTCAATGCCACCGGCGGCACCCAGCTCCCCTGAATCCCCGCCCCGTGCGCGAGTGAAGAGTCGCGTTGCGTTGGCCGAGTGGCTGTGGTCGTCGCTCGGCCGGGCCGCTTCACCGCGGTAGTCGTTCGTGCAACACCAAGAGGCCCGGCACGGGCAATCCGCGTCGGATTGCCCGTGCCGGGCGGCCACCCGCAACGGAGGAACCATGTCCGAGCCCGGACCCATCAAGAAGATCGTCGACGCCGTTGCCGACGCGGTGCGTGACGACAACCGGCCGACCGTAGAGGTGCCCGGAGCCCCGGGCGGTCAGCCGCCGCCTGTCGCGGAGCCCGTCGAACCGCGGGCGCCGCTGCCACCGAAGCGGGACCAGCAGGCCCCGGCCGCCCTGTCCCCGACCGGCCGTGGCATCGGCGCTCCGGCCGACACGGCAGGGCAGAACGGCGGCTACCTCACCACGGCGAATGGCACGCGGCTGCCGGATTCCGATCACTCGCTGAAGGCGGGACCGCGCGGGCCCGTGCTGCTGCAGGACCATCACCTGCGCGAGAAGATCATGCACTTCGATCACGAGCGAATCCCCGAGCGGGTGGTCCATGCCCGGGGTGCTGCCGCGCACGGGGTCTTCCGCGGTTACGGAACGGCGGCCGGCATCAGCAGGGCCGCCTTCCTGGGGGAGGGCGTCGAGACACCGGTGTTCGTGCGGTTCTCCACCGTGCTCGGCTCGCGCGGGTCGGCGGACACGGTGCGTGACACCCGCGGCTTCGCGACGAAGTTCTACACCTCCGAGGGCGTCTTCGACCTGGTCGGCAACAACATCCCGGTGTTCTTCATCCAGGACGCCATCAAGTTCCCCGACGTCATCCACGCCGGCAAGCCGCACCCCGACCGCGAGATCCCGCAGGCGCAGAGCGCCCACGACACCTTCTGGGACTTCGTCTCCCTGCATACCGAGGCCACCCATCACACCATCTGGAACATGTCGGACCGCGGCATCCCGCGTTCCTTCCGGATGATGGAGGGCTTCGGCGTCCACACCTTCCGCCTGGTCGACGCCGAAGGCACCTCCACGCTGGTCAAGTTCCACTGGAAGCCCACGGCCGGCGTGCACTCGCTGGTCTGGGAGGAGGCGCAGCTGATCAACGGCATGGATCCAGACTTCCACCGCCGCGACCTCGCGGATGCGATCGAGGCCGGGAACTTCCCGCAGTGGGAGCTCGGCATCCAAACCTTTCCGGACACTCCGGAACAGACGTTCGCGGGCATCGATCTGCTGGACCCCACGAAGTTCGTCCCGGAGGAGCTCGCACCGGTGCAGCCGATTGGGCTGATGACGCTGAACGCGAACCCGACGAACTTCTTCGCGGAGACCGAGCAGGTCGCCTTCCACCCCGGGCACTTGGTGCCCGGCATCGACATCACCGACGACCCGCTGCTCGCCGGCCGCCTGTTCTCATACCTTGACACGCAGATCACCCGTCTCGGCGGCCCCAACTTCACCCAGATCCCGATCAACCGCACCCACGCCCCGGTGAACGACATGCTGCGCGACGGGTTCCACCAGGACGCTGTGCACAGCGGCGTCGCCCCGTACAAGCCGAACTCCCTCGACGGCGGCTGCCCGTTCTTCGCCGGGGCCTCCGACCGCGCCTTCATCGAGTACCCAACCCCGATCGCGGCGGCCTCGAAGGTCCGCGAAGCGCCGGCCTCGTTCGCCGACCACTTCAGCCAGCCGCGGCTGTTCTGGCTGAGTATGAGCCCGGTCGAGCGCGAACACATCATCGCCGCCTACACCTTCGAACTGTCCAAGGTCTTCGAGCCGGCCATCAGAGAGCGGGTCCTGACCGTCCTTGCGGAGGTCGACGAGGTGCTCTGCGGGGAGGTCGCCGCAGGCCTCGGGCTGCCCGCGCCCCGGGCCGTCGCCGGAGCCAGCATCGATGTCGCGCCCAGTCCGGCACTGTCCCAGGTCGGACGGCACTGGCCGGTAACCGGTCGGGTCCTGGGTATCCTCACCGGCGCCACCAGCGACCGCTCCGCCGTGCGGGAACTACGGGAAGCGGCCCTGGTCGCCGGACTGCTGCCACTCGTCATCGCCCCCACGGGTGCTCCCCTGGCAGACGACCTCAGCGTCCAGCGGACCTACGCCGCGGCCCGGTCCGTCGAGTTCGACGCGCTCCTGGTGGTTGGCGAGCCCGCGCCAGCCGCGGACGACCGAGGCGCCCGGGATGCCAAGTCCGGAGCCGTCGCGGGCGGGCAGCCCACACTCGACTCCCGAGCCGTCCTGCTCGTCAACGAGGCCTGGCGGCACGCCAAGCCGATCGCCGGCCTTGCTGACGCCCGCGCCCTGTGGGCCGCAGCGGGAGTCGACCCACGGGCACCCGGCGTGTTCACTGCCACGGAGGACGCCGACGCTGTTTCCCAGCTCGTGGACATGCTTGGCGCCCACCGCATGTGGGACCGGTTCCCGCCACGGAACTGACGTCCTGACTTCCGACCCGTGATGCCGTGGGCCCGCCGCGAGTTGTCGGGTCGGGACTGGGGAGAAGCGCCACGAGTACCGGAGCCGAGCGGCCGGCGTCCATCGCGACGACCTCGGTCAGGTCGGTGCCCTCCTGGATGTCCTGGAGGAACCAGCGCTGGTTGGCCGAGCCGTCGTAGTCCCGGGCGACCACGCCCAGGCCCGGGCCGAGGGCCGAGGCGCCGAACCGGCCGAGCGCGGCCGCGCGATCAGCGACCCTTCCCCACGAGGCCGCGCCAACGGGATCGCTGGCAGCAGTGTATGTCCAGGGCTACCGGTTGTGAGACGTCCGGCCGCCGCGCCTGAGTCGGCCCGCCGCCTGGGCCTCCCGCCGACAGCCGATAGTGGGTCAGCGGATGCGGTTCGCTCGGGCGGCCGAGCCCTGGACGCGCTGTCGTGCTCCTCGGGCGGGCAGGCGGCAGAGTGGTTTGGGTACGCCTGCATCGCGGCGGAGTCTTCGGCCTGAAAGGGTGATGTGCATGTCCGGCGAGGGACGGGAGACGTTCATCGCGGTGCGGCCGCGCCGCGCCGTCGAGGCCACTGCCGAGGAGCTGTCCGGTCACGCCGATGCCGCCGCCCGCGGCGCTCTTCGTGCGTGCCGGTGGGCGCTTGACCCCTCCCGCCCCGCACCGGTGACCGGCCGCGCCGTGACCCTGCCCCTGGCCGAACTCGACCTCGCCGTCGAGGAACGCGCCGCGATCAACGCCGCCCGTAACCCGAGCCTCGCGCCGCCGGAACGCGCCCGGGCTCGGGGGACGGCCCATGCGCTGGGCTGGATCCTCGGCTTCGATCCCCTCCGCGCGTGACGTCCGCCATGGTGGGAGGGCCACCGCAGGCATCGCTCCTGGTGGGTACCTGCCGCGGTGCGGGCCGGCTGGCGAGGCGTGCGGCGTCGTCATGACGGCGAGTGCCCGCACCGGCCCTGCGGGGACATCACGTCTAAGGTGTGCCCGCCCGCTCACGACCGCGGGAATCCCGACTCGCCCGGTTTGCCGAGGACGGCGCGATGGGTTGCGCTTGAGATGTCGGGGCGCAGGCGAAGCGTGTTCACGAGAGGCGGCGACGGCATGACGGAGAATAAGATCATCACGGTTTTCGGTGCGACCGGTTCCCAGGGCGGGTCCCTCGCGAGGGCGATCCTGGCGGACACGAGCGACGAGTTCGCGGTCCGCGCCGTCACCCGCAACCCCGACTCGGACCGCGCCCGCGAGCTGGCGGACCGAGGCGCCGAGGTGGTCAGGGCCGACATGGACGACGAGGCGAGTCTCGGACCAGCCTTCGAGGGCGCGTACGGCGCGTACCTGGTGACCAACTTCTGGGAGCACATGTCCGCCGAACGGGAGAAGGCCCAGGCAGCCGCCCTCGCCCAGGCTGCCGGACACGCCGGCGTGCAGCACGCCATCTGGTCCACGCTGGACGACACCCGTGAGTGCATCCCCCTCGACGACGACCGGATGCCGACCCTCCAGGGCTCCTACAAGGTGCCGCACTTCGACGCCAAGGCGGAGGCCGACCACTACTTCACGGACGCGGGCGCGCCCACCACCTTCCTGCGCACCACGTTCTACTGGGAGAACCTGCTCGACACCTTCGCCCCGCAGCGCGCCGAGGACGGTGTCCTCCAGCTCTCCTTCCCGATGGGTACCAGCAGGCTCTCGGGCATCGCGGTCGAGGACATCGGCAAGACCGCGCTGGCCATCCTCAAGCGCGGCACCGACCTCATCGGCGCCACCGTCAGCATCGCCGGCGAGCACCTGCGAGTCGCCGACATGGCGGCGGCCATCACGCAGGCCACCGGTAAGCCGGTGAAGTACCTTCCGATGACCCCGGTCGCCTTCCGGGCGCTCGACTTCCCCGGCGCGCACGAGGTGGGGAACATGTTCCAGTACTACGCCGACTGCGAGGACCGCTTCACCGCGGCCCGGGACCTCGAAGCCGTCCGCGAGCTCAACCCCGACCTGCAGGACTTCGCCACCTGGCTCGCCGCCCATCGCGAGGCCCTGCGCTCGGCCTGGGCGTAAGCACGGGCGCATCTGCGCTGGAGGCGGTATCGGTGCAGGTAACGGCGGCGGGGCAGGGGACCGGGCAAGCGTCGGCGACGGAGACCTGGTGAAGGTGGCCACTGCACGCGGATCGGTACGGGCCCCGGCTGCGCGTCACCGCCATCCGCGACGGCACCACGTCGCCGACGTCGCGTGCTCGTCCCAGGAGCACGCCTCCCGCCTGGCCGAGGCCGGACAGCACCACGCGCTTGACCTTCCCAGCCCCGCAGGCCAGCCCGCGCCCGGACTGCTGCTACCCGGGGCAAGGCTCAACCCACCACCTCACGACCGATTTCCGGTGCAGCGCACCCGGTACTGACGTCAGGCGTTGCGTTTCCACAATCACGCGATCGCCGCCGTCCTCGCCGCTGTCGCGTCGGGGGCGGAGGTGAGGACGGTCGGGCGGCGATCTCCCTGGCCCGCTCGCTCTCGCCGCGGTCCAGGGCGCTGTCCTTGACGTGCTCGTACTGGCGTTCACGCTTCTTGTTCGAACCGGCACGCATGGTCTTCTTCCCCCTCGCACTGGTGGGGACGCGTCAGGGCGTCTACCCGAAACGTGCGCGCCGACGCCCTCACCTGTCGGCCCCGGACGCATCCGGCAGATCGGCCGCTCCCCGCGGGGGAGGCGCGGGTCAGCCCGTCGGGATGCTCGTTGCTCCGGCTCGCGCGCCCGGCTCCGATCGGGTGAGTCCCGGGCCTGCGGCTCACGAGGCTGCTTCCGGATGGGGATCACTTCCGGTTGGACCGGGAGGGACCCGGACCGGATGGACGAGAGGCGGATGCGCGATGGGCCACGGCGGGAATGTGATCGAGGAGCTGAAGGCCGACCACCGGGAGGTGGAGGAGATGTTCGGCCGGATCCAGGCGATGACAGGCGGCGGGCAGGAGCTGCGTGACTTGGTGGACCAGGTCACCATCGAGCTGGTGCGGCACTCGGTCGCCGAGGAGCAGTACCTGTACCCGGCGGTGCGCGAGCACGTCCAGGGCGGGGACCGGCTCGCGGACAAGGAGATCGCGGATCACAGCAGGGTCGAGGAGATCCTCAAGAAGCTGGAGCAGATGGACACGTCCGACGCGCAGATGAGCCCCATGCTGCAGCAGCTAATGGACGAGGTCTCCGCGCACGTCCAGGACGAGGAGGACAACCTCTTCCCCATGCTGAGCCGGGCCTGCACCCCGGAGCAGCTGGACGACCTCGGTGACAAGATCCGCCGGGCCAAGGCGATGGCGCCCACCCGCCCGCACCCTGCCGCTCCGAGCAGCCCGGTGGCCAGCAAGCTGCTGGCGCCGGGGGCGGGGCTGGTGGACCGGGCTCGCGACTTCGTCAGCGGCCGCGGGAAGTCCTGACCCCCGTCCGCACGGAGACCGGCACACGGGGCCGCGGGCGTGCCGGCCGCGAGCCCCGGGTGCCGTTTCGGGCAGACGTGACGCTGGTCATGCCCCGGGTCCCACGGGTCTGCCTACACTGGTCGGCCACCCGGCGGGGCAGCGCGGCCCCGCACCAGCAGCTCGCACACCCGACCTCTCGGACACGGGCGGGCCCGCCGCGAGGGAACGATCGCCGTGCCCAACGACCTGACACCCGTCATAGCCGCCTCCTCCCGCTGGCTCCTGAACGCCTACCCGCCGCCGTCGGGCGCGCTCAACGCCGCGCTCGCCGAGGCCCAGGCCCGGCAGGCCGCCACCGCCGCGGCACATCTGCGCTATCCCACCGCCATGGACGTTCAGCTGCTCCACCTGCTCGCCCCCAGCGGATCGGCCCGCCTGGACTGGCTTACAGGGTGCGAGCCGCAGCCCGACCACGCCGACACAGCGTGGCGGACCTGGGTCGACGAGACCGTCGTCAGCTGGGCAGCCTGCCTGCTGGCCGACCCCGCCCTCGCCTCACGCGCCCATCGGATCCAGGCTGGCATACCCGACGTCAAGGGCCTCCGACGCCTGAGCGAACCCGGCTCCCACGACCGGGAAGCCGCCGTCCTGCTGCGCCACCCGGACCTGCTCGAGGGTGTCGCCGCCTTGCACCGGTCCCAGCTCGTCGAGCTGCTGGACACGGGTGGCGCCGCCGCGGCATAGCCCGCGGTCGTCTGCTCCGTCCGGCCCCGGACAAGGGCTCCGGCCGGGTGAACAGTGGTCCACCTCCACCATCCGGGCCACCGGCGGGGTGACACCGGCGGCGATCCCGGCCGCCGCCAGGCGCGGCAGGTGGCAAGAGCCCGGTTGCAGGGCCTGACGGGGCAGACGAGCGGCCGGCACGCCCCGGCGACCCGAGTAGGCTGCATCCGAGGCTGCCGCTGCCGGAGCAGTCGCAGCCGCACCCGGGCACGGGTGAGCGGATGGAGCCCGGGCCCGGCCACGCGAGGACTCCCACCGGGGCACCGGCCGTCTGACGGGCCGGGTCGCGCTCGTCACCGGCGCGGACTCCGGGATCGGGCGCGCAGTCGCCCTGGCCTTCGCCCGGGAGGAAGCGGACGTGGCGTTCTGCCACCTGGCCGAGGAGCAGGACGACGCCGACACCACGACCGCCCTGATCGAACAGGCAGGCTGGCGCGCTCTGCCGCTCGCGGGCGACCTCCGGGACGAGGCCTTCTGTACCGGCCTCGTCGCCCGGTGCGCCGCCGAACTCGGCGCTCTTGACGTGCTGGTGAACAACGCCGCCTACCAGGTGTCCCAGCCGGACGGCCTCGCCGCGATCAGCACCGAGCGGTTCGACCGGTGATGCGGACCAATCTGTACGGGACGTTCTGGCTCACCCGCGCCGCGCTGGCGTACCTGCAGCCGGGTGCGGTGATCATCAACAGCGCCTCGGTGCAGGCCTACAAGCCGAGCCCGCATCTGCTCGACTACGCGATGACGAAGGTCTGGGATCGTCGCGCTCACCCAGGGCCTCGCGCTCCAGCTCGCCCCCGACGGCATCCGGGTCAACATCCGGTGGGCCAGGCGGAGGGCGTGGCGACGGGCGGCGCGGCCGGTTCGAGGAGGCGGCCGAGCTGTCACCAGCTCGCCATTGTTCGCCGTCCTGTGTCTCGCGTTGGTGGCCCTGTTCGTTGCGGTGCACGTTGCCGGGTGGTCCGCGGACTGGCAGTTGCCTGTGGGGGACGCGATGAGTGCGGTCACGCTGCTGCTGGCGTTGTTGAAGAACGCGGAGCGCCGGGCCGGGCACGCCTTCAGTGCAAGCCGGATGCGATCGCCGCCGCGCTGCTGGAGCAGCAGGAGGGCAAGCGGGGCGAAGCGCACGAGCATCTGAAGGAGGCCATCCGGATGGAAGAGCGCCTGTAACCTCTTCACCGTCATTTTCCCGGTCTACGCCGTCGGTCCGGTCGACGGGTCAGGTCTGGGTTGCGATGGCGGTGCAGAGCACGGCGATGCCTAGTGCGAGGAAGGCGAGGTAGTCGCCGAGGTGCCCGGAGTGCAGGCGGCGCAGCACCCGCACGGCAGCCGTCGCTGGTCGGGCGGGTGTGGGCCGCCGGGCGGCTGCGACGGCGAAGGCGCACGCCAGTGCGGCGGAGAGCAGGCCATGGGCGATGCCCGCCCCGGTCCAGCCGGCCTCAGCGGTATGGGCGGTTGCGGCGGACGGGGCGGAGGTGACGGCGTGGCCGTAGAGGGCTGGGTCGGTGAAGGTGTGCGCGCCTCGCGTGGCGGCGGTGGCAGCAGCGGGCACGCAGCCCAGGAGGAGGGCGGTGGCGAGGAGGAGGGCAGGGACTACGGTGGCGCCGACGACGACGTCGGTCAGGGCCAGGGCTTGGGCGACGGGGTCGACGACCGGGCGGCTGCCGGGGGTGAGGTCGGAGAACACCGGGGCGGTGGCACCCTTCCGGTAGCCGACGGCCAGGAGCAGCAGGTAGGTGGAGGACTGGGCGACGGCGAGGCAGCCGATGGCGTGGATCAGGTTGCGGCTGGTGACCAGGCCGTACAGGGCGATGAGCAGGACCCATCCGGCGGCGAGATAGACAAGGGTGCCCATGCCCATGTCAGCGCGCCTCCTGCTGGTCGGGGTCGGTGATCTCGACGGCTTGGTCGAGGAAGTGGGCGAGCAGGACGATACGCCGCCCCACCAGGGACAGCGATCGCCGCGACGGCGAGGAGAACCACGGGTGACGCCGGGCCGCGAACGCGCCGCCCAGCGCCGCGACGCTGGCCACCAGCAACTCGACCTGGGAGACGGAACTGATCAAGACCACCGTCATCCCCACCAGCACGCCGAACCACGCCGCAATCTCCAGCACCGCGCCGCGCACAGCCGCCCCTCCCGCCTTCAGCCGCACTGGCTAGTGGCCGAGGGCGTCGGCGAGCTGCTTCTTGTTCATCTTCGAGCGGCCGTGGATGTTGCGCTGCTTGGCCTCGTGGTACAGCTGCTCCTTCGTCGGGCCCTGGGAGCCGCTGTGGGAGCGCTGGCCTCCGCGCCGCGCGGAGGAGGTGTCCTTGACCGAGCTGCGGCTGGCGGTCTTCGACTCGCCGTGCCGGGCGCGTTCTTTGTTCACGGTCCGGGCGGCGATGTCCTCGGCCCGTTCTTTGGTCTCACCGCGCTCCAACGCGCTGTCCTTGATGTGCTCGTACTGGCGTTCCCGCTTCGGGCTCGATCCGCGTGGCATCACGCGCTCCTGGTCGATGTCGGCGTTCCGGTCCGCGGAAGGCGTCTGCCCCGCCACCTTGATGCGAAGCCGCACGGCCCCGGCGCCAAACCCACCCTCACCCGCCCGGCCGCCCGCCACAACCCCGCCGCCGCCGCGGCGAGGCCCTGGGCGGCCTGCTGCTGGACGCTGCAGCTACGGGCCTGGTCGTCGAAGCGCCCGTGCGCGCCGAAGTCCTGCCAGGAGTCGACCGGCTGGAAGAGGTTGTCCGGATCGTCGGCCCGCCGGCGTGCACCGCTCTGCTGCGAGTCGAAGCCCGTGCGAGCCAGGTAGCGGTCCAGCAGACCGGGGGCGATCGCGTTCGCCACCAGGGTGGCCACCGTGCTGGCGCCCACCCAGTACTCCCGCCGCCCGGGATGGTCGGCGGCGAACACCACCGCGCGCGCGGCGACCTCCGGCTGGTAGATCGGCGGCACCGGCTGGGCCCGCCGCGGCAGGCGGGAGCGGACCCAGTCGAACTGCGGGGTGTTGACCGCTGGCATCTGCACCATCGTGGTGCGCACGGCAGTGCCGGAGGCAAGCAGTTCACAGCGCAGAGCCTCGTGCCAGCCCTGGATGGCGTGCTTGGCGCCGCTGTAGGCGCTCTGTAACGGGATGCCACGGTAGGCGATCGCCGACCCGACGTGAACGATCGCGCCCTTGTTGCGGGGCAGCATCCGGGCCAGTGCCGCCCGGGTGGCGTACACGTAGCCCAGGTAGGAGACCTCGGTGACCCGGCGGAACTCCTCCGGCGTGATCTCGGTGAACGGCGCGAACACCGAGGCGAACGCGTCGTTGACCCACACATCGATCGGCCCGAGCTCGTCCTCGATGCGCTGCGCGGCCGCCTCGATCGCTTCGGGGTCGGCCACGTCCGCCTCGACGGCGACGGCCCTCGCCGCGCCCGCCGCCGAGGCCTCGCGCACTGCCGCCTCGAGGCCGGCCCGGCCGCGGGCAATCAGCGCGAGCCGGTCACCGCGGGCGGCGAAGGCGAGTGCGCTCGCCCGGCCGATTCCGCCGCTCGCTCCGGTGACCACCACGGTGCGCGGGGGGTGAGCTTGACGTGTCATGCCTTTCGGCTAACCCCGCTCCTGCGAAGGCAAACCTTCCCGCCCGTTCCCTCACCCGGTTCGGGTGCGCTATCGGACGAAGTCTGCGGACACCAGTTCCGGTGGACGAGGTAGACGACGCGCCGGGCCACCGAGACGGCGTGGGTCCGCAGGCTCTCCAGGAGGTACTGGAAGAAGGTCCTCGGCAGGCCGTCCATCAGAGTGGTCGGCCTCCAGCCGCCCCCGCTTCTCGTCGCTGCTCCGGCGTTCTCCACGCGATCCAGGGCCGCGCCGCGGGACGGTGGCCCCTCGCCACCGTGCGGCCGGGACCGGATCGCCGTAGCGTCAAGGACATCGGAAGGAAGGGGCGTGTGGTCATGGCGGGTGCAGCGCTGTTCGACGTGGACGGGACGCTGCTGGATACCGCCTACCTGCACACCATGGCCTGGGCCGAGGCCTTGGCACAGTTCGGGCACACTCCGGCGATGGCACGCATCCATGGCGCGATCGGCATGGGAGGCGACCAACTGCTTGACCACCTCCTGCCCGAGGACCGCGACTGGGGCCAGGACGCGGCGATCAACCAGGCGCACCAGGTGCTGTTCGCCCGCTACTGGCCCACCCTGCGGGCCTTCGACGGCGCAGCCGACCTGCTGCGCGACCTCGCCCGCCGCGGCTGGACGGTCGTGCTCGCCTCCTCCGCCTCCGCACGCGACCTTGCCGTCATGCGCCGAGTCCTGGACGCCGACGACGCCATCACCGCCGCCACCTGCGCCGACGACGTCGACGCCAGCAAACCGGCACCGGACCTGGTCCACGCCGCCCTCGCCGAGGCCGGCGTCGACAGCGACCGGGCCCTGTTCGTCGGCGACACCCTCTGGGACGTCCAGGCCGCAGCCGCGGCCCACGTGCCCTGCATCGCGGTGCTCTCCGGTGGCTTCGGCGAACGCGCCCTGCGGGCAGCAGGCGCCCTCGAGGTCCACGCCGACGTCGGCTTGCTGCGCGCCAGCCTCGACACCAGCGCCCTCGCCCACCCCGACCGGCCCTGACCGCGATCGAGCGGTCGCACACCGCTCCGCCGGCCGCCGCTGACGGACGGTGGCTGTGACGTGGGCACGGCCACCGTGCGGGTATCCCTGCCGGCTCAGGCCGCCGTGCTCCAGAGCTCAGCTGCGCAGTGCGGGCAAGACGTGGTGCCGGTAGGCGTCGAAGAAGGCTTCCTGGTCGGGCCCGATCTGGCCGACGTAGACCTCGTCGAAGCCCGCCTCGGCATAAGCCCGGGCGGTCTTCACGTGCTCGTCCACATCGTCGCCGCAGGTAACGGTGTCGGCGACCATCTCGCGCGTGACGAGTTCGCTAGCCTGCTCGAAGTGGGCCGGGGTGGGCAGGACCTGGGCGAGCTCGCCGGGCAGCAGCTCGGTCGGCCACAGCCGGTGGACGGTGTCGACGGCCTGGTCACGGTCCGGGCTCCAGCACACCTTGACCCCGCCGATCACGGGCTTGCCCCGGCCGCCCGCGCCATGGAATGCGCGGACGAGGTCCGTGTCGGGGCTCATGGTGACGAAGCCGTCCCCGATCCGCCCGGCGAGCTCGGCCGCGTTCGGCCCGAACCCGGACACGTAGATTGGGAGCGGCCCCGCCGGCGGAGTGTAGAGGCGGGCGTTGTCGACGGTGTAGTGCTGCCCGTGGAGGCTGACCATTCGGCCGGTGAACAGCTCCCGCATGACCTCGATCGCCTCTTCGAGCATGGCGGCGCGGTCCTCGAAGGAGGGCCACCGGTCGCCGTGGATGTGCTCGTTCAGCGCCTCGCCGGTCCCCACCCCGAGAATGAACCGCCCCTCCAGCAGGACGGATGAGGTGGCGGCGGCCTGCGCGGTGACCGCCGGATGCAGCCGCACCGTGGGGCAAGTGACGAGTGTCGTGACGGGTAGGTCGACGGCCTGGGAGAGGGCGCCGATCATCGACCAGACGAACGGGCTGTTGCCCTGGGCGTCGTTCCACGGGTGGAAGTGGTCGGAGATCGCCAGGCGGGTGAAGCCCGCCTGCTCGGCGAGCCGGGCCTGCTCCAGCAGCTCGGCGGGAGTGAACTCCTCGCAGGACAGGAAGTAGCCGTACTCGGTCATCGCGTCGCGCTCCCTCGCTCGTCCTCGGTGCGGGTCTGTGCCGCGGCTACCTCGCCGCCGCCTGGGGGACACCAGCCTCACCCACGCCGCCCCCGGGCCGTGCGGCGCCACCGCGCCGGTCATTGCGTCACCGCCCGCGCGGCCTAACGCCGGGCAGGGGCCGGCGGTTCAGGCCGTCAGGAACCGTGCGATACCGGCATCCCAGTCGATGTGCCGCCCCTCGCTGCCGAGCGGGACCAGGCGCAGCGTGGCGGTGAGGAAGTTCGCCAGGGGCTGGGTCGGGGTGTGCAGCAGTGCCACGCCGCTCCGGCCGTCCAGCGCGATCACCGTCTCTCCGTTCCCGGCGGGCGCGACGTGAACGTCACCGTCGCCGACCGGGCTCTCCAGGCCGGCCAGCAGCAGGTCCCGGGACAACAGCCAGCGGGCCTGGCCGGCGGAGTCGTCGAAGTCCATGGCGACGGCATACGGGTCGGCGGCGCTGTAGCGGCAGGTGGTGGGCACGTGCCGGCACTGGGTGGGGCTGGTGATCAGCCGCAGCGGCAACTGGGCGGTGGCTTCCTGCATAGGTGCTGCCTCCTGTACGGGTCGTGGAGCGGGCGAGATGCCGGGCCTTCGCCTGCCCCGCCCCGGCAGGTCAACTCCCTGTCGGGGGAGCCGGATTGTGAGGAGGTTCATTCACTGTGTCCGTCGCGCACCGGTGGTGGGGTCATCGGGTCAACGAGACGGCTCATCGCCGCTTGCGGCCGCCGGTGGGGATCCGGAGCTGAGGACGCGGCCGGCGGCGGCTCCCGCATCCAGGGTGAAGCCCACCCCGACCAGCCAGGACTGGACGACCAGCACGGCGCCCACCGCCCCGTAGGACAGGGCATTGGCGACGGCCAGGGGTGCGAACACGAGCCGGGAGAACAGTCGGCACCTGCGCCACGCCGCGACCGCGACCATCGGCGCCGCCGGTGCGTGGATGGGGGCGTGGTGCGTGTACGCGCCGCTCCTGGACATCGCAGGGCCTCCCGGCATCGTCCCCCGCAGTGGACCACCGAGCGGCTGGCCGGATTCGCCCGGTCGGACACCCGACCGCCGCCGACGATCAGCGGCTGCCCGCGAGGCGGTGGGCGGTCTCCAGCAGCAGGGCGTGGACGAAGGCCTGGGGCAGGTTGCCTCGCAGCTGGCGCTGGGCGACGTCGAACTCCTCCGCGTACAGGCCCGGCGGCCCGCAGGCGGCGCGGTTGCGTTCGAACCAGCGCAACGCCTCCCGTGTGTTGCCCTGCTGGTGGTGGGCGAGGGCGACCAAGAACCCGCACAGCAGGAACGCGCCCTCCGCGTCCTGAAGAGGCCGCTCGTCGTGGCGGAAGCGGTAGCAGTAGTGGTCCTCGCACAGGTCGGCCAGGACGGCGCCCAGGGTGGCGCGGGTGCGCGGATCGTCGGCGGGGATCGCGCCGCGCAGCGCGGGCAGGAGCAGGGCGGCGTCCACGCCGGCTTCCGAGGGGGAGCGCTGCCAGCGACCGGTGGGGTGCAGGCAGTCGCGGTCGGCCTCGGCGACGATCCGGTCGGCCAAGGCCTCCCAGGCGGCGGCGAGGCCACGTCCGGCCACTGGATGGGCTCCGGCCAGGGCACGCAGGCCGGCCGCGCAGGTCAGCCGGCTGTGCGTCCAGCGGTCAGGATGGAGTTCCCAGATCCCGGCGTCCTCCTCGCCGTGGCGGGCGGCGATCGCGTCGGCGGCCGCCTGGGCGGCGCGCCAGCCGTCGATATCGAGCCGGCCCCGGCGGGCGGCGGCGGCGAGCAGCAGCAGGCTCTCGCCGAAGCCGTCGAGCTGAAACTGGCGGTTGACCCGGTTGCCGACGACGTCAAAGCCGCCCGGGTAACCGGGCAGGTCGAGGGTGCGCGGGTCCGGCACGGGGCCGCCGTCGGCGGTGTAGGCGGGGGCCAGGCGCGAGCCGTGCTCGAGCAGGCGGGCGGTGACGAACCGCACCGAGTCGTCCAGCAGTGCCTCGCAGTCGGCGGCGGCCGCGGCCTGGCCGATGTAGGCCTGGTCGCGGATCCACACGTACCGGTAGTCGTAGTTGCGGCCCTGCTCCGCGCGCTCCGGCAGGCTCGTGGTCGCCGCGGCGACGGCACCGCCACTAGGGCCGGTCATGCCGCGCAACACCGCGTATGCGTGCCGGGCGTCGCGCCGGCCCAGCACCCTGCCCATCTCGGGTACGTGCTCGGCCCACGCCGCCTGCGTCGCCCGCCACAGCCGCTCAGGCTCCTCCGGCCGGCCCAGCGGCCGGTCGGCGATCTCAAGGACGAGGTCGTGCCGCTGACCGGCCTCCAGGCGCAGCCTGGCCGTGAGGACCGGGCGGTCTGCGCCCTTGTCGGCCCTGGCATCAGCCAGGCCGGTCAGCCGCAGGTGCAGGCCACCGGCCCGCGCGGTCCAGTACCCGTTCTCCTCGTGGGTTACCTTCCGCAGCCGGTGCTCGCCGAATCCGGCGGCCACCTGGAGGTTCACCGTCACCTCGGCGGGGCCGTCCACAGCGACGAGCCGGCGCAGCAGGACGGCACGGTGCACCTGGCCGGGGTAGGCGAGGGCCTCGCGGCATTCGACGATCCCGCCGGTGGTGACCCAGCGGCTGCGCCAGATCAAGGTGCTGTCCTCGTAGTAACCACCCCACACGTAACTACCGGTGGGGGTGACGGTGTACCAGCCGGGGCCGCCGACGAGGGCGGCGAAGACGGCGTTGCTGTCCCAGCGCGGTGCGCACATCCACACGATGTCGCCGCGCGGGCCCACGAGGGCGCCGCGGTGGCCGTCGGCGAGCAGGGCGTAGTCGCGCAGCGCGTGCGGGGCCGGTGCGTCGGTGTTCTTCGGCACTCGGGGTCTGTCCCTCCTGTCCGGGGCGGGGGTGGCGGCTTGACGGCGGCGCCCCGGGCAGGCGCCGGCCGGAACGAGCAGGCGGCTACGGGTGGCCCGCGGAGGCGCTGGTGGTGGTGTGGCGCTCGAGGATGTCGGCGCGTGGCGCAAGTCCCAGGCCCGGGGCGCCGTCCCGGCCGGGGTGAAGCTCGCCGCCGACGGGGTCGAGGGTGCCGTCGAAGAGGAGGTTCTCGATGCGGACGTGATCGTGGAACCACTCCAGATGGCGCAGGTTCGCCGCGGCGGCCGCGGCGTGGGCGTGGACGTGCGGGGCGCAGTGACCGGACAGCTCCAGCCCATGGCCTTGGGCCAGCGCGGCGGCGCGCAGCCAGACGGTGATGCCGCCGCAGCGGGTTGAGTCCGCCTGCAGGCAGTCCACGACCGGCGCCATCGCGGCGAAGTAGGGCAGGGTGAAGCCGTACTCGCCGGCCGCGAGGTCCGCCGCGGTGGCCGCCCGGACCCGGGCCAGGCCCGGAAGGTCGTCGGAGGAGACCGGCTCCTCGAACCAGCGAACGTCGTACTCCTCGAAGCGCCGGGCCACACGGATCGCCTGCTTGACGCTGTAGGCGCCGTTGGCGTCCACATAGAGTTCCGCGCCGGGCCCGATGATCTCGCGCGCCTGCCGGATGCGGGCCAGGTCCCGGCGTTCCCGGGTGCCCCACGCCTCACCGATCTTGATCTTGACACGGGGGATCGCCTGCTCCTCGGTCCAGCCTCGCAGCTGCGACTCGAGCTGCTGCTCGCCGTAGGTGGTGAAGCCGCCGCTGCCGTAGACCGGCACGCTGCCGCGGGCGCGCCCGAGCAGGTCGGCGAGCGGCAGGCCGAGCAGGCGCGCTTTGAGGTCCCACAGGGCGATGTCGACGGCGGACAGGGCGTAGCCGCCGATGCCGGGACGCCCGGTGTTGCGCAGCGCCCGGTGCATGGCCTCGTTGGCGGCGGGCACGTCGAAGGCGCCGCGGCCGATGACGTGCTCGGCGAGCACGCCGGTGATCACGTCCGCGCAGGCTGCGGCGCCGTAGGTCCAGCCGTAGCCGCCGGTGCTGCCGGAGTCGACCCTGACGAGGACCATGGTGGTGCTGGTCCACGCGGCGGTGCCGTCGGCCTCCGCGGCGTCGGTGGGGAAGTCGAGGACCCACACGCGCAGGCCGTCGACGGTCAGCGTCGTCGGGGTGCTCACGAGGCTTCGCCGGCCGCGCGTTGGAGGGCGGCCCGGGCGAACTGCAGGAGGTCGGCCACTGCCAGCGCGGACAGGGTGGCGGTGGCCAGGCGCGTGGCGCGCGGCGCGAAGAGGCTCCCGGTGGTGATGCCGGTGGCGATCCACAGGCTCGTGCAGAACGGGCAGCTGAGCAGTTCGCCGATCGCTTTGCGGGCGCCGGTGCCGCGCACCTCCTCCTGCAGCTCGGCCGGACCGGAGGTGCCTTCGAAGCGGGTGAACGGCGCGCGCAGCGGGCTGGTGACCGGGTCCTTGGCGATCAGGCGGCCGAGGTGATGGGTCGCCAGGGCAGCGAGGGTGACGTCCCACGGGTTCGGGTCCGGCAGTTCGCGGCCGGTGGCCCGGGCGGTGAAGGACACGCCCGCGACCGTGGCGGCGTAGGCGCCCATCAGGCCGGTGTAGGCGGCCAGCGGGCGGTCGGCATCCCCGGCATAGGCATGTGCCTGGCGGTGCAGCCACTCGCGCAGCGAGCCCCGAAGGGCGGTGGGTGACTTCACGACATCCTCCTCACACGGTGGCGGGCGGCCAGAACAGCCCCCGCGGCCAGGCCAGCCAGCGCGCCGGCGGCCCCGGCGGCCAGCAGCCGAGCGGCCGCGGGGCGGGGCCGCGGGCGGGCGACCGCTTTCTCAGGGTGGTCGGCGGGCGCCGGACCGTCGAGCGCCAGGGCGAGGGCTTCTGCCAGGTGCACGGCTCGGCGGCCGGTGCCGGCCTGGTCGATCTGGGTACGGCAGCTGAAGCCGTCCGCCACGACGAAGGCGCTTGGTGCGGTGTCGCGGACGGCGGGCAGGACGCCCTGCTCGGCGATCGCCTGCGACAGGTCGTAATGCCCTTGCTCGAAGCCGAAGTTGCCAGCCAGTCCGCAGCAGCCCTCATCCAGCACATTGGCGTCGATGTCGGCCCGGCGCATCAGCTCGCTGTCGGGGTCGGCGCCGAGCACGGCGTGCTGGTGGCAGTGCGTCTGCACGGTCGCCGCCCGGCCGACCTGCGGCGGCTTCCAGCCGTCGTGGGTGTGGCCTGCGAGCTGCTCGGCGAACGTGCGCACCTGCGCGGCGAGGCGCACGATGTCCTGGTCCCCGGCGAGTAGGTCGGGGGCGTCGGCGCGGAACACGGCCGCGCAGGAGGGCTCCAGCACGATGATCGGCGTGCCGGCCTCCAGCCACGGCCTCAGGACCTGGGTGGTGCGCTTCAGGACCCGGCGCGCGGTGGCAAGTTGACCGGTGGAGATCCACGTCAGGCCGCAGCAGACCGGCCCCTCGGGAACGGCGACCTGGAAGCCGGCGTCCTCCAGGACCTTCACCGCCGCCCGAGCGATGTGGGGGTGGAAGTGGTTGGTAAACGTGTCCGGCCACAGCACCACGGTGCGCTGATCACTTGGATCCGGCTGCGGCCGGCCGGCCCGGTGCCAGGCGTCCTGGAAGGCCTCGGCCGCGAACAGCGGTGCGTGCCGTCGCGGGTCGATGCCAGCGGCCAGCTTGCCGAGGCGCGCAAGGCCGGGGGCGTGCAGAGCGGCGTTGGCCAGCCCGGGCGCGGTGCGGGCGAGCCGAGTCCACAGCGGGAGCCAGCCCATGGCGTAGTGGGCGGCCGGGCGCACCCGGCCCTGGTAGTGGTGGGCGAGGAACTCGGCCTTGTACGTGGCCATGTCGACACCGACCGGGCAGTCGGACTTGCAGCCCTTACAGGCCAGACACAGGTCGAGGGCGTCGCGGACCTCGGTGGCACGCCACCCGTCGGTGACCGGCGAGTCCTGGTGGCCGCCGAGCATCTCGAACAACAGCCGGGCCCGGCCCCGGGTGGAGTGCTCCTCCTCCTGCGTTGCCCGGTAGGAGGGGCACATCACCCCGCCCTGGCGGGTGCGGCAGTTGCCGATGCCAACGCACCGCATCACGGCCTGGCCGAAATCGCCGCTGTCGTCAGCGTAGGCGAAGTGCGTGTCACGGTGCGGCTCGGGTCGCCAGTCGGCGCCCAGGCGCAGGTTCTCGTCGACCCGGTGCGGGTGGATGACCTTGCCCGGGTTCATCCGGTTCCCGGGGTCGAACAGCGCCTTGACCTCACCCATCGCGTCGACCAGCACCTGGCCGAACATGCGCGGCAGGAGCTCGCCGCGGGCCTGCCCGTCGCCGTGCTCCCCGGAGAGCGACCCGCCGTATGAGGCGACCAGGTCGGCCGCGTCGCACAGGAACGCCCGGAATGCCTCGACGCCCTTGCCCTCCCGCATCTCGAACGGGATCCGGGTGTGCACGCAGCCCTGTCCGAAGTGCCCGTAGAGGGAGGCCTGCTGGTAGCCGTACCGGTCGAAGAGTTGCTCCAGGTCGCGCAGGTAGTCGCCCAGCTTCTCCGGGGCGACCGCGGAGTCCTCCCAGCCCTCCCAGGTCTCGGAGCCGTCAGGCGGCCGGGCGGTCACCCCGAGGCCCGCCTCGCGGGCCTTGAGCATCTCCTGCTCGCGGGCCGGATCGTCGGACAGCGCCACCGACGGATCGCTCGCGGTGCGGCCGAGGGACCGCAGCAGCTCGTACGCCTGGGCGTCCGCCTGCTCCTGGGTGTCTGCGGTGAACTGGAGGAGCAGCCAGCTGTCGCCCTCGGGCAGCTTCTCGAGCGAGTCGAGGTAGGCGTGTTCCTCGCGCATCAGCTGCGCCATGCGTCCGTCGATGGCCTCCAACTGGGCGGGGTGGCTGTGTTCGAGCAGGCCGGGGACGGCGTCGGCCGCATGGTAGATGTCGTCGAAGCCCAGCACCAGCAGCGCCTCCGCAGGAGGCACCTCCACCAGCTGCAGCTCTGCGCGCAGCACGGTGACCAGGGTTCCCTCGCTGCCGACCAGCGCCCGGGCCACGTCGAAGCCGTTCTCCGGCAGCAGGGAATCGAGGTTGTAGCCCGAGACGCGGCGGGGGATCTTCGGGTAGCCGCGGCGGATCTCGGCCAGGTGCCGGCCGGCGATGTTCTTCAGGCCACGGTAGAGGTGTGCCTGCGGCCCGCCCGCGGTGACGATCCGCTGGTACTCGTCGTCGCTGGTGGGGCCGGCCCAGAAGCGGGTCCCTTCGTAGGTGAGGACCTCCAGCCGTGCGATGTTGTCGGCGGTCTTTCCGTAGGCCTGGGCGGAGGCGCCACAGCTGTTGTTGCCGATCATGCCGCCTAGCGCGCAGTGCGTGTGGGTGGACGGCTTGGGCCCGAACTTCAGCCCGTGCTCGGCAAGCTGACGGTTCAGGTCGTCCAGGACGATGCCCGGCTCCACGATGCAGGTCCGCGCCTGCGGGTCCACCGAGACGAGCCGGTAGCAGTACTTCGTCCAGTCGATGACCACGGCGGTGTTGGTGCATTGCCCGCCCAGGCTGGTGCCGCCGCCCCGGGAGAGCACTGGCGCGGCGAACCGCGCGCACACCGCGACCGCGGCTGCCCCGGCCTCGACCGTGCGGGGCACCACTACGCCGAGCGGCACCTGCCGGTAGTTGGAGCCGTCGGTCGCGTACGCGCCACGGCTGCCCGAATCGAAGCGGACCTCACCGTCCACCTCGTCCCTCAGGGCCCGCTCCAGGGCAGCGAGGTCCAGATCCTCGCCCGTGTGTTCGCTGGTCACGGTCAGTTCCCACCGCTGCCGGGGAGGAACTCCTGGACCTTCGCCTTCACCCCTTGCCGGATGACGGACCCGCGGTCGCTGTCGCCGTGCAGCACTGCGGCCGCGGCGGCCTTGATCTGGTCCCAGGTCGCGTGTGGCGGGATCGGCGGCACCGCCGGGTCGGTGCGGAAGTCGATCACGAACGGCCGGTCCGCGGCCAGCGCCCGGCTCCACGCCGGGACCACGTCCTCGGGCCGTTCCACCCGCACCCCGTCCAGGCCGAACGACCGGGCGACGTCGGCGTACGGGACATCGGGAAGGCTCTGCGAGGGCTCAAACTGCGGGGCGCCCTGCATAGCGCGCATCTCCCACGTGACCTGGTTCAGGTCGTGGTTGTTCAGCACCGCCACCACCAGCCGCGGGTCCGTCCACTCGCGGTAGTACTTGGCGGCGGTGATCAGCTCCGCGAGGCCGTTCATCTGCATCGCGCCGTCGCCGACGATCGCGATCGCGGGCCGGTCGGGGTGGGCGAACTTCGCGCCGATCACGTACGGCACCCCGGGCCCCATCGTGGCCAGCGTGCCCGACAGGGAGCCGCGCATGGTGCCGCGCATTCGCAGGTGGCGGGCGTACCAGTTCGCCGCCGACCCGGAGTCGGCGGCGATGATGGCGTCCTCGGGCAGCAGGGCGTCCAGGGCGTGGACGACGTACTCGGGATTGATCGGCTCCGCGGTGACCTCGGCGCGGCGCTGCATCACCTCCCACCAGCGGGCGGTATTCTCCTCGATCGCCTTGCGCCAGGTTCCGTCGGCCTTGTGCTCCAGCAGCGGGATCAGGCGGCGCAGGGTCTGGGCCGCGTCGCCGACGATGTTCGCTTCGAAGGGGTAGCGCAGGCCGATCATGGATGGGTCTAGGTCGATCTGCACCGCGCGGGCCTGTCCGAAGTCGGGCAGGAAATTGCTGTAAGGGAAGCTGGAGCCGACCACGAGCAGGGTGTCGCAGTCGCGCATCAGCTCGTAGGAGGGCCTGGTACCGAGCAGGCCGATCGAGCCGGTGACGTACGGCAGTGTGTCCGGCAGGGCGTCCTTGCCGAGCAGCGCCTTCGCGACACCGGCGCCCAGCAGCTCGGCGACCTGCTCGACCTCCGGGCGGGCATGGCGGGCGCCCTGCCCGATCAGCATCGCGACCTTCTCGCCCGTGTTGAGGATCTCCGCCGCCCGCCCGAGGTCCTCGTCGGTGGGGACGGGCGCGTAGTGGGGGATACCGAGGCTGGAGGGGACCTGTTTGAAGGCGTGCGCGGGCGGCTCGTAGTCGAGCTCCTGCACGTCCGCGGGGATGATCAGTGCGGCAACCGTGCGGCGCGTGGTGGCGATCCGCATGGCCCGGTCAAGGACGTTCGGCAGCTGCTCGGGGACGGTGACCGTCTCGCAGTACTCGGACGCCACGTCCTTGTACAGGGACTGGAGGTCGACTTCCTGCTGGTAGGAGCCACCCATCGCGGTGCGGTCGGTCTGGCCGACGATCGCGACGACCGGGATGTGGTCGAGCTTCGCGTCGTACAGGCCGTTTAGCAGGTGGATCGCCCCGGGGCCAGAGGTGGCGGCGCACACGCCGGTGCGGCCGGCGAACTTCGCATAGCCGACCGCCTCGAAGGCGGCCATCTCCTCGTGCCGGGCCTGGATGAAGCGGGGCTGGTCCTCGGCGCGGCCCCAGGCGGCGAGCAGACCGTTGATGCCGTCGCCGGGGTAGGCGAAGACGTACTCGACCTCCCACGCGCGAAGCCGCTGCAACAGGTAGTCGGCAACCTTCATCGTCTGTTCCTCCTGGTCCCGGTGCTGGCCGTCGGGCGGGACGGGGTGCGCCCGCTGCACGCTCGGCTAACCGCCGGTGGCGGGCCCGAAACCCGCTTGTCGGCGATTTTCGGGTGGAATGGGTGGGTTCGTGAGTCGTGGCGGCAGTATGGCGAAGGCTCGCCCCGCCTGCGGGCAGGCGTGCCCGAATAGGTGGGAGCGGTAACCCGCCCAGGGGCACGCGGCGGACGGTGCCGTCGCCGGGCCTGCCGGGAACGAGCCCTCCGAAGGCCTGCTGCACTGGTCCCCGGCACGTCACCCAGCCGCCGTCCGGCGTGCCCGGACGCAGCGCAGCAATTCCTCGCCGTAGCGCAGCGCGACGCACGCGGCGACGGGTCCGGCGGGGCCGACCGGGGCCGGGACGTCGGCGCCCCTTGCCGATGACCGCCGATGATCGACCCGAACAAGGCGACCGCGAGCGGGAAGGGGCGAAGGGTGAGCGAGAGCGAGGAGGAAGGCACGGAGGAGAAGGCTGATCGCCCGTGGAACGAGATGCTGCAAGAGGTCGCGTCGCGCGGACCTGCGCCCAGGTCCTGTTCGGGTTCCTGATCCGCGTGGTGGTCACACCGCGCTATGCGCAGATCAGCCCCGGCGACCGCACCCTGTGCGACGCCACGGTGATCTGCGGAGCCTGGCCACCGGCGCTGATCGCACCGGTCGCTTTCCAACGCTTCTGGCCAGCGCCTGCATGATGCCCGGACTCGTCAGCGCCCGCGCTAAGCCGGCCACTCCGGGGAGCGTCCTGCTCGGCCTGACCGTCGGCGCCGCCTCGGCCCTGCTCCTGTGGCGACCGGATCACCGGTCGCGGGAGCCATCGCGGGCGCCGTGTGCCCTGGTTCGCCGTCTCCTGGCTGCTCCTGCCCTGGCTCGCGCCGCGACCAGCGCGGCGCACGGGCACCGTCAGGGATGTAGGCGGCGTGCGGTGCTCGCCGCGGGGAGCGGGTGGTCTCCGGCGGCCGCCCACTTCGGTCCCCAGCGTCATGTCAGCGGCCCCGGCGACGAGCGTGCCGCTTCGACGGCGCTGAGGCGCACGGTCTGATCGACAGGCGGAGCGGTCCGGTGGCGCCGTGTGAAGCGGTCAGGCGCCGCCTGTCCCGTCAGTGATCATCCGCAGCAGCCGAGCTCTGCCACCGATCCGCAGGGCGCGCCTCTGCCGCGTGGCGCCGTTGCCCTCGCGCAGCAGCCGCTCCAGTACAGGGGCGGTGTGCCGGCGGTCGGCCGCCGGGGCGTCTTCGATGATCGTGAGGAGCGTGTCCACTGCTTCGGCCGCCGGGACGAGCCGGCCGGCCCACGGGTCGAAGACCGTGTTCGCCAGACCGTACCGGGCGGCGTGCCACAGGGCCGCGGAGAGGGTCTCGGACCTGACGTCCGCTGCCGGACGGTGTTCGCGTTCGTCCGCTAGGGCGCGGGTAGCCAGGGCCCGGACGGCGCCGGCGAGCATCACCGCTTCGTCCCGGCGCAGCTGCACGTCCATGGCCCGGACCTCGACCGTCGGGTAGTGCTCGGACAGCCGGATGTGCCAGTAGACCTGACCGGTGTCGGGGATCAGGCCGCCGGCCACCAGCTCATCGACCCGCTGCCGGTAGTCGGCGGCGTCGGCGAAGGACGGCGGTGCGCCGCTGACGGGCCAGCGGCCGAACACCAGGGTGCGCCAGCTGGCGAAGCCGCTGTCCTGGCCCTGCCACATCGGCGAGTTCGCGGCCAGGGCGACCAGCAGCGGCAGCCACGGTCTCAGCCGGTTCAGCACGACAACGCCGGCCTGCCGGCTGGGGACGCCGACGTGGATGTGCATGCCCGCGATCAGTTGTTCGTCGGTCAGCCGGGGTGCGCGTGAGCGCATCGCACGGTAGCGGGCGGTGGGGGTGACCGGAACCGGCCGCCGCCAGCTAAAGGGCGCGGCGCCGCAGGCCGCCAGGCGGCAGCCCGTTTCGCGGGCCGCTGCGTCCAGGCTGTGGCGCATCCGCAGCAGGTGTCCGCCGACCTCGTCCAGTGAGCGGCACACGGGGGTGGCGATCTCCAGCTGCGCTTGCAGCAGCTCGCGCTGGACCTCGCCGGGAGCCAGCGCGTCCTGGAGGTCGGCTGCCCGGCGGACGTCGGCGGCGCGGGCCACCGGCAACCCGGTAACCGGATCGACAAGGAGGTACTCCTCCTCGACACCCATAGTGATCACGCCTGGCGGCTACCCCGACTCTGTGTCCGCAATCGGCGCATCGTGCGGGACCGGCCTGACGGCGGTCCGTTCGGGTGGATCCGGGTGGACGCGGTGAGCGTGCCGAGTCCCTGTCGGCGCCCGGGCCGGGTGAGTAACGGTGATGGAACCCGTGGTGGAACCGGATCGAAAAGCCGTGGGGCGGCCGAACCCCCTACCGCCGCGCGGGCGTGTGTTGTGGCCGAACGGCGCGATGGTGTCGGACTGCGACATCCCCGCCGCCCGGATCGAGGAGGCCGCCGAGCTTCTCGGCCAGGCCCCCCGGCTGCGCACGGGGCCACCGAACCCGCGCTCACCACCACCGCCTCCGCCCCCGCCGAGCCCGCAGAAGTGCCGGCCACCACCGGCGGACCGCCCGCCCACGCCACCCAGGTCTGATACCGGGGCTGTCGGCGCCTGAGCGCCGCCTACAACCAGTGGACGCAGTTCGAGGACTTCCCCCGCTTCATGGAGGGCGTCGAGCAGGTCACCCAGCTGGACGAGCGCCACAACCACTGGACGACGAAGGTCGCCGGGGTGACTCGCGAGTTCGACACCGAGATCGTCGACCAGCTGCCCGACCAGAAGATCGCCTGGCGCACCCTGGGCGGCGAGGTCCAGCAGATGGGCGTCGTCACGTTCGAGCGCCTGGACGAGCAGCGGACCCAGGTCCGGCTGGCGATCGACTTCGAGCCCGGGGGCGTAGCCGAGAAGGCCGCCGACGCCATGGGGATGGTGGACCGCAGGGTGAAGGGCGACCTGCGGCGCTTCAAGTCCGTCACGAAGAGCGCGGCGTGGAGGAAGGCGGCTGGCGCGGCCGGATCAGGCCCGGAAGCTGACCCCGTCCGGCCAGGGAAACGGGGGCACCCACCGCTGGTGGGGTGCCCCCGTTTCCCTGCCGGCGCGCCGGGCACACGCCCGGCATGGACCAGTCGCAGGCACCGGTGCTCGAAGCGCTCGCCGCCTTCCACGCCAACCCGCTGACCACCTTCACCCCGCCCGGCCACAAGCAGGGCCGCGGCGCCGACCCCCGCGTCCTCGAAGCTCTGGGCGCTGACGTGTTCCGCGCGGACGTGCTGGCCACCGGCGGCCTGGACGACCGCCTCGACTCCCGCGGCATCCTCCAGCATGCGCAGGAGCTCATGGCCGAAGCCGTCGGCGCGGAGCACACATTCTTCTCCACCTGCGGCAGCTCCCTGTCGGTGAAGGCCGCGATGCTCGCCGTCGCCGGCCCCCACGAGGAGCTGCTGGTCGGCCGGGACGCCCACAAGTCGGTCATCGCCGGACTGATCCTGGCCGGCATCCGCCCCATCTGGGTAGAACCCCAGTGGGACCCGGACCTGCACCTGGCGCACCCGCCCTCCGCCGACACCTTCCGCGCCGGCGTCGAGCGGCACCCGGACGTGCGAGGCGCTCTGGTCACCTCGCCCACGCCGTACGGGACGTGCGCCGACCTGGAAGCGATCGCCGCGGCCTGCCACGAGCGCCGCAAGCCGCTGATCGTGGACGAAGCCTGGGGCGCGCACCTGCCGTTCCACCCCCGCCTGCCGCGCTGGGCGATGGACGCCGGCGCGGACGTCTGCGTCACCTCCGTCCACAAGATGGGCTCCGGTCTGGAACAGAGCTCCGTCTTCCACCTCCAGGGTGACCTCGTCGACGCGGCCACCCTCAAGCAGCGCGAAGATCTGCTCGCCACCACTAGCCCCTCCACCCTCGTATACGCCGCCCTGGACGGCTGGCGCC
The DNA here is from genome assembly GCF_055561295.1 of Kitasatospora sp. NPDC022785. NCBI lineage: Bacteria > Bacillati > Actinomycetota > Actinomycetes > Kitasatosporales > Streptomycetaceae > Kitasatospora > Kitasatospora sp. NPDC022785. The sequence continues at coordinate 233,749 of NZ_JBVHHB010000010.1, read as the reverse complement.
GCCAGATGGTGCAACATGGCCGCGACCTCTACGAGCACGCCCTCGCCCTCGACGACAGCGTCCGGACACGGATCGAGCGGATCGACGGCCTGCACGTCCACGACCGGCACGACTTCTGCGGCCCTTCTCTGGCCGCCGACCTCGACCCCCTCCAGGTGATCATCGACATCTCCGCCCTCGGCACCACCGGCTACCGCGCCGGCGACTGGCTGCGCTCCCACCACCAGCTCACCCTGCACATCTGCGACCACCGCCGCATCAGCGCCCAGCTCACCCACGCCGACGACACCACCACCACTGAGACACTCCTACGCGGACTGACCGAACTGGCCGCGATCGCCGAGGACCTGCGCCCCGCACCGCGCGTCCACCTCCCCGACCCGCAGGACCTGCGGCTGGAGCAGGCTCTGCTGCCGCGTGACGCGTTCTTCGGCCCCACCGAACAGGTGCCCGTCGAGAAGGCCGCCGGAAGGATCGCCGCCGAGATGCTGACCCCCTACCCGCCCGGCATCCCCGCCGCCCTGCCGGGCGAACGCCTCACCGTCGACGTCCTCGACTACCTGCGCAGCGGCACCACGGCGGGCATGCTCGTCCCCGACAGCGCCGACCCTGCTCTGGACACCGTGCGTGTCGTCGTCGAGGCCTGACCACCCCCACTGACTGCGATGCCGCACTGGCCCGATCCAGAACCACCCGCCGACCCGCCCGGCAGGCAGCAGCAGGTTGTGCCCGGAGAATCGGAACCGTACTCCGCGGGGGTCTTGGCCCGGCAGATCACGGCGGCCCTGGCAGCCGCCGGGCACACCGTCGCCGTCGCGGAGTCGCTGACCGCCGGGCGGCTTGCCGCAGCGCTCGCGGACGCGCCCGGTGCTGGACAGACGTTCCTCGGCGCGATCGTCGCCTACAACACCGACCTCAAAGCAGACCTGCTCCACGTCGACGCCGCCCTCCTCGCCACGCACGGGGCCGTGTACCCCGATGTCGCCGCCCAGATGGCCGAAGGCGTCCGCGCCGTCACTGGTGCTACCTACGCCCTTGCCACCACCGGCGTCGCCGGCCCGGCCCCGCAGGACGGCCGACCGGTCGGCACCGTCTACGTCGCCGCCGCAACCCCTGCCACCACCGTCACGGCCGCCCCCCACCCGCGCCGCGGGTACCGTGACGAGATCCAGGACCACACGGTCCTGGCAGCCCTCCACCTGCTCCATGACCTTCTGCGGCCCCCTGGCGGAGCCCCTACCGGCGCGACACGGTCACTCCATTTTGGGCCGGGCAGCGGTAGCGGTGGCCGGCCGGAACCAGCCGGTCGACCTCGCCCAGTACGACTGGAACGTCCTGCCCGACCTCCTGAAGGCGGCCGGTAACTCCTCAACGTCCCTGACCCGCCGAGCCGTTACCTGATCATCGGCCCCGACACGTTCGACGGGTCCCCGTCCATCCGGGTCTACCTCTCGGGCGACCACGGCCACTCCGGCTACTTCTGGGCCGACCCGAAGGGCAAGATCGGCCGCACCTACCCGGCCGACTGACCCCCTGGCCAGGCGGGCCGCCGGTACCAGCCGTCCCGGGTTCTCGGTGGCCGTGCTGACCTGTGAGGTTCACCGTGCACCGTGGACGTCGCCCTCACCCCGGCCGGCCCGGCCCGTCCCGGCGGCTTCAGCCGGCGAATTCGTGCACGCCCCACCAGCCGGTGGAGTCGTGGAAGAGGCCGACGCCGATCTCCTTGTACTTGGGGTTGATCTGTGCCGCGTGGTGCCCGGGCGACTCGGTCCACATCTTCTGGAACTGCTCGGCGGCCTGTTGCCCGGTCAGGGAGGCGCCGCTCCACATCACGATGCACTCCCCCGTCAGCGTCCGGCTGCCGGTGAGGCTGGGACCGGCACCCGAGGCGTTCGCCGAGTGGGCGAAACCGGTCTCGCGCATGTGCTGGGCCCACTTCACCGCGAAGTCCGTCAGGTCGGCCTTGACGACCAGGGCCGGGACGCCGTTGCGGGCGCGTTCCTCGTTGATCAGCCGCAGCGAGAGCGCCTCGGCGCTGCCGGCCGAGTAGTCCGATGCCGAGGTGTCGGGGTTCGGGACGGTCCTGGGCGGCGCCGTGGTGTCGGGTCGCGCTGTGCCGGCGGTCGGCGCCTTGGTGACGGGGCTCGGTGCGGCGCCGGTCGGCGGCTTGCTCGGGGCCTTCGCCGCGGCGGGGCTCGAAGGAGCCTTGGTGGCCGGCAGGGTCGACGCGCCGGCGGTCGCCGTGCTCGCAGCCGGGGACGGGGTGGCCGAGGTCGTGGCGCCGGCCTGCTCGGGTGCCGAAGGCGACGCGACCGCCGCCGAGGAGACGGCTGCGGATGGCGAGTGGCCGGTGCCCGTCGCCGTTGCTGCCACGACACCGGCCCTGCCTGCGGCCGTCTCGTCGGCCTCCGGACCGCATGCGCTCAGCGCGGCTGCTATCACCCCGACGGTCACGACAACCGCCACTCCCTGATTGCGACGTATGGATTGCATGAGTGGAGACGGACTTCCCTGGTTTCGCCCGGCGGCTGGGAGCGGCACCGCGGTTGTTGACACCGCACCTGCTGTCCCGCCGGTCGGCGCCTCGTGCGCCGACACCAGAGGAGACCGGTGGCCTCGGTGGCGATAACACTTAGTCGGATCGCTTCAGAATGAGCCAAGCCGGAGGTCGTGCGCTTGGCGATCTTGGTCGGCAAGGTGTCGGGGTGCCTGCTGATCTTGTTCCGGACGACCTCTGGGGGCGGGTGGCTCCGCTGCCGCCACCTCATGGCGCATGCCCCTGAGCCGGGCAGAGGCGTCGGCCTTCCGATGGCGGGCAGAACCACGCGCGCCTGCAGAAGGCCAAGAAGACCTGGGACGACAAGAACGTGTTCCACCACGCGCAGTCGATCACGCTGCCGACCTGACGGTCCTGGCCGCCACGGGTGCGGCGAGACCCGACTGGTACGTTGGCCCCCATGACGGTGGCGTTGATCGATTCGGGATTCGGCCTTCTCCATACGGCCGGCTGGCTTCGGCATCTTGCCCCGGACCTCGATCTGCTCCTGCTTCTGGATCCCGAGGGCGCCCCCTGGGGACCCAAATCCGCCTCCTTCGTCACGGACCGTCTGCTCACCGCCGCGGATCTGGCCACGGAGCGCGGCGCGGAGGCCATCGTGGTGCCCTGCAATACCGCCACCGTCACCGCGATCGACGCCCTGCGCGAGAGGTTCGAGCCTCGCATTCCCGTGATCGGGACCGTCCCCGCCGTGAAGCCGGCCGCGGCGACCGGTCGGAACCTCGCCGTATGGGCGACCGTCCGGACGACCGCGAGTGACTACCAGGAACGGCTGATCGCAGACTTCGCGAACGGCGTGCCAGTCGCCCGGGTCGCGTGCCCCGGCCTGGCCGAAGCGATCGACCACGGTGACGTGGCCGCCGCAGCGGAGGCGATCGCCGACGCGGCCGAGCGAACCCCCCGGAACTGCGACGCCGTGGTGCTGGGATGCACGCACTACCCGTTGGTGGCTCCGGAGATTCTGCAGAGCCTGCCCGCCGGAACCATCCTGTACGACAGCGCGGAAGCAGTCGCCCGCCAAGTGCTGCGACGACTGGACCGCACCAGGGAAAGGCGTGGCGTCCTGGGCTCCATCGACGTGGTACTCAGCGGTCGCCCCGGCCGACTTCCGTCAGCCGCGCACGCCTATCCGCTGGGCCGTGCCCTGGCCGCCGCAGCGCGGGTACCTCGCGAAGCTCTCCTCTCCGCCACCACCCGAGCCTCGGTGTCTGCCCTGGTCGTCTGAGCGGACCCCCGGCCCCTGTCCGCTGCACGCCTGTCTGCGCGAGCTCTCGGGTATGCGCGCATCTGTGCGGGTGGGCTCGGACCGATGCTGACCCTTGCCGCCCAGGGCTGATGAGGCGTCAGGTGTGATCGGCGTCGGGGGAGGCTGTTCACGCAGCAGGCGCTCCGAGGATTTGGGCGAGGTCGGGAGGCCGCCGGGTTCGGCCCGCCTCGGTCGGATCAGCTGACGGTGAGAGCGGTTCCGTCCAGGGTCCAGTGGGGGTCGGCCGGGATGCCGAGGGCGGCGTAGGCGTGGGCGGCGACATCGGCGTGGCGGAGGCCTTCCGGCCGGGTGAGCGGGGTGATGCCGGGCCCGCAGGCGGCTATCCAGGCGGTGCGCTCCTGATCGCTCCGGCCGCCGTGGCCGCCTTCCTCGCGGTGGCCGTGATCGGTCACCACGATGACGGTCCACTCCTCGGAGTCGGCGTCGGGACGGCCCCGTACGGCGGCGAGGAGCTCTCCGAGCCGCCGGTCGGCGGCCTCGATGGCGCGCCGGTACTCGGTGCCGCAGCCGAGGAAGTGGGCGGTCTCGTCGACGGCGCCGAGGTAGACGAAGGACGCGGCGAGGTCCTCGCCGGAGCCGAGAATCCGGACGGCCTCGGCGGTCACGCTCTCGTCGCACTCCTCCCAGGCCTCCGGGGTGTCCTCACGCGGGGCGATGTAGGCGAGCCTGCTCGGCGCGGCGAAGACCGGACCGCCCTGTCGGGCCAGGAACAGGGGTTCCCAGCCGCCGACGGCGAAGGTCCGCAGCCCGCGCTCGGCGGCCAGCCGGGTGGTGAAGTCGGGGAAGACGTCGAGGCGGTGCCCGGAGAAGTTGTTGCCCCAGACGCCGTGCTTGGCCACGCCGACACCGGTGACGATCGTGGTCCAGCAGGGGCCCGACATGGTCGGCGTGTCGTCGTCGATGTGGACGGGCGCGAGGAAGCCGGCGTTCGCGAGGTCGTCGAGGTGGGGGGTGTCCAGCAGCGGTAGCAGGTCGAGGCGCACGCCGTCGATGCCGACGACCAGGACGCGGGGGGTGGCCAAGGTGCTCGAGTCCTTCCGGGGAGGGGGTCGGAGAAGGGGCTGGGGGAGGGCCGGTCGGAGAAGGTAGTGGGGGAGGGCGGGGCTCAGCCGGTGCGGCGCAGCCGGATCAGGCGGCTGGCGTGGTCGCCGGCGGGCAGGCGCAGGTCGATGCCGCGGTCCACCAGCAGCGCGCCGCGGTGGATCAGCCCGGTGTCGAGGTCGAGGTAGTCGGCGCCGGTGTCGAGGGCGGGCAGACGCAGCGGGGCGGCCGGGTGCCCGAAGCGGGTCTGCGGGCGCCAGGCGAGGACGGCGTGTTCGGTGCCGTCCTGGGCGGCGTAGTGCACGGCCGTCACTCCGCCGGGGCCGGTCAGGCGGTGCTGGCGGCCGTGCTGGACCAGCGGGCGGATCTCCTTGTAGGCGGTCACGAGGTCGGCGGCCTCGTCGAGCTCCGCGTCGGTCCACCCGGTCAGGTCGCCGCCGAGGCCGAGTGCGCCGGCCATGGCGACGTGGAAGCGGAACCGCAGGGGGGTGGTGCGCCCGGTGGCGACGTTGGGGCTGTCGGTGACCCACGCGGCCATCGCCTGGGCGGGGAAGAGCTGGCTGAAGCCGTGCTGGATGCCGATCCGGTCGACGGGGTCGGTGTTGTCGGAGGTCCAGGCCTGGTCGGTGCGGGCGAGGACGCCGAGGTCGACCCGGCCGCCGCCGCCCGCGCAGGCCTCGATGCGCAGACCGGGGTGGTCGGCGCGGAGGCGGTCCATGATCCGGTACACGGCGCGGGTGTGGTCGATCCACAGCCGGTCGGGGTCCGGGTGGCCGGGCCATCCGGCTTCGGTGACGACCCGGTTGGCGTCCCACTTGAGCCAGTCGACGTCGTGGTCGCGCACCAGCCGGTCCAGGGTCCGGTGGGCCCAGGCCTCGACCTCGGGGCGGGCGAGGTTCAGCATGAGCTGGTTGCGCAGCTCGGTGGCGTCCCGGGTGGGCGAGTGGACGACCCAGTCGGGGTGGGCCCGGTAGAGGTCGCTGTCGCGGTTGACCATCTCCGGCTCCACCCACAGGCCGAAGGCCATGCCCAGGCGGTGCACCTCGTCAGCCAGCGGGCGCAGCCCGTCGGGGAACGCCTCGGGCCGGGGCGTCCAGTCGCCGAGGCCGCTCCGGTCGCTGGTACGGCCGCCGAACCATCCGTCGTCGAGGACGAAGAGCTCGGCGCCCACTCGTGCGGCCAGCCGGGCCAGGCGCTGCTGGCCGGGCTGGCCGACGTCGAAGCCGGTGGCCTCCCACGAGTTGTAGACGACGGGCCGGTCGCGGTCGGGGTCGGGCAGGACGTGGTGGCGGACGTGCGTGTGCCAGGCGCGGCTGGCGGCGCCGAAGCCGCCGGCGGAGTAGAGGCCGGCGAAGACGGGGGTGTGCAGGCTCTCGCCGGGCTGCAGGGTCCAGGTGAGCCCCTCGTGGCCGAAGCCGCCGGTCCAGGTGGTCCGGCCGACCGGGTCGCGGTGCACGGTGACGCGCCAGCTTCCGCTCCAGGCCAGGGCGGTGCTCCAGACCTCGCCGCGGTCCTCGTCGGCGGTGCCGTCGTCGAGGGCGAGCCAGGGGCCTGCGTGGTGGCTGGTGAGGCCGCGGCGGCTGGTGAGCACGGTCTCGGCGACGGGGAGCCGGTCACGGTGCAGCTGGAACTCGCTGTTCCAGCCGCCCGCCAGGTGGCTGAGCCGGTAGTCGGGCAGGGCCGGCACCGTCCAGGCGGCCGAGTCCAGCCGGTCGACGGCGATCGGGCCGGAGCCGCCGGCCCCGGTGTGGGTGAGCTCCACCCAGCGCTCGACGACGTCACTGCCGGGGCGGACGCGGTAGCACAGTGCGGCGGCCAGCGGGTAGCGGCGGTCGGCCAGGAGCAGGCGCAGTTCCCCGTCCCGGACGGTGTGCCCGGCGAAGGACCACTGGGCGCCGCGGGTGCCGTCGGCGAACCGCACCTGGAGGCCGGCCGGCCCGAACCGTGCACCGGTCTGCGGGGCCAGTTCGTCCGGCGCCGGGTCCGCCTCGAAGCTGCTCTCGGCGGGTGAGGCGGCCGCGGGCAGGCCGCCCAGGGCGTCGGTGTCGATCGCCGATCCCCAGTGGAGGTGGCGGGGGCTGCCGTCGGCGCCGATGCGGAGCGCGTACAAGCTGTTCGGGGTGCGGAGGACGGCGAGACCGCGGGCGGCGTCGAAGGATACGGGCGAGTGTGTGGCGAGCACGGACGGTCCCAGGGGTGCGGAGCGGAGCACGGACAGGAAGGAGGCCAGGAGCGGGCGCCGGCCTCGGAGTTGAGGAATCTCGGACAGGCACGGAGGTGGGGCGAGCGTAGGAGCGGGGCTGGCCAAAATCAATACTGGACGAAGTTATTTATTTGCCGGTACGTTGCACCCGTGTTTCCGAACCAGTCGCAGCCGTTGGTCACCGCACCGGCCGAAACCACGATCCTCGCCATGCTGTTGGCCGAGAGCCCGCTCAGCAGGGTCGAGCTGGCCCGCCGGACGGGTCTGTCCTCGACGGCCGTCACCAAGGCGGCCAGGCCTCTGCTCGAGGACGGCTACCTCCACGAACTGCCCCCGGAACGGACCGCTCCGGGGGCCGGGCGCCCGGTCAACCCGCTGGCGGTCACCCCGGACCGCGAGTTCTTCCTCGGCGTGAAGATCAGCGCCGACATGCTCTACGGTTCGGTCTGCGACCTGCGGGCCCAGGTCCGGGCGACCGCCGGCCACCGGCTGGGCGACCGCCGGCCGGAGGCCGTGTGCGCGCTGCTCACCGAGATGGTCGCCGAGCTCCTCGACGGCGACCCCGCGTTCCGTGGCCGTACCCGGCATCTCGGAATCGCGGTCTCCGGGGACGTGGACCGCCCCCGGGGCCGGGTGCGGTACTCGGTCCTGCCCGACTGGCGCGACATCCCGCTCGCCGAGACGGTGGCCCGGTCGACCGGGCTGAGCGTGACCGTGGAGAACGACGTCAAGGCCCTGACCGTCGCCGAGTACTGGTTCGGGGAGGGCATCGGGACCGACTACTTCGCGCTGGTCACCATCGGCGCCGGCATCGGCTCCGGACTGGTCGTCAACGGCCGGCTGGTGACCGGGGCCTACGGTGTGGCCGGCGAGATCGGGCACATCTGCGTCGATCCGTCGGGCCCGCGCTGTCACTGCGGGGCGGTCGGCTGCGTCGAGGCCATCGCGTCGAGCGACGCGATCCGGGACGCCGTCCGGCGCGACACGGGCCGCCCCGACCTCGACTTCGACGGCGTCGTGGACCTCGCCCGCAGCGGAGACCCCGCCGCAGGTGCGGCGTTCGCCCGGGCAGGCCGCGCGATCGGCGTCGGCATCGCCACCCTGGTGAACCTGGTGGGCCCGGAGCGCGTCGTCGTCAGCGGGGAGGGGCTCGACACCTACGACCTCTTCGGAGTCCACATCAAGGACGCCTACACCAGCCACTGCTTCAAGGCGGCGGCGAAATGCCCGCTGACCCTGCGCCCGCTGCCCTGGGAGGAGTGGGCCCGCGGCGCCGCCATCGTGGGCATCCAGGCGCTGTTCCCGTAACGACTGCCCGGAGCCGCTTCTCCGGGCCGGCTTCCCGCAACCCCCGCGACGCCGACACCGACGCCACCACCACAGACCGGCCTGACCAGTGTCCTCGACTGCCTGCAAGCACTGATACCGGACACCGGCCAGACCCGAACACACCCATCTCCCACCCCCACCCACGAGGATGCGACATGAGCGCACACAGAGCAGAGCTTAGCCGAAGGGGATTCCTGGGCGGCTCGCTGCTGTTCACCGCCGGCGTAGCGGTCGGCTGCAGCACCAGCCCGACCGGCGGGGACTCCGGCGCGAAGACCACCCTGAACGTCTGGTCCCACGCCTACGGCGAGGCCGGCACCCAGCAGGCCCTCACCCGCTACGCCGCCGCCTTCACCAAGGCCCACCCGGGCATCGCGGTCAAGGTCACCTGGGTGCCCGGCGACTACACCAGCAAGCTCAACGCGACCCTGCTGACCGACGCCGCCCCCGACGTCTTCGAGATCGGCGAGCTCAGTGCCGCGATGGCCCGGCGCGGCCAGATCGCCGCACTGGACGACCTGTACGGAAGCGCCAAGGCCGACTTCAACCCGGGCGACCTCGACTACGTGACGATCGACGGCAAGCTTCACGGCATCAAGATGATCGACGACGTGATGATGCTCTACTACCGCAAGAGCGCCCTGGCCAAGGCCGGGATCACCCCGCCGGACAGCTTCGACGCGCTGGTCGCCGCCGCCAAGGCCCTCACCACCAAGAACACCAAGGGCCTGTTCCTCGGCAACGACGGCATCGGCGACAGCGCCGTCCTCGCCGTGTTCTCCAACGGCGGTGACCTGGTGACCGACGGCAGGGTGGCGTACGCCTCCCCGCAGGCGGTCGAGGCGGTCGCCGGACTCAAGCGCCTGCACGACGACCAGTCCCTGCTGCTCGGCTTCACCACCGACTGGTGGGACCCGTCCGCGTTCACCCAGGACGTCGTCCCCATGCAGTGGTGCGGCCTGTGGGCTATGCCCGCGATCAGCACGGCGCTCGGCGACGACTTCGGGGTGCTGCCCTGGCCCGCCTTCAAGCCGGGTGGCACCCCGGCGGTGCGGGTGGGCGGCTGGACCAGCTGCGTCAACGCCAAGGGCAAGAACGTGGACGCGGCCAAGAAGTTCGTCCAGTGGCTCTGGGTCGAGCAGACCGAGCTGCAGAAGGACTGGTCGGAGAGCTACGGCTTCCACATCCCGCCCCGGAAGTCGGTGACCGCGGGCGCCGACAAGCTCACCCGGGGGACCGCCAGGGAGACCGTCGAGCTCGCCGCCAAGTACGGCCGGTCCACCCCGAACACCTGGGAGACCGCGGTCAGCACGCCGCTGAACGCCGCTGCCACCAAGATCGCCGCCGGGCAGGGCGACCCCGCGCAGCTCCTGGCGGACGCGGCCGGGCAGGCCCAGACCGCCGTGGACAAGCAGCGCCCGTGATGAACAGTCCCTCGGACACCACCGTGCGCTCCGAGCGTGCCGGACGCCCACCAGCCCGGCCACGGAGCCCCGCCCCGACCCGCCGGCGCGGCGCCGACCACCGGGCCTGGGGAGCGTTCGCCCTGCTCACCGCGCCGATGCTGCTCGGCCTCGGGATCTTCAAGTACGTCGCGATCGGCTGGAGCTTCCTGCTCAGCCTCAGCGACGCCCGCGGCACCATCGCCCTCGGCCACTGGGTCGGCCTGGACAACTACCGGGAGCTGCTCTCCGACGCCGGGTTCCGGACCTCGCTGGTGCAGATCCTGCTGTTCACCGTCGCCATCGTCCCGGTCACCTTCGCCGCCTCGCTCGGCCTCGCCCTGCTGGTGCACCGCGTCCGGCGCGGCCGGGCCCTGGTGCGGACCGCCTTCCTGATCCCCGCCGCCGTCTCCTACGTCGCGGCCTCGCTGCTGTGGAAGATGTGCCTGTTCAACGGACTGCCGGCGGGCATCGCCAACACGATCGGCGGCTGGTTCGGGATGTCCGCGGTCCCGTGGCTGCAGACCACCTCGCCCCCGCTGTACTGGATCGTCCTGGTGACCGTCCGGCTGTGGCTCCAGGTCGGCTTCTACATGGTGCTCTTCCTGGCCGGCCTGCAGGCGATCCCGCAGGAGATCAACGAGGCCGCCGCGCTGGACGGTGCGACCGGATGGCGGCGGCTGCGCCGGATCACCCTGCCGATGCTGCGCAACACCTCCGTCGCCGTGCTGATGCTGCAGTTCATCGCCGCCTTCCAGGCCTTCGACGAGTTCTACAACCTGTTCAACAGCGGCCTCTCCGGGACGGGCACCGCCCCCGTACAGACTCCGCTGGTCTACCTCTACAACACCGCGATGAGTGCTCAGAACTACGGCCTCGGATCGGCAGGGGCGTTCGTCCTCACCGCGCTGATCGTCGGCGTGACCCTGATCCAGGGGCGCGTCACCGGATTCGGGAAGGGAGAGTGAGCATGCCGTGACGACGCCACTCGGCAGCACTCTGCGCCAGGTCGTGCGCGCCGCGCTGGTGGGCCTGCTGACGCTGGTCTTCCTGGCCCCGTTCTACCTGATGCTGCGCAACGCGCTCATGGACTCCCGGGGCCTCACCTCCCCGCACTGGACGTGGTGGCCCACCACCATGCACTGGGAGAACTTCACCGCGCTCTTCGACGACCCCACCCTCCACATGGGCCAGGCGCTCGGGAACTCCCTGCTGATCGCCTCGATCACCGCCCCGGTCTCCACGCTCCTCGCCTCCGCCGCCGGATACGCCCTCGCGCGGATCCCGGTGCCCGGCCGCGGCGTGCTGCTGGCCCTGGTGGTGGCCACGCTGATGATCCCCGGCTCGGTGACCTTCGTGCCGACCTTCGTCGTGGTCGGCTCGATGGGCGGGGTCAACACCCTCTGGGGCGTCATCGCACCCGGGCTGTTCAACCCGTTCGCGGTACTGCTGTTCCGCAACTTCTACCTGCAGTTCCCCGCCGAGATCGAGGAGGCCGGACGGCTAGACGGGCTCGGCTGGCTCGGCATCTACCGCAGGATCGCGCTCCCGTCCTCGGGCGCCATGCTCGCCTCCCTCGGCGCGCTGGCCTTCATCGACAGCTGGAACTCCTTTCTGTGGCCCCTGGTCATCGGCCAGGACCCGTCCGCCTGGACCGCTCAGATCGCGCTGTCGACGTTCCTCACTTCGCAGACCATCAACCTGCCCGGCCTGTTCGCCGGCGCCGTCGTGACCATCGCACCGCTGGTGGCCATGTTCCTCGTCGCCCAGCGCCACATCGTCGAAGGCATCGCCACCAGCGGCCTCAAGGGCTGAGCGCACCCGCCCAGACCGTCCCTGCCGAGGCCGTCCCCGCCCGGACCGCACCCCGCCCAGACCGCACCCCGCCCCACCCGGCACCACCCCGCTCGACCCGCACCGTTCACCCCACTCCAAGGGAGGGACCACCCATGAGATCCGACAGATCGGCGCTCACGGCCCGAGGATTCGTCACCCGCCTCGTTCCCGTCGTGCTCGCCACGGCCGGGCTCCTGATCGGGGGGAGCCCCGGCACCGTCGCGGCGCCCCTTGCGGCCACCGCCGCCACGGTCGCCGCACCCACCCCGATGACGGGCGCTCAGCTCGCCGCGTCCTGGACCGGCCCGCTCAGCACCCGGGGCCGGTACATCGTGGACGCGAACGGCGACCGCTTCAAGCTGAAGGCCGGTAACTGGGCCGGTGCCCAGGGCACCTGGGAGGGCAGCGGGGACGTCAACGACCCGGCCGACAACCAGGCGCGGCAGGTGTCGCACAACATCCCGCTCGGCCTGGACCGGGCGCCGATGGCGAAGCTCCTCGCCGACTTCCACGCGCTGGGCCTCAACAGCATCCGCCTCCCGTACGCGAACGCGCTGATCCACGACACCACCGTCGTGCCCGACTCCGCCGTCGCGGCCAACCCGCAGCTCAAGGGCAAGACCCCGCTGCAGGTGTTCGACGCGGTGGTCGCGGCGCTCACCGCCGACGGCTTCGCCGTCATCCTGAACAACCACACCACCAGCTACCGCTTCTGCTGCGGCCTGGACGGCAACGAGCGCTGGAACAGCGGTCAGTCGACCCAGCAGTGGCAGAACGACTGGCTGTTCCTCGTCAAGCGCTACCAGGGCAACAAGCGGGTCGTCGGCGCCGACCTGCGCAACGAGGTCCGCCGCGACACCTGGAACGACCCGAACTGGGGCTGGGGCAACGACCACGACGAGTACGCCGCCTTCGAGGACGCCGGTAACAAGATCCTCCAGGCCGACCCCGACATGCTCATCGTCATGGAGGGCATCAACTGGTACGGCATCCCGGCCGACCCCGGAGCGCTGTTCCCCCACGGCCGGCCGATGCTGACCCCGGTCCGCAACCTGTCCAACACGCTGATCGCCTCGGACAAGCTGGTCTACTCGGCCCACTTCTACGGCTACACGGGCCCGAACTACACCGGTGCCGCCAGCGGTGCCGGCCACACCAACGACTGGCCGTACGAGAGGTTCCCGCTCGACCAGCTCAAGCAACTCGTCAACGACGAGGCGCTGTTCGTCACGGAAGCCGGCCAGCACTTCACCGCGCCCGTGTGGATCAGCGAGTTCGGCGCGGCCGGACGCGACGAGAGCGACCCGCTGGAGCCGGCCTGGTGGACCAACTTCACCGACATCATGGTGGCCCACGACACCGACTTCGCGGTCTGGCCGCTGGTCGGCTGGACCGGAGCCGACGGCAGACCGCAGGACAGCTGGGCCCTGAACTCCTACGACTCCACCGGCAAGCGGCTGGGCCTGGAGGACCCGGGCGACTGGCGCGCCGCCGACTGGAACAAGCTGGTCACCGCCTCCGGCAAGACCGGCCAGGTCGCCCAGGTCGACCACTGGAACATGCTCGACCTCGACTTCGGCGACCAGAACGTCTCACGCCGTATGCTCGCCCAGCCCGACTGGTCCAACGGCAACCGCAAGGGCAACTGCCCCGACACCGAGCGCCTGATCGGCCTCGGCCGCAGCGACAGCCGCGGCCTGTGCACCGACGCGGGCCAACCCGCTGGGGGAACCGGCGCCTGGGTCACCGTCACCGACGAACGCTACGTCACCCACGGTGACTGGGCCGGGGGCTACAACAAGCTCCAGTGCCCCGACAACACCTTCGCCGTCGGCTACAGCGTCAACGGCAACGCGATGGCCGCCCTGCTGTGCGCGCCCTCCGCCACGCCGCTGCCGACCACCGGCCATGACAACTGGTTCGACAAGGGCGACAACCGGCCCACCTCCGGCGGCGCCACCGCCAACGACTGGGCACCCGGCTATTACAAGGGCCAGTGCGCCGACAACGAGTACGTCGCCGGCGTCGCCTACACCTGGGCCTGGAGGCAGGGCGGCGTCCCCGACGCCCTGCTCTGCCGCCCGCTGAGCTGACCCGACCACCGCCTCTCCAGCAAGGAGCACCACAGCCATGCCACGAATGGAGATCGCCGAAGACGGCTTCCGTCTCGACGACCGACCGCTGCGCATCATCTCCGGCGGACTGCACTACTTCCGCGTCCACCCGGAGCAGTGGGCCGATCGGCTCCGCAAAGCACGGCTGATGGGGCTCAACACGGTCGAGACCTACGTCCCGTGGAACCTCCACGCGCCCCACCCGGGTGAGTTCCGGCTGGACGCAGGTCTCGACCTGCCCCGCTTCCTCGACCTCGCGGCCGCCGAGGGCCTGCACGTCCTGCTCCGCCCCGGCCCGTACATCTGCGCCGAGTGGGAGGGCGGGGGCCTGCCCGCCTGGCTGCTCGCCGAGGAGAACATCGAACTGCGCAGCCGCGACCCGCGCTACCTGAAGGCCGTCGACGACTACCTCGCCGCCCTCCTGCCGCCCGTCCTCCGCCACCTCTCCACCCGCGGCGGCCCGATCCTCGCCGTCCAGCTGGAGAACGAGTACGGCGCGTACGGCGACGACTCCGGCTACCTGGAGGACCTGGCGGCGCTCTTGCTCCGGCACGGCGTCGACGTGCCGCTGTTCACCTGCGACCAGCCCTCCGACCTGGCGCGCGGCGGCCTCGACGGGGTCCTGCGCACCGTCAACCTCGGCAGCAGGGTGGACGCCGGGCTCGCCGAACTGCGCACGCGGCAGCCCTCCGGTCCGCTGATGTGCAGCGAGTTCTGGATCGGCTGGTTCGACCGCTGGGGCGGCACCCATGTCACCCGCAGCGCTGCCGATGCGGCGGCGGACCTCGACCGGCTGCTCGCGGCCGGATCCTCCGTCAACATCTACATGTTCCACGGCGGCACCAACTTCGGCTTCACCAACGGCGCCAACGACAAGGGCACCTACCGCCCCACCGTCACCTCCTACGACTACGACGCACCGCTGGACGAGGCCGGTGACCCCACCCCCAAGTACGCCGCCTTCCGCGAGGTCATCGCCAGGTACGGGCCCGTCCCCGAGGAGCCGGTACCGGGCCCGGCCCCCAAGCTCGCCCCGGCCGTCGCCGAACTCACCGCCTCCGCAGGCCTCCTGGACCAGCGCGAGCGGCTCGGCAGTGCGGTGCACGCCGACCGGCCGCAGACCATGGAACAGCTCGGCCAGTCCTTCGGCTTCGTCCTGTACGAGACGCCGCTCCCGGCGGCCGGACCGGCCACCCTGCGCATCGCCGAGGTACGGGACCGCGCCCAGGTCTTCGTGGACGGCCAGCCGGTCGGCGTCCTGGAACGCGAGAACCACGAGCACACCCTCTCCTTCCACGTCCCCCGGCGCGGCGCGCAGCTGGCCGTCCTGGTGGAGAACCAGGGCCGGGTCAACTACGGGCAGGGCGTGCACGACCGCAAGGGGTTGCTCGGCGAGGTCACCGTCAACGGGCGGGCTCCGGAGGGCTGGGACAGCCGGCCGCTGCCGCTCGACGAGCTGGGCGGACTGTCCTTCGTCGCGTTCGAGCCTGCCGCGCCCCCGGTCGGCCCCGCCTTCCACCGCGGACACCTGGACATCGACCGGCCGGCCGACGGCTTCGTCTCCCTGGACGGCTGGACCAAGGGCCACGTCTGGATCAACGGCTTCGCACTCGGCCGGTACTGGTCCCGGGGCCCGCAGAGCACGCTCCACGTCCCCGCACCGGTCCTGAAGGCCGGCCGGAACGAGATCACCGTGCTCGAACTGCACGGCTCCACCACCCGCACGGTCGAACTGCGCGGCACACCCGACCTGGGCCCGACCGAGGACTGACGCCGGTGCACTCGAGGCTGCGCGCGGAGCCGGGGCCGATGACCGCCCGGATGGTGGCGGCCGTCCGCGACCCGTGCGTCGACGTGCTGGGGCACCGCACCGGGCGGCCGGTCACCCGCCGCAGCCGGCCGCAGTCGCGGTTCGACGCCGACGCGGTCTTCCGGGCCTGTGCCGAGGCCGGTACGGCCGTGGAGATCAACTGCCTGCCGGAGCGGCGCGACCCACCCGACGACCTGCGGCTGGCGGCGGAGGCAGGCTGTCTGTTCGCGATGGATACGGACGCACACACGACGCGCCGGTTGCACTGGCAGGGCTCCGGCTATGCCCGGGCGGCGCGCCTGGGCCTGGGGGCCGGACCGGCTGGTGACGATCTGGGCCCTGGACCGGCTGCTGTGCCGGACCGCCCGGTCCGGCGCCTGACGCTGACCGCGGTTGTCAGGACGAGTCCGGACCTTGGGCCGCCCGGGACCGGCAGCCGAGGAGCGGGGTGTCGCGGCCCGGGGCACGATGGAATGGCTGGACAACCCCGCTCCTACCAGGACGGGGACCGCCGAGGTTCCCTTGCCCGGCCACTCCGAGCCGGTCTCCTCACCGGGAGGATCCGCGATGTCTCCCCAACCCTTGGCCGAGCCGCTCCACATCTACCTGAACGACCACTTGACCGGCGCGTTCGGCGGCGCCGCGCTCGCCGACCGCATGGCCCGCACCCACCGCGACAGCCCTCGCGCGACCGACCTGCGCCGCCTGGCGCGTGACATCGAAGAGGACCGCGACGACCTCGTCGGGATCATGAACCGGCTCGGGGTGCCCATA
Organism: Kitasatospora sp. NPDC022785; assembly: GCF_055561295.1. Classification (NCBI taxonomy): domain Bacteria; kingdom Bacillati; phylum Actinomycetota; class Actinomycetes; order Kitasatosporales; family Streptomycetaceae; genus Kitasatospora; species Kitasatospora sp. NPDC022785. The sequence goes on along the minus strand of NZ_JBVHHB010000010.1, from coordinate 217,376 downwards.
CGGCACTACCGGACATGGCTCGGCCTCGCCGGTGAACGCCTCGGCCGCCTCAAGCCCAACGGAACCCTCGTGCGCCGCTCGCCGCTCAGCGACCTGATCGAACTGGAAACGCTGCGCACCGGCGTCGAGGGCAAGGCCGCGCTGTGGCGCGCCCTGCGCGCCATCGCCGACACCGACTCGCGCCTCGACCAGGCGGAGCTGGACCGCCTGGTCGAGCGGGCCGCCGACCAGGCCCGCATGCTGAACGGGTGGCACCGCGCGGTGAGCGCGGCGGTCCTCGCACCCGGGGATGGCGGGGGACGGCCGAGCGCCGGCGCCGCTCTGTGAGCAGAACCTGTGCGTGACCCAGGCCCCCATCTCCTTCAGACGCGGCGCCCGGAGCCGCCTTCCGGCGAAATCCCCTCAACGCCCTGCCCCGAGCAGGCGGTGGTGGGCAGATCACCGGTTCGGTGGCGCGCCGTCGTCCGTGCCGGGGGGATCGTGGCGGGCCGTTCGGGTGGTGTCGTCGGGCTCGTCGGTGAAGACGACGTCGACATGCTGCTCGGGCCGGCGCTCCTCCTGCCGGGCGACCGCTTCCAGGACCTCCTCGTCGGCCCCGGTCAGCGGCGGCTGCAGCAGGCTGCGCGGCCACAGCCGGCGGTGCAGCACCACATTGGTCTCCGCTGCGAACAGGGTGATCTGTGCGGCCAGGTACAGCCAGAACAGCAAACCGATCACGGTCGCGAAGAACCCGTACACCGCGCTGGCGTGGCGCAGCTCGTGGGTGACCAGGACAGCGCCGAACGCCTGCAGGACGGTGAACAGCGGTCCGGCGACCGCGCAGCCGGGCACCAGCGCCCGGGTGGGGACCTGGGCCGGCGTGAGCACGCGGAAGCAGCCCAGGCACAGGGCGGTGTTGACCAGGGCGGACAGCACCAGCGCGCCGATCCGAGCGGGCAGTCCGGCCAGGGTGGTGCCGATCAGGGTGGCCGCGGCGGTGGCCACCAGCAGACCGACGGTCAGGGTGGTGAAGAGCAGCAGGCTGCGGGCCAGGCGCGGCCAGTAGCCCGGGCGCTGTCTGCCGGGGATGTTCCAGACCTCGGCCATGGCGTGCTGGAGGACCTGGGCGATGCCCAGCGCCCCGTACAGCAGGCCGAGCACGCCGACGGCCAGCGCGAGCCCGCTGCCCTGCACGGAGTGGACGTTCTGGCGCAGTTGATCGCCGATGATCGGGAAGTCGGCGAGCGCGGAGTCGACCACGGCCTTCTGCGCGCCGGGGCGGCCGTGCAGGACGAACCCCAGCACGGTGGAGAGCAGGAGCAGCAGCGGGATCAGTGCGACGAACCCGTAGTAGGTGATCAGCGCGGCGAGCAGGCCGCCGCGGTCGTCGCCGTACTTCTTGACCACGCCGACCACCACCCCTGGCGGTGTGCGGTGCTGCTGGGCACGGTCGGCTGCCCGCAGCGCCCGTTCGACGATATTCATTGTCACGGCTCCCTTACCCGACGGCTCCGTCCCGGCTTGCGGCCTGTGGTGGAGCGTGTGCCCGGGAATCGGGCCGCTCACCGCCCTGGACACGTCCTGAAGCAGGTGTCCTCTCTGCGGCTGCCCGCCCTGAGCGCGAGCGGTTGCCGGCCGGGGGCACCGGTAAGAACCTGGTCCTGGCGGGGCCTCGCCCCGGGGCAGGCGATCGCTCGGCCCGACCGACACCGCGGACCTGTTCACCCGGCACGGACATCGCCGCCGGGCCAGGTGCTTGCCCGGACTGCCCGGGCGGGTACGCGGCGCAGGACCGGCGCCCCGATGTGCCGGCCCCTCCGGCCGGGAACCCGTGCGCGAGAGCGGTCCCGGCCTCCGAACCGGATGAGAGGACGACTGCCGTGAGCACTCCGGAGGAGAACGACACCCCGCAGGTCGACGACGAGACGCGGGAGCGGTCCGCAGAGCAGCGGAACATCACCGCGCCGACCCCGGCGGACGTCCGGGCCAAGGCCGATGACGACGACGAGGACGGCGAGCCGCCGGCGGCCGACACGCGGGCCCCGTGACCACTCGGCCGAGGGCCACTCGGCCGAGGGCTGTGCGGCCACCCGCCTGCCGGCCCCCTCTCGAACCCGGGCGGCCGGCACGCCTCACGGGGCGTGCGGGCCGGGCCTGTCGTGGCTCGGATCCGCCTTCTAGTCGGAGGGCGGCAGCAGGCTCCCCAGGGGGCCGAGATCCAGGTTGAGATCCTGCATGGTCAGGCCGTAACGGGCACAGAGCTCGCTCATGCGGTCGTGGAGAGCCATCAGTGTCGCTCCGAGCGTCTCTTCCTGCTCCTCGCTGAGATCTCCGGCCTCGACGCGGTGGACGGCCTGGCGTTCCATGAGCTGGCGCAGTAGTTCGACGACGGTGAGGACCAGCTTCATCAGGTCCCGCTCGACCGTTTCCGGATTGGTGGAGATCCTGTGCGCCCGCCCCGGTGCCGTGCCGGGGGCCGGGGGCGGACCGTAGGACGTCTCGGGCAGAAGACGGAAGGCTCGGGCGGCTGCTTCAGCGACTTCGTCGTATCGGCTGGGTGGCCGACGGGCGTCGCCGGTCATGGCTGTTCCCGCTGCGGCGGGGTGCTGATCGTGAAGGGGGAGGGGGTCTGTCCGCCGACGGAGACGATGAGTGCGCGCAGGGAGACCCGCACGAGGTCGATGTCCGCGATGGACAGGACGAGGTCGCCGGTGAGGACCACGCCTCCGCTGAGTAGCCGGTCCAGCAGGTCGATGAGGGCGGCCTGGCGCGGCGGCACGGCCGCGTGCGAGCTGGACGGCCTGCCGGCGGGCGCGTTCATGGCGTGCTCTCTTCCGCCGGGCCGGGGGCGGCGAAGGAGTAGGGGGCCCATGGGCCGGTGACGACGACGCGCACGCCGGGCAGGGAGTCCGTCGAGTGCAGTACGTCGGCCCGGAAGGCGTCGGCGTGGTCCAGCGGGAGGAGATAGGCGTCGTTCAGGACGTTCACGCCTGATTCGACCGCCAGCTCGCCTTCCTGGACGCGGTGCCGGACGCGGTCCGCGGCATGGGCACGGGCTGCTGCCTCGATCCGCTCGGCGGCTCGCCCGGCGGAGCGGAAAGCGTCGTGCTGCGACTCCTGTTCGGCCCGGCGCCGGTGCAGGTACGCACGTCCGGGGCTGAGGTCCGGCGTTTGCGAGGGCGGGGTCTGCGGGGCGGCCGAGGCATCGACGTACAGCTTGACGCCCCATTCCACGTGCTCGGACAGGTGGGACAGCTGGTCGCGGAACGCACCCAGCCGGTCATCGAGCATGGTCCGTACCCGATCGTCGTCGAGATACACCGTCGCCAGACGCAGGGGAAGGACGGTGGTGCACGCGGCGACGGCCTCGACCACACCGTGGTGGGAACGGGCGAGTCTCTCGAGCCATCGGAGGTCCTCGAGGTGACCGGGGAGCGCGGCCTCGTCGAAGTCCTCCCTCGGTACGGGGCTCACGGCGGCCACGACGTCCTCGCCGCGGCTGGAGCCCACGAGGTGAACCGACGCGCCGACGACTCCGGAGAGACCGTCCACGGTCTGCTGCAGGCCGGCCGCGTGCCGTGCCACGGCGTAGGTGTAGGCGAGCGACCCGGAGGTCATGCTTCACCCCGCGTGGCGGCTCGGGTCCCGGGCTCCGATCGCTTCGGGCGGGGTGGACGGCGGGGGGCCGCGGGCTCGTCGTCGAGGGTCTCGGTCGGCGGCAGCGCAGCGGGATCGGCGCGCAAGGCGCTGATCTGCTCGCGCAGTCGCCGGTTCTCCTCGATCTGCTCGCGCAGGAGTCGGTTCTCCTCCTCCAAGGAGGGGCCGCTGCTCGCTCGGGAGGACAGTGAGGGGTCGTGCTCCCACCAGTCGATGCCCATCTCCTTCGCCTTGTCCACCGACGCGATCAGCAGGCGCAGCTTGATGGTGAGAAGTTCGATGTCGAGGAGGTTGATCTGGATGTCGCCGGCGATGACGATGCCCTTGTCGAGGACGCGTTCCAGGATGTCGGCGAGATTGGCGGAGGACTGGCCGTAGGGCGGCGCGGACCTGGAGGGGAGGGAGCCGAGGCGGTTGGCAAGGGGCTCTGTCACGGCTCGACCTCGTTTCGCTGACGGGTGGGTGCGGTGTGGGGTCAGATGTCGTTGCGTTGCCGGTGGGCTCTGATCTCGTCGAGGCGGTCGAGGAGTTCGTCCTCGCGGCGGTCGAAGGTCTCCTCGTCGATGTGTCCCGCCAGGAGCTCTCTCTCGAGCGCGGCGAGTTCCTGTTCGACGGGTGCGGGGTCGTAGTACTCGTCCTCCGCGGCCTCCACCACGCGTTCCAGAACCCACACGGTGCCGCGCAGGGGCGCGAGCGGGAGGGTGATGATCTGGGTGAGCAGGCCCACGGGGTGCCTCCTCTAGACGAAGCTGTAAGCGGGAAGCGGGCCGTACAGCCGGAAGTCGAACTCCTGGCCGAGCTCGTGGCTGAGGCCCTTCTCCGCGGCGAGAAACCGCTCCCGGTGTTCGTCGTCCACGAGGAAGGAGATGTTCAGGAAGTCCTTCCCGGTCGGCTCGGAAGCCCGCTCTTGCCGGCTGTGGGGGTGCAGCGCCTCGATGATTCCCGTGGCCAGGGCCTGATGGCGGGCCAGGACTTCCTGGGCGACGAGTTCGCCGAGTGCCAGCGGGAGGTCCGGGGTGGTGTCGCCGGCTTTGATGGCGTCGTTGAGGTGCCGGGCCTCCGGTGACTCCTGGAGGATCTGGCGCAGCAGGACGTCCTCGTCGATGGCCGCCTTGAGGTGGTACTCCGAGCATCCCGCCAGTGCCGTCAGGCGCTGCGTGTACTCCTCCCGGCGCTCCTCGAGGACGGTGCGTACGGCGTCGTCGTCGGGCGCGGTGAAGCCGAAGCGCAGCGGGAGGACGGTGCCGCCGCTCATGAGACGCTCCTGGACGGCTTGGTGCGCCATGAGGTCGCGTCGTTTGGGCCGCAGGTCGTCTGGGGCGTCGCCGACGACCGCACACAGTGGTCCGGAGCACACGGTACGTAGCTCCGCCGGGGTTTCCCCCACTCCGGCCAGGCCGTCGAGATCACGGGGGTGCGTGGCAGCGGTGATGGAGTAGACGTAGACGGCCATGTCATTCCTCCCGTCGCCTGGTGGGTCGGCGGGTGGGCCGTGCCCGTTTCGGCTCGGGCTCCTTCTCGTCCTCGTCGTCCTTGTCATCCTTGTCGCGTCCCAGGTGGAGGGAGTCGGTGACGGCTTCGACGGCGCCGGTGAGCGCCCCCTTGCTCTTGCCCCGTGCTCCGCCCTCGGTCGCTTCTCCGACGATGTCGGTGAGCTGTGCCGGTGCCTTGCGTCCGGATTCCAGGTCCAGACGGTTGCATGCCTCGGCGAACCGGAGGTAGGTGTCCACGCTGGCCACGACGATACGGATGTCGATCTTGAGGATCTCGATGCCGACCAGGGACACCCGGATGAAGACGTCGATGACCAGACCGCGGTCCAGGATCAGTTCGAGGATGTCGTAGAGGTTCCCGGTGTTCCCGCTGCGGGAAACGCTGGCTGTGCTTTGCGGCACCACAGTCACGGTGCCTCCCTTCGCCGGCCCGCCGTCGCGGTGCGAGAGCGGTTGGTTCCGCTTCGTCGTGGCGCCGGGGTCTCAGGTGGGGCGGTCAATCTGTCCGCGGGTGTAGCGGCGGATCCGCTCGTACGCCACCAGTTCGCCCTCCTCGTCGAGCGACACCCGGTAGCTGGCCATCACGCTGGTCGTCTCGGGGATGCGTTCCAGTTCCACCACCTCCACATCGGCCTGCCATCCCTCGTCGGCGGGCTTGAGGGCCGAGACCGACTCGGGTGCGCGTCCCAGGAGTTCCGCGAGCTGCTCGGCGGCGTAGCGCATGGCCTGCGGAGCCGAGACACGTCGTCGAGGACGTCGTCTCGCCAAGCCCTCCTCGCCCGCCGCCCGGCGGGTTCCAGTGGTGCCGGCGCGAGCAGAGGGCGGATCTGCATGGGCGGGCCTTCGGGGCCTGACGCCGTCCTCTCTCTTCTCTGGGGCCATGTTTCCTCGCCGGGATCGGAGGTAACGCGCCGGTTTGCATGCATGCACGGCTTATTTCATGATATACGGCCTTCTTCCTCGGGATCGGCAGTAGGCGACCTCGGTCGGCGGGCAGCCGCTCGTGTCCAGAACTCGGGGCGGCTGTACGTCCGTTGAGGTCGCGAGTCGCTAGGAAACGGTGGTGCGTGGAAGCCGGCCTCACCTTCAGGTGGGTCGGTGCCCACGTGGCGCACTGCCGCGTGTCTGACCAGACTGGTGGTATGGAGTGCTGGTACGGACATCGGGCCGGGGCTCTCGGTCGTAGGCGGGCCGCTGCATGCCGGGTACCGACAACGGGAATGTGCCGCGCGCGACAGTCGAAGCCTCCCTCTCGGCTCTGCCGAGGGCGGTCGCGGCCGGCGTCGAAGGGCGCTCCCGTGTCGTGCGCTCGGTGCCGGCTGCCGCGGGAGCGCCAGTGATTTCGCGGGCGGTGCTGCGTGCAGAGCATGCCTCCGCGTCGTGCCGGTCCACGTAGTCACGACGGGCGCCGGAAAGGAAGACCCATGAAGGACACCACCAAAGTGGCTCTGGCGGCTGCGGTCGCCGGCGGGTACGTGCTGGGCCGCGCGAAGAAGGGGCGGCTCGCATTCGCCGCCGCGACGTACCTGGCGGGCCGGCGGTTCGGACTGGATCCGCGCCAGCTCGCCACCGAGGGGCTGCGGAGACTCAACGAGATGCCGCAGGTGGCCGAGTTGAACGAGCAGGTCCGCGGAGAACTTCTCGAGGCCGGCAAACGTGCGGTGGCCGCTGCGGCGGACCGCCAGATCGGGGAGTTCGCGGACTCTCTCCGGGAGCGAGCCCTGAGCGTGGGCAAGCCCAAGGAGGCGAAGGAGGAGCCGGAGGAGGAGCCGGAGGAGGAAGAGCCGTACGAGGAGGAGGAATCCGAGGACGAAGAGCCGTACGACGAGGAAGAGGAAGAGCCGGAGGAAGAGCCGGAGGAAGAGCCGGAGGAGGAGCCGGAGGAAGCGGAGGATGACGGCACAGGGAACGGCGAAGCCGAGGCCGAGGAAACACCGCGCCGCGAGCGCGCACCCCGGCGCCGGCGAGCTGCCGCTGAGGCCGATGAGCGGCCGAGCCCGCGCTCCTCGCGGGCGGCGCCCAAGGCCGAGTCGAAGTCCTCGGCTGCGCGCAAGCCCGCGAAGAAGGCTGCCGGCCCGGCGAAGAAGACCGCTCCGGCCGCAAAGAAGGCCACCGCGAAGACGGCAACGCCCGCCAAGCGGTCGTCCACCCGCTCTACTCCGTCGAAGACTGCCGCTGCCAGGGCTCCGGGCAAGAAGGCGGCTGCGGCCCCGGGCAAGAAAGCGGCTGCGCCCGCGAAGAAGGCAGCGGCGAAGAAGACCGCCGCCAAACCCTCCACACGGTCCACCCGGCGGAGGTAGGTCATGGCCAGGACGCAGGAGAGTCCCCCCGAGGTATCGGGTGTCGACCGGCTGAAGGAAGAGGTCGTCCATTACCTGGGCGCCCAGTTGGAGCACCTGGTCGAGAAGGCCGGTGACAAGGTCGCCGATGTCACGGACCAGCTGGGGGAGGTCGCGGAGAACGGGGGGGTGCTTCCCAACGTGGGCGCCCGCGTTCTGCAGGGCGACTCACCGGTGAAGGCGTTCCTCGGCGAGAAGGCGAAGAGCATCAAGGACGACGTCGTCGACAAGGCCAAAGGTGCCTTCGGTGGTGGCAAGGCCGGCCGTAAAGCCGGCAAGAAGGTCATGAACATCGTCGAGACGCTCGACGTAGGCGTGCCCCTACGGACCGCGTACGACCACTGGACCCAGTACGAGGACTTCAGTGGCTTCGCCAAGGGCGTGCAAGACGTCTCGAAGGGCGACGAGGTGACCACCGATTGGAAGGTGAAGGTCGGGCCCTCGAAGCGAAGCTTCAAGGCGACGGTCCAGGAGCAGATCCCGGACGAGCGGATCGTGTGGACCTCGACGGGGGCGAAGGGCAGCACCCGCGGGGCCGTGAGCTTCCACGAGATCACTCCGAACCTGACGCGCATCGTCCTGGTCGTCGAGTACTACCCCTCGGGCCTGTTCGAGAAGACCGGGAACATATGGCGCGCCCAGGGCAGACGTTTGCGCCTGGACTTCAAGAACTTCCAGAGGCACGTCTCCCTCACCAACGACGAGGCCGAAGGATGGCGCGGCGAGATCCGCGACGGTGAGGTCGTCCGCACCCACGACGAAGCCATGGAAGAGGAACAGGCCGCCGAGAACGACCAGGAAACGGATGAGTACGACGAGGAGGAAGCCGAGGACCAGGCCGACGAGGCGGAACCGGAGGACGAGGAGGAGTACGAGGAGGGGGAACCCGAGGACGAGGAGTACGACGACGACGAGTACGAGGACGAGTACGAGGAGGAGCCCGACGAGGGCGAGTCCGGGGACGACGAGGGGCGCTACGAAGAGGACGAGGAGTGAGTGTGGCGCGCCACGGCTGACGGTACGGCCCCGGTCGACGGGCACGGGAATTGGCTGCGCGGCGCGATCCCGGCTGCGCCCCTCCGCTCATGCCGTTCGACGTTCACCCCCCTCGGGGTTCAGGCTCCGCGCCAGGTGGGTCAAAAATCAGAATGAATGACGAAAACCTGGGCACACGCGGGATGAATCAGTGATCCGCGGAGGAGGACGGCATGAGCGCGGGAAAGAAGATCAAGCACACCACAGAGACGGCCAAGGGCAAGGCCAAAGAAGCAACCGGGAAGGCCGTGGGCAACGAAAGCCTTGTCGTCAAGGGAAAGGCCGAACAGGCCAAGGGTGATGCGGCCCAGGCCGGCCAGAAGATGAAGGACGCCCTGAAGCACTAGTCGGTGGTTTCTCCGCACCAGGCTCAGGCAGTGGGCACAAGCCCACGGCCTGAGCCCAGGCGTGGTGCGACCGCCAGGCGAACTGCCAGGAGCGGCCACGGCGTTCCTCGTGTCCGGGCCGCACCCCGGCCCGGACACGGAACCCGTAGAGCCAGTCCAGCAGTTGCCGTCCGCTGGTCATGTCCGTTCTTGCCGCTGCGGCTGGGGCCGGCGCGCCCCTGGACACCGTCGCAGCGTGCCCCGCCGCAGTGCCCGCCACGGGGTAACGTGCCCGTGAACGCACCGCGTAAGGAGAGACGTGCAGACCGTTACGCTCAACAATGGCGTGGAGGAGATGCCGATCCTCGGCTTCGGCGTCTCCCAGATTCCGCCCGAGCGGACCGAGCAGGCCGTCAGCGACGCGCTCGCCGCAGGCTACCGCTCGCTGGACACCGCGGCCGCCTACGGCAACGAGGAGGCCGTCGGCAGGGCGATCAAGAACAGCGCACCACGGGCCAGATGACGGCCATCGCCGCCCTGGACACCGGGGCGCCCCTGTTCTTCGACTACCGAAGACCCCGCCATGGTCAGCCGGCTCGGCAACGTCACCCTGAACCCCTGAACCCCTGAACCCTCGTTCCCCTGAACCCTCGTTCCCTTGAACCTTGACGGAGAGTCCGACCGGGGCGGAACCCGGAACCTCAAGGCCTGGCTCCCCGTCCGTGGTGGCGCTCAGGAGAACAGTTCGCCGAGCAGCTCGGGGCCGATGGCGATGGGGGCGGGGCGGTAGGCAGGCGGCTGCGTGCCCATCAGCTCGCGCACCAGGAAGTCCCAGCAGCGCTTGCGGACGTAGGCCAGGCAGTCGAGGAGCGTGTGCTCGGCCCCTGGCACGATCAGCAGCTCGAAGTCCTTGTCGGCGGCGATGAGCCGGTCGGCCAGCCGCAGCGTGTGGTGCGGGTGGACTTGGTCGTCCATTTCGCCGTGGACGAGCAGCAGCTTGCCCGCCAGCCGGTCCGCGAGGTCCACGTTGGAGGCACGGGCCCAGGCCTCGGGGGCGTCCGCGCCGTCGTAGGTCTCCACGAAGCCCGCGTTGAAGTGGCGGGCGTCGTGCGAGCCGGAGAGGGCGACTGCGGCGTTGAAGACCTCGGGGAAGTCCAGCATCGCCCGCGCTGCGGCGAACCCGCCTCCGGAGTGGCCGAACGCGCCCACCCGGTCCAGGTCCATCCACGGCCGGGTCCGGGCCAGCTGCTGCAGCGCCGCGACGTGGTCGGCCAGGCAGCCCGCGTCGGCCAGCCGGCCGTACGAGGCGTCGTGGAAGGACTTGCTCCGCCCGGGGGTGCCTCGCCCGTCCAGCGCCACCACCACGAAGCCCAGCGCCGCGATGGGCTCCGCGTCGAGCCCCGTCCCTCCGGGGTCGAAGCACGGGGCGACCCGGTTGACCTGCGGGCCGGGGTAGACGTTGTCCACCACCGGGTAGCGCCGGGCGGGGTCGAACCCGTGCGGCCGGTACAGCACTCCGTAGATGTCCGTCACCCCGTCGGCGGCCTTGACGCGGAACCGCTCCGGCGGCGTCCAGCCGGTGGCGGTGAGCTTGCTGATGTCGGCGTGCTCCAGCTCGACCAGCACCCGCCCGGTCCAGTCGCGGACGCGGGACACCGGCGGGGTGTCGACCGTGGACGCGGAGTCGATGAAGTACTCCATGGTGTCCGGCAGGGTGACGACGTGGTCCAGCTCGTCGTCGGTGACCTTGGCGAAGCCGGAGCCGTCCAGACCGACCCGGCACACCGTGCGCCGGTACGGGTCCTCGTCGACCAGCCCGGAGGCGGTCAGGTACACCACCCGCTCGGCCTCGTCGACGTGCAGGATCTGCCGCACCGCCCACGGTCCGGAGGTGACCTGCCCGAGCAGCGCGCCGGTGCGCAGGTCGTACCGGTACAGGTGGCCCCAGCCGTCCCGCTGCGAGTACCAGAGCACCTCGTCGGCCAGCACCCGCACGATCGGCGGCTCGTAGATCCACTGGTTGGGTTCGACCCGGGTGGCCCCGGTCTCGCTCAGCACGGTGGTGACCTCGCCGGTGGCCGCGTCCAGCCGGTGCAGGGTGAGCGTGCGCAGGTCGCGGGGCCGGTCGAGGTAGTACACCGCCGATCCGTCCGGGGCCCACCACGCCCACGTCGTCGTGATCGGCGACATCTGCGGCATGAGCAGCGGCTCGGCCTGCGCGCGGACCACCGTGCCCTCGGCGACGTCCAGCACGACCAGCTCGGCCCGCGGCACGTGCTCGTCGCCGGGGTGGGCGTAGCGCTGGGCGTGCAGGACGGGTGCGCCGCCGTCGGCGGGCCCGGCCTCCACCAGGTGGGTCTGCCGGACACTGCGCTCGTCGGTCCGGTGCGCCAGCACCTTCGTCGAGTCGGGCGACCAGGCCACCGCGGGCGGCAGGTGCGGTAGGCCGATCTTGCGCAGCAGGGTGGCGTTGCCCGTGCAGTCCGGGCCGGTGCCGTACTGGTGGTCGGGCTCGCCGTCGGTGGTGAGCGCCCACTCGCGGCCGTCGGACAGCGAGCGCGCCCACAGGTCGTGGCCCCGCCGGGACACCGCGACCTTCCCGTCGGGCGACGGCACCTCCAGCGGGCCGGCCGACGGCGTGAACGCGGCCCGCTCGCAGGAGTAGCCGTCCAGGCGGCAGCGCCAGTACTCACCGAACGCGGCGAACTCCACGGCGTCCCCGGTCAGTTCGATGGCCGTGAACGGCAACGCCTCGGGGTCGGCCGGCTGCCCGGAGGCGGCGGCCAGCGCGGCGGCGAGGCGGGCGTGGTCGAAGGCCGGCTCGCGAGTGCCCGACGCCGGGTCGGCCAGCACGAACCGCCTGCCGGCTCCCGTGCTCACCGAGTACCAGAAACGGGCGCCCGCGTCGATCCACTGCGGCCTGACCTTGTCGCCGACGACGAGCTCGCCGGGGCGGGCGGGTCGGCGGAGGAGCTGCTCCGCGGCCTGGTAGTGCTGAGCGGTGCTCATTCTTTTCGTCCTTCTTCGGTGTCGGTTGTGGGCATGGTGATGCCACGGTGGTGCCGTCACGGCAGGGGTGATGAGGGGATGGGAGGGCTCACGCGAGGGCGCCGGCCGGCTCGCGAGCCGGGGTGAGGCGTCGGGGGAGGCGTCGGGGGAGAGGCTCTGGAGGCGGCGGTCTCTACCGGCCGGCGGTCTCCAGCAGGAGGTGTGCGGCGACCGTCGCCCCGTCGGTGCGGAAGGAGGCGGCCACGGCGGCTGCTCGTGTGCGGGTCCCGGGGGTCAGGGCCGTCCGGAGTGCGGCCGACAGGGATTCGACGCTCGGGGTCGGGCCGTCGTGGGCCGCGCCGATGCCCAGGGCGGCCACCCGGCCGGCGAAGTAGGGCTGGTCCGCCCCCTGGGGGACGACGACCTGGGGAACGCCGGCCCAGGTGGCCGTCGTCGTGGTGCCCGCGCCGCCGTGGTGCACGACGGCGGCCGCCCGGCGGAACAGGGCTTGGTGGTTGACCTCGCCGACGGCGAAGCAGTCGCCCTGGTCGTCGATCACGTCCAGGTCGGCCCAGCCCCGGGAGACGACCGCGCGCCGGCCCTGCGCGCGGATCGCCTCGATGGTCACCCGGGCGACGTCCTTCGGGTCGCGCATGGGAATGCTGCCGAAGCCCACGTACACCGGCGCTTCGCCGGCGTCCAGGAACGCCACCAGATCGGCGGGGAGCGGGCGTTCGTCGGGAAGGACCCACGCACCGGTCTGCACGACGTCGAGGTCCGCCGGCCGCTGCCACGGGGCCAGGACCGGGTCCGTGGCCAGCCACGGCCGGTCGGTGAAGACATGGTCGCGGACGTTGTCCAACGGCGCCAGCCCGATCGAGGCGCGGTGGGTGTTGACCGCCTCGCCGAACACCTCCTGTGCGTCCCGGGCGTCCTGCTCCCACAAGACCCGGTGATCGGTCACGTCCGGCGGGAGCGGCCGGCCCGGCCGCGGCATCGGCGGGTGGTGCGGCGACGGCAGGCTGACCGGCTGGTAACTCACGTACACGTAGCGGGCGCCCAGCTTCTCGGCCGCCGACCTCACACCCGCCACGGCCGGCACGAGGCCGGTCGCCACCAGCACGTCACACCCCTCGCCCGCCGCCATGGCCCTGTCGTGGAACGCGGCGACCAGCTCCGCCGCGCGCCGGGGCACGCCCCCAGGCGACGGCGGCGTCTTCCCGGTCACCAGATCGCGCACCGACCGGCCCGTCGGCACCATCTCCACGCCCACCACGGCCAGCCGCTTCGCGAACTCCTCGTCAGGCGGCGCGCACACCCGCACCTCCGCACCGAGTTCCCGCAACCGCACCGCGAGTCCCACCAGCGGCTCGACGCCCCCGCGCGAATCATAGGCCGACAACAACACACGCATTTCGTACTCCCAATTTCCGCGGATTCCGGGCCCGGCCGGAGAATCCGCACGGTCAAGGCGTGACGTCCTGGACAGGACCGAAGGTTCGGGGTCGCACCGCGCTCGGGAGGTCGGCGTGCGCGGGCGGACGTTCGTTTCTGCGAACGGATCAGACGGTGGGCAGGTCGAGCTGGTATTCGTGCGTGCGTCGGTAGGGGCGGAAACCGAGCCGCCGGTTGACCGCGAGCATGTGCACGTTGTCCTCGGCGTTGTCGGTCTCGATCTCGGCGATTCCGGGGTGCTCGGCGCGCAGTCGGCTCAGCATGGCGGCCTTGACCCACAGGCCCAGGCCATGGCCGCGGTGCGCGGGCACGACCGCGGTGTCGTACTGCAGGGCCCTCGGGGGCGTGCCCCGGGGGAGCACGATCTCGGTGTAGCCGGCCATGGTGCCGTCGTCGTGGACGGCGGCGAGCGTGAGCAGTGTGTCGCCGCGGTCGGCCACGACCTTCGCCATGGTGCGGACGCGGTCGGCGTCCCAGTGCAGGGTCCCGTAGTCCAGGTCCCCGACGGGCATGTCGTTCATCGCGGTCTTGGCCGCGGCGAAGGCGTCGGCGAGGGCGTCGGGGACCGTACCGGTCCAGCCGGTCAGCCGGTAGCCGGGGTGCGAGGCCTCGCTGATCTCGCCGATCCAGGCCTCGTCCAGCTGGTCCAGGCGCAGCATCAGGTGATCGAGCGTCAGAGCGCGACGGAAACCCCACCGTTCACAGAAGGCCTCGCCCGGGCCGTCGGCCGCGGCCTCGACGATCAGGCTGCGCCGGCTCTCGGTACGACAGGCCGCCACGACCGCCGACAGCAGGCGTGAGCCGGTTCCCCGGCGGCGGTGCGCGGGATCGACGTGGAGCTGGAGTTCGGCCAGGTGGTCCCTGCCGGGAGCGGTGAACAGGCGCAGGGCCCCGACGCCGACCACGGCACCGTCCGCTCCGTTGGCCAGCCAGGTGAGCCGGTGGCTGTCGAGGCCGGGCTTCGTGAGCTGGGCGTGGATCTGTCCGGGCGCGGGGGGCGGCACACCGGGCAGATCGTGGGTCATGGAGGAGGCGACGACGCGATGCCAGGCGGCGGCGTCGGTGACCGAGATGCGGTGCAGCGGGGTGAGGTGGACCTGCTCGGGCACGGCGGCGGCTCCTGGAGTCGAGTGGATCGAACAGGTGCAACGCTAGGGAGTCCGGCGGTCGGTCACATCGGTCGGTGCGACTTAACGCGAAGATCGGAAGATCGAAAAAGTTAGGTACGGTTACCCCATGCTGTACGGGCGGGTGGGGGAGCAGGACCAGATCGACCGGATGCTTTCGAGCGCCCGTGCGGGGGCGAGCGGCGCGCTGGTGATCCATGGTGAGGCCGGGATCGGCAAAACGGCGCTGCTGGAGCACGCCGCCGAGGCCGCAGGTGCCGGACGGGTGCTGCGGACCGTCGGCATCGAGTCGGAGATGGAGCTGGCCTTCGGCGGCCTGCACCAGCTGTTGCGGCCCCTCACCGACCACCTCGACCGGCTGCCCGAACCCCAGGCGGCCGCGCTCAGTTCGGCGTTCGGCCTGACCGGCGAGGCGGTGCGCAACCGGTTCACCGTGGGCCTGGCGGTGCTCACGACGCTGTCGGAGGCCGCGGGCGACGAACCGCTGCTGTGCCTGGTCGACGACGCCCAGTGGCTGGACCAGGCGTCCCTGGACGCGTTGACGTTCGCCGCCCGCAGGCTCCATGCCGAGGGCGTGGTGATGCTGTTCGCGGTCCGCGACGGCGCCCGCGGAACGCAGATCACCGGCCTGCCGAGGCTGCGGCTGGAGGGCCTCGCCCCCGCCGCCGTCGACGCGTTGCTCACCGCTCGCATCGCGGACCTGTCCCCGTACGCCAGGGACCAGATCATCGAGCAGGCATGCGGCAACCCGCTGGCCCTCCTGGAACTGCCCGCAGCGCTGACCCCGGAGCAGCGCGCCGGCCAGCTGAACCCGGTGACGCTCCCGACGGGCCTGTCCTCACCCTCCAACCGGATCCAGGAGGCCTTCCAGGAGCAGATCCGCCGCCTGCCCGAGGCCACGCGCGCCATGCTGCTGGTGGCGGCCGCCGACGACAGCGGCGACCTCGGCCTCGTCCTGCGGGCATCGGCCGGCGCGGGCGCCGTACTGGAGGACCTGGAACCGGCCGAACGCGCCACCCTCGTCCGGCTCACCGAGAACACCCTGTCCTTCCGGCACCCGCTGATCAGATCGGCCACCTACCAGGACGCCGCCCTGGCCCGGCGCTTCGCCGCCCACCGGGCGCTGGCCGCCGAGCTGGAAGGCGAGCAGCACGCCGACCGGCGGGCCTGGCACCTGGCCGCCGCCACGACCGGCGTCGACGAGCAGGTCGCCGACGAGATGGACGACGTCGCGCAGCGGGCCGGAGGACGGCAGGGCACGGCCTCCGCCTCGGCCGCCTTCGAACGCGCCGCCCAGCTCACCGCCGATCCCGCCCGGCGTGCCCGGCGACTGGCGGCCGCGGCCATCACCTCCGCCGAGGCCGGGCAGTTCCACCGCACCGCGGCCCTCACCGACCGCATCAACGCACTCGCCCTGGACCCCGCGATGCTCGCCGACTTCGCCCGGGTCCGAGCGATCGTCGAGCTGGACCACGGGTCGCCGGGCCGGGCCGCCCGCATCCTGATCGAATGCGCGGACCGGATCGGCTCCGGCCCCGATCTCGAGCCGGTGCTGACCGAGGCCGTCCAGACGGCACACTCCTCGGGCGACCGGGAGCTCATCGCCGAGGTCGCCGCCCGGCTTCCGGATACGCCGGACTACGCGGTGGCGAGGGCCCTGACCGACCTGCACGGCGCCGGCCCCCACCTCCCCGTCCCGCAAGCCCCGGCCGCAGACACCGGATTCGCCGAACGGATCCTGGCCGGGACGTACGGGCAGCTCCTCGCCGACCACGCGACCGCTCACGAGGTCGCCGTCGCGTGCGTGCGCGACTGCCGGGCCCAGGACGTGGTCGGCTGGCTGCACACCGCGCTGCACCTGCTCGCCCAGGCAGAGCTGGCCATGGGGCTGCACGAGGAGGCCTACGCCGCCGCCGCCGAGGGGCTCACCATCGCCGAGCACTACGGCCGCAACCACCGCGCGAGCTACCTGCGCGCAACCCTGGCCACGCTGGCCGCCGTCGAAGGCGATCGGGAGCGATGCCACAGCCTGGTCGAGGCGGCCCTGGACTACGCCGACGCCCACGGAATCGAGCTGGCCGCCGCCCACGCGCTCCGCGCACAGGGCCTGCTCGACCTCGGCCTCGGCCAGGCGGAGCGAGCCCTGGAGCACCTGGAAGCGGCGAAGACCCGGGTGAACCACCCGATGCTGTCGGTCTTCCTCCTGCCCGACCTCATCGAGGCCGCGGTACGCGCCGGGCGGCGGGAGCGGCTCGAGGAGCCGTTGGCGCTGATGGAGGAGTGGGCGGTGGCCGCACGCCGCCCCGCGGCAACCGCCCTCGCCCGCCGCTGCGAGGCGCTGACCAGCCCCGACGAGGAGGCCGAGCGGCTCTTCGAAACCGCGTTGCGCCTCCATGACGACGGCGCCCAGCCCCTGGAGAAGGCCCGGACCGAGCTGCTCTACGGGGAGTGGCTCCGCCGCGCCCGCCGCCGTTCCGACGCCCGCCGCCACCTTCGCGCCGCGCTGGAGGCGTTCGAGAAACTCAACGCCCAGCCGTGGGCGCACCGGGCCCGCACCGAACTGCAGGCCAGCGGCGAGACCATCGACCAGGCCGGTCAGCCGGGCGTGCTGCTCGGCCGGCTCAGCCCCCAGGAACGCGAAGTCGTACGGCTCGCCGCGACCGGCGCCACCAACCGCGAAATCGCCTCCCAGCTCTTCCTGAGCCCCCGCACGGTCGGCCATCACCTCTACCGGGCCTTCCCCAAACTCGGCGTCAGCTCCCGCGCCGACCTCCCCCGGCTCCTCGGTCAAGGTCAACCGCAGACCGGTGGGGAGTGCCGGTGACCCCCGCTCGGCGGTGACCGCGGGCGCCGGCGGGTGCTGTCGAGGGGCCGGGGCCGGTCCGGGATGCGGCCGGTGCCGGTGGGGCGCAGGGTCGAGGTATGAGCGGAGTGGTCGTACTGGTCGAGCTGGAGCCGTCCACGGAGGTGCTGGACGCGGGCGAGGTGGACGTGGGCGCCCGCGTCCGGTGGGTGCACGCGGCGCCGCCCGACCCGGACGTGCCGGACGATCCGGGCCCGGTCACGTTCTGCGGGATCGACACCGGTGACCTCGAACGGGAGACCTACCAGCCGGCCCGTCCGGGCGATCCCTGGTACCCGCCATCGCAGCGCACCCGCCGCTGCCGGGAGTGCGAGGCCGCGCTCAAGGCGCTCTGACGGGCCCGGCCGGGCGCCGGTGACCCGAGGACGGGCCGGTCGCCGGGGCCGCGTCCCCGCGTGCAGCTCCGGTGTGCCCACGGGGCCGGATCGGGGTGCCCGATCGGGTAGACCTGGCACGCCCGGAGGGCGCACCGCGGCCCCGCCCCGACGCCGCCGGCCCCGCCCGGGCGCCGCGTGCGGGGCGGTCCGCGCCCCCGGACCCGCGCCCCGCCGACCCGGGCCGGGCACTCCGTGCCGGGCACTCCGTTCCGGGTGCTCCGTGCCCCGCCCGGCTCAGTCCTCCTCGACCAGCCTGCCGTCGCGGAGCTCGACCACCCGGTCGGCCAGCGCCATCAGGGTCTGGTCGTGGGTGGCGACCAGGGCGGTGACGCCCTCGCTGCGGACGACGGCGCGCAACAACTGCATGATCGAACGGCCGGTCTCGGAGTCCAGCTGGCCGGTGGGCTCGTCCGCGATGATCAGGTCCGGCTCGTTGGCGAGCGCGCGGGCGATGGCCACGCGCTGCTGCTGCCCGCCGGAGAGCTCGCCGGGCCGCTGGTTGGCGTGGTCGGTGAGCCCGACCAGGGCCAGCAGGGTGCGCGCCCGCTCCTCGCGCTGTGCGGCGGGCACCTTGCGCAGCCGCATCGGCACTCCGACGTTCTCGGCGGCGGTGAGTACCGGGATCAGGCCGAACGACTGGAAGACGAAGCCGATCCGGTCCCGGCGCATCGCGAGCCGCCCGTCCTCGTCCAGGCCGGCCAGGTCGGTGCCGTCGAGGGCGACAGTCCCGCCGCTGGGGCTGTCGAGGCCGCCGACCAGATTGAGCAGTGTGGTCTTGCCGGAGCCCGACCGGCCCTTCAGGGCGGTGAGTTCGCCGCGGCCGAGTGAGAACGAGACGCCGCGCAGCGCGTGCACCGTCCGTTCGCCGGTGCCGAAACTGCGCCGGAGATCGGTGACGGCCACCATGGGAGCGGTGACGGTGCCGGCCGGTTGCTGGGTCATACGGCGTCCCCCTGGGTGTTCTTCGAGCCTTCCTCGACGGGCGCGGCCGGACGGTGAAGTGCTCTTTATGAGGTGTTCATGGCGAGAATTTCTGATGAGCTGACGGGCCCTCGCATCGGAAGGAACTATCGATGTACCGCCAACGTCGAGAATTTGCTCACTACTTACATGATTCGCGCAAGTCCCTTCCGTTCATGGATCGAATCTGACAGCATCGTCCGCTATCCGGTGATCAATCGCCGGTGATCACGTAGCGGTCAGCGACTGGCGTCCATCCCGTGGCAGAGGTGTGCCCGGACAGGTGAGATCTGCGCGGAGACCGGAAAGTACTGGGGGAGGAACGGGATGCTCGGCTTCGTCGTGCGCCGTCTGCGCGGGCGACTGCCGTTGGCCGCCGCGGTCCTGCTCACGGTGTTGATCACCACGGCAGTGCTCACGGCGCTGGTGGCGTTCAACCGCACCGTAGGGGAGGCCGGGCTGCGCCAGGCGCTCCAGGGGCCCGCCTGGTCGAGGACCACGGTGCTGGTCAGCGCCGACCACGGGTTCGACAAGCGGCCCAAGGACGATGCGGCGGTGGGTGTTTACGCCGGACAGCTCTTCGGTGGCCTGCCGGTGCGCACCGAGTCCGTGGCCCGCAGCCGCTCCTACGGCCTCCCGGACACGGCCGCTGCCCAGCCGCCCGGCACCCCGGCAGCGGCTCCAGCGGGCAGCGGTGCGGGTGTCCAGACGGGCGCCAACTCCGGTGTCAAGCCGGGCGTCAACTCCGTTTCCCAGTCGGAGAAGGGTCCCGGCAAGCCGCCCGAGCTCACCGTGCTCGCCGCGCTCGACCACGACCGCGTCACCCTGCTCTCCGGCGGCTGGCCGGCCGCGGCCGCCGGTACCGGCAAGGGCGCGGTGGAGGCCGCCGTCCCGCAGACCTCGCTGACCCGCCTGGGCCTCACCGCCGCGATGCTGCCCGCCGAGGTCCGGTTGGAGGACCGCTTCGACGGATCGCCGCTCGTCGTGCGCGTCACGGGCGTCTACCGCGCCGCCGACCCCGGCGACCCGTACTGGTCGCTGGACCCGCTCGGCGGCCGCGAGATCCAGGTCGGCGGCTTCACCACCTACGGCCCGCTGCTGGTCGACGACAGCCTCTTCACCACCGCGCGCCTGCCGCAGAACGGACGCAGCTGGCTGCTGGGCGCGGACTTCACCGGCGTCCGCAGCTCCGGCGCCGGCGCGATCCGGGACCGTGCCGAGGGCCTCGGTGCCGACCTCAAGAAGGCCACCGGCCTCCAGGTCAGGACCGAACTCCCGGACGTTCTGCGCGAATTGGACTCCAGCGCGCTGGTCTCCCGCTCCACCCTGCTGATCGGCGCCCTCCAACTGACCGTCCTGGCCGCCGCGGTGCTGCTGCTGGTGGTCCATCTGATGGCCGCCCGTCAGGAGAGCGAGAACGCGCTGCTGGCCGCTCGCGGAGCCTCCGGTGCCCGCCTCGGTGTGTTCACCGCCGCCGAGTCGCTGCTGCTGGCCCTCCCCGCGGCGCTGCTCGCCCCCCTGCTCACCCCCCTCCTGCTGCACCTGCTCGCCGGCTACGGACCGCTCGCCCGGGTACCGCTGGACACCGGTCTGCGCTGGACGCTCTGGCCCGTCGCGGCCGTCTGCGCCCTCGCCTGTGTCGTGGTCACCACGGCCCCCGCCGTGCTGCGCGGCGCCGCCGGTGCCGCGATGCGCCGGGCCGGAAAGCGCCAGGCGCTGGTCGCCGGCGCGGTCCGCTCCGGCGCCGACCTCGCGGTGGTCGGCCTCGCGGGCCTCGCCTACTACCAACTGGCCCAGTACAACGGAGGCCTGTCCGCGGACGCCACCGGCCGGCTCGGCCTCGACCCGGTGCTGATCGCCGCGCCCACGCTGGCCCTGTGCGCGGGCACCCTGTTGGTGCTGCGGCTGCTCCCGTTCGCCGCCCGCCTCGGCGGCCGGATGGCCGCCCGCGGCCGGGGCCTGGTGCCCGCGCTGGCCGGCTGGCAGCTGGCCCGCCGCCCCGGCCGGGCCGCCGGCCCCGTCCTGCTGCTGGTGCTGGCGGTCTCCACCGGTGTGCTGGCGCTCGGCCAGCACTCCACCTGGTCCGCCTCCCAGCGCGACCAGGCCGACTACGCGACCGCCGGCGGCCTGCGGATCTCCGGCTCGCCGCTGGCCCCGATGGGCCAGGCGGGCCGGTACGGGGACCTTCCCGGCGGCGACCGGCTGATATCCGTGATCCGTCAGGAGTCCACGCTGCCGAACGGCGCCGTCGGGCAAATGCTCGCCCTCGACACCGCCGCCTTCGCCGAGCGCGTCCCGGTCCGCTCCGACCTGCTCGACGGACAGAGCCGCCGCGAGCTGTTCGTGCCCCTCGCCGAGCCCGCGCCCACCGGGGCACAGGCCGGCCTGCCGCTGCCCGGCCGGCCCCAGCGGATCGACGTCGATGTCACCGTGACGTCGGCGAAGCCGACCGACGAGCACCCGGACGTGTGGCTGCTGCTGCGTGACCGGTTCGGCAGCACCTACCGGGCGCCGCTGGCCGGCGTTCCCGCCACGGGTGACGCCCTCGCCACCGTCGACCTCGCGGCGCTCACCGGCGCCCCGGTGGGTTCGGCCGGCGCGCCGCTGACCCTGGCCGGCCTGGTCGTCGTCCACGGCTGGGACCAGCGGCTGCCGCCGACCGTGACGCTCACCGGTGAGCTGACCGTCCGCCGGGTCGGCGTCTCCGACACCGCGGGCGGGCCGGCGACCACCGTTCCCCTCCCGGCCGGCCTCGACTGGACCACCGTCGCCCCCGCCGGGGCGGCCAAGCCCAGCGGCACGATCGTCCCGGCGCGCGCCGGGGAGCAGCAGGTGCTCAAGGTCGGCTACCGGGGGGAGGGGATGGTCTCGCAGGTCACTGTCCTCCCCGCCGGTGCCCCGGTCCCGCAGAGCGTCTCGGGCGTCGCCACCCACGCCTACCTGACCGCCGTCGGCGCGGCCGTCGGCGACACCGTCCAGGTGCCGTTCGGTGACATCTCCCTGCCGGTCAAGGTCACCGGTGCCGTAGGGTCGCTGCCCGTCGTCGGCGACACCGCGCTCGCCGTCGACCTGCCCACCACCGGACGCCTGTTCGCGGCCGGCGGCCGGCAACTGCCGTCGACCCGCGAATGGTGGCTGCCCGCCGCCGGCCCCGGCGACCCGGTGCCCGCCGCGGCCGCGGCCAAGCTGCGCGCCGAGCCCGGCGGACAGAGGCTGCTGCTGAACGACCAGGTCGCCGCCGACCTGCTCGCCGACCCGCTCAGCGCCGCCCCGCAGAGCGCGCTCGCCGCGATCGCCCTGGTCAGCACCGTCCTCGCCGCGATCGGCTTCGCCGCCGCCTCGGCCGCCTCCGCCCGTGAACGCACGGGGGAGTTCACCGTGCTGCTGGCCCTCGGCGCGCCCAGGCGCTGGCTGGTCCGGACCGTCACCGCCGAACAGGGCGTCCTGGTCGGTCTCGGCAGCGTCGTCGGACTCGCCCTGGGAACCCTGACCGTCCACCTGGTGGTGCCGCTCGTGGTGCTCACCCCGGCCGCCCGCCGGCCGGTGCCCGAAGTCCTGGTCGGCCTGCCGCTCGGCTGGGCCGCCCTGCTCGCGGCCACGATCACCGCCGTCGCCCTGTTGTCGGCCCTGCTCACCGGACGCCGCCGTCGAGACGTGGCCGCGCGGCTGCGGCACGTGGAGGAGATGTGACCACCCCGGCCGGCACCCGTACGCAGCCCCGCCCCACCGGCCCCGGGCCGACGGCCGAACACCGCCCCGCCCCCTGGGTGCGGACCAGGCTGCGCTCGGCGGCCCCCGCCGCCCTGCTCGCCGCCGCGCTCGCCTTCGGCACCGTCCTCCTCGCCGCCGCGTTCCCGCGTGCCGTCGACCGGGGGACGGACGCCGCGCTGCACGAGTACCTGAACGGCCGCGGTCCGGCCTGGACCAGCATGCTCGCCACCTCGGCGCGCAGCTACGACGCGGCCGACCTCGACCGGGTGGCGGAGAAGCTCGGCGCCTATCCGAACGAGACGTTCGGCTTCGACACGGCCGGTCAGGTGTACGGCTCGCGCAGCAACCGGCCGCGCATGCTCTTCAACGAAGGGCTCTCCCGGCCCGAGGAGGTGCCGCCCAGGGCCGACCTGCTCTACCTGCACGGCCTCACCGACCACGCCACCCTGGTGGCCGGCCACTGGCCCGGCCCCGCCGCCGACACCGGAGCGATCCCGATCGCGGTCAGCCGGTCCGCCGCCGACACCATCGGCATCCACCTCGGAGACGTCCTCGACGCCGGGGCTGGGTCCGCCGTCGGCGATCGGCCGGCCGAGCGTCACCTGGCCGAGGTGGTCGGCCTCTACACGGCCAACGACCCGAACGGCCCCTTCTGGGCCGAGCAGCCCTGCCCGGAGAAGGCCTGCCTGGTGGGCGGCCCCAAGAACTACTGGAAGACCGCCGGGGTGATCGACGTCGGCTCGCGGGGCCGGCTCGACGCCTGGGGTCAGGGCGCGAAGGACTTCTGGCGGCTGCCCGTCGACATCGCCGCCCTGCGTGCCGACCGGCTGCAGCGGACCACCGAGGAGATCTCCTCGTACGTGTCGGGCCCCACCAGCATCCAGCTGCGGACCCGGACCGGCCGGCAGGACCTCCAGCTCGGCTCGCCCCTTCCCCAGCTGTTCCAGCAGGCCACCGCGCGCCGCGACGCCGCCGCGCCGCTCGCCGCGATCGGCCCGGCAGGCCTGGCCGGCGTCGCCGCCGTGGTCCTCCTGCTGGCCGCAGCTCTCGCCTTCGACCGTCGCAACGGTGAACTCCAGCTGCTCCGGGCCCGCGGCGGTTCGCGCGGCGGGGTACAACGGCGCCTGCTCGGCGAGGGAGCGGTGACCGTCCTGCCCGCGGCCGCGGCCGCGACGGTGCTCGCCCTCGTCCTGCTGCCGACCGCGCGCTGGGCGGGCGCCGTGGTGGCCGCCCTGGCCGCGACCCTGCTGGCGCTGCTGAGCTTCCCCGTCCGTGCGGCCCTGCTCTGGTCGGCACCGCGCCGGACGAGCGGACGGCGCCGGCTGGTCGGCGAACTCCTCGTCCTCGCCGTCACCGTCGCCGCGGCGCTGGAGGTCCGGCGCCGCGGTGTCGTCCCGCCCGGGGAGGGCCTGGACCCGGTCCTGGTCGCGGCCCCGCTGCTGATCGCCCTCACCGGCGGCCTGCTGCTCGCCCGGCTGCAGCCGGTCCTGGTCGGCGCGCTCGCCCGGCTGACCGGTCGCGGCCCCGGGCTGATCGGCTTCCTCGGCCTGGCCCGTGCGGCCCGCGGCACCGGCGGCCGGCCGCGTCCGTCCGTGCTGCCGCTGCTCGCGCTGATGCTCGCCGTCACCACGGCCGGCTTCGGGTCCACCGTCCTCGACGCGGTGGACGGTGCCCGGCTGCACGCGGCCCGGCAGACGGTGGGCGGCGACGCGGTCGTCGCCGCACCGGTCGGCGTCGCGCTGCCGCCGAGGCTGACCGAGGCCGCGACCGCGCTGCCCGGGGTCAAGACGGGCACCACCGTCTGGTGGGAGAGCGAGGTGTTCCTCCTCGGCACCGACAACGGGTCCACCCGGGTCAGCGTGCTGGCCGTCGACCCGCAGGCGTACGCCGAGCTGTCCCGGACCGTCGGGCGCGGCGAGTTCGACCCGGCCGTCCTCGCGGGCGGGGGCGACGGGATCGACGCGCCCCTGCCGGCCCTGTTCAGTACCGAAGTCGCGGCCGGTGCGGGTGACGGGAGCCACCGCCTGCGGATGTCCAACGGCCGGGAACTCCTCGCCACGAAGGCCGGCACCATCGGCGGCACACCTGCGCTGGAGGAGTCGACCCGGCGGTTCGTCGTCGTGCCGGCCGGTCCTGCTGCCTCCGGGGTCCCCCAGATCGGCAAGCCCAACCTCTGGTTCGGCATCGGCGACGTGGACGAGCGGAAGCTGACGGCAGTGGTGCGGGAGCACGGCCCGCAGGGTGCGGTCGACGACCTGATCGCCGGCCGGCCGGGCGGAGGTGGGGCGGCGTCCCAGGCCCCGGGCACCCCGGCCACCGCCCCGGCCTTCGCATCAGGCCCGGCCTCGGCATCCGCCTCCACCACGCCGCCGGCGTCGCCCGGCCCTCCGCAGGCGGGCCAGGTGCCGGCGAGCGCAGGGTCGGACAGCCTGCCGCCCGGCTACGTGGTGCACACCAGCGCCACCCGGGAGGCGGAGCTGGCCGACGACCCGCTCCAGAAGTCAGCCGGCCGGCTGTTCTGGGCCTCCGTGATCGGCGCCGCCGGGTTCGCCCTGCTCGCCGTCCTGCTGACGCTGCTGCGGGCCGCCCCCGAACGCGTCGCCCTGCTCGCCCGCCTGCGCACCATGGGCCTGCGCCCCCGGCAGGGCCTGGCGTTGATCATCGCGGAGACGCTGCCGCAGACCCTGATCGCGGCGGTCGGCGGCGGACTGTCCGCGCTCGCCGCGGCCGCGCTGCTCGGACCGGCGATCGACCTGTCCGCCCTGGTCGGCGCCCCGGTCCGGGTAGGCCTGCAACCCGCCGTGCTACCGGTGCTGGTGCAGGTACTCGGTCTGGCCGGCCTGGTCTGCGCCGGGGTGCTCGCCGAGGCGCTGATCTCTGGCCGGCGCCAGATCGCCACCGAACTGCGAGTGGGGGACCAGCAGTGACCGCCCACCGGACAGCCAGGACAGCCCGGGCAGCCCGGGCAGCCCGGGCAGCCCGGTCGGGTCGGCCGGCCCGGTCGGGCCGGTGGTTCGACAGAGCAAGCAACAGGACGAGCAGCACCAGCGGCAGTACGAGCCGCACAGGCGGCACGAGCGGCAAAAGCGGCACGGGAATCGGCTCGTGGCTACCGCGAGCAGGAGCGCACCCAGGCGCAGCGGCGACAGGAGACCAGTGGTGAACAGCGCCCCCCAGAACGAGGCGGTCGGCCAGGCCCCCACCTTCCAGGAACTGCGGGACCGGGCGCTCGCCGCCGCCGCGCCGAAGGCCTACGGTGCGGGCGCCGCGATCGTCTGCGACCGCCTGGTGCGCATCTTCAGTGCCCAGGGTGTCGAGGTGCAGGCGCTCCAGGGCCTGGAGCTGACGATCCAGCAGGGCGATCTGGTGGCCCTGGTCGGGGCCTCCGGCAGCGGCAAGTCCACCCTGCTCACCATCCTCGCGGGGCTCGACGTGCCGACGGCCGGCACTGCCACGGTGGCCGGCCGCGACCTGTTGGAGATGTCCGCCCGCGAGCGTCTGCGCTATCGCCGGGAGGTGGTCGGCTTCATCTGGCAGCAGACCGCCCGGAACCTGCTGCCCTTCCTGACCGCCGCCCAGAACATCGCCCTGCCCATGCAACTGCGCGGCCGCAAGGGCGGGTCGGCGGGCCGGGCGAACCAGCAGGCGGCCCGGGTCGCCGAGCTGCTGGAGGCCATGGACCTCGGCGACCTCGCCCACCGGCGTCCCGCCGAGATGTCCGGCGGCCAGCAGCAGCGGGTGGCCATCGCCGTCGCGATGGCCAACAATCCGCCGGTGCTGCTCGCCGACGAGCCGACCGGTGAGCTCGACTCCGAGACCGGGGCCGGCATCTTCGAGGCGTTCCGCACCGTCAACCGCGAACTCGGTGCCACCGTCGTCATCGTCACCCACGACCCGATGGTCGCGGGCGAGGTGCGTCGCACGGTGGCCATCCGGGACGGGCGGACCAGCAGCGAGGTGCTGCGCCGCACCGTCACCGACGAGCACGGCGAGGAGTCGATCAACGAGCGCGAGTACGTGATGCTGGACCGGACCGGCCGCGTGCAGCTGCCGGTCAAGTTCCTGGAGGCCCTCGGCATGGAGCACCGGGTCGCGGTGGACCTCGGCGCCGACCACATCGCCGTCCGCCCGGACGACCTCACCGGGCACTGAGCGGGGCGGCGCGGGCCCAAGGGCCGTCGTCGGCCGGCCGGAGGCCTCGGGCACCGGGTACCTGGGCCGGTCGCCGGGCCTCGGGCGGTCAGCTCTCGCCGGTGGTGCGCCGGATCAGCCCGCTGCGCTCGGCGTCCTCCCGGACGGTGTCCCGCGGCGTACCGCCGTCGCCGGGGTCTCTGCGGTCGCCGGGGCCGGTGCGGTCGCCCCGGGCCGCGGCGGTGCAGAGTGCGAAGACGAGCAGGGCGCTGGCCGCCACGGCGAGGATGCCGAGGGCGGTCAGGACGCGGAGCCAGGTCACGGTAGGTGCCTCCAAGGGGGCGGCGCGACGGGACGGCGCGGGCGGGGCGGTGCCGGCGGGTGAGGCGGTGCCGGTGACACCGCCGGTGCGGACCGCGCGGGCGTGGACGGGTACGAAGGGAGTGCCGCCGGGGATATCGGCAGACCGGCCCGTACGGTCGAGCGTCCACGGGCGGTTCCGCCGCCCGCCCGCCGTGCGCCTGCGGCCACCCGCCGCGCGGGCGGGCGCGCACGCGGGCACGGGAAGCTCACGGCGCACGTCACCCCTGGCCGCACGCCCCTGCCCCTGCCGGGCCAACGGCCCCCTCCGTGCCCACGGCCCCCTCCGGGCCCACCGCCACGGCGTCCGGGAGCAGCGCCCGCAGGGCCGTGACGTCCGGTTTCCCGGTCTCGCCCAGCGGAAGGCCCGGCAGCAGCAGGATCGTCGACGGATCACAGAGCGGGCCGCTCCGCTCCCGCACCCACCGGTGCAACTGCTGCTCCGTCACCCCGGCCCCGGGCACCGTGGTCACCGCGGCGTGCACCCGCTCCAGCCGGTCCCGGCCGGTGGTCGCGAACATCACCGCCTCCCGCACCGCCGGGTGCGCCAGCAGCGGCACCTCGACATCACGGGGGAAGACGTTGTGCGCGTCCACGATCGCCATCGCGCCCTGCCGCCCGGCCACCGTCAGATACCCCGACCGGTCCAGACTGCCCACGTCCCCGGTGTGCAGCCAGCCGTCCCGCAGCACCCGCGCCGTCAGCTCCGGGTTCCGCCAGTAGCCGGCCATCGCCGTCGGCGTCCGGACGCAGATCTCACCGGTCCGGCCCGGCGGCAGCGGCGTGCCGTCCTCGTCCACGATCCGGACCTCGGTGTCCGGGAACGGCCGCCCGGCCGTGGTCAGCAGCCGCGGGTCGAGGTGCTCGTCCGGCGTCAGCCGGGTGACCGGCCCGCACTCCGTCAGGCTGTACGTCTGCTGCAGCACCCGCCCCAGCCGTCGCGTCGCCTCCGCCAGCCGCTCCGGCGACGCCGGACACCCCGTGTACGTGACCCGCCGCAGGCTGCCGGTGTCCGTCCGGGCCAGCGCCGGGTGGTCCAGCACCCGGTAGAGCAGATGCGGCGGCAGGTACACCCGAGAGACCCGGTACCGCTCGACCGCCGCCAGCACCGCCTCCGCCTCGAAGCCGTCCTGCAGCACCACCGTGCCGCCCGCCGCCAGCGCCAGATCGGCCGTGGTACCGCCGCCGTGGCAGAGCGCCGTACAGAGCAGAAAGGTGGACGCCGCCACCAGCTCGGGCCGCGGCGGGCGCGCGAACCGGCGCAACACCCCCTTCGGGCGGCCGGTCGTGCCACCGGTGAACCGGACCGCCATCACATCGTCCGGCCGGTACCCGGGCGCGAGCGGGGCCGGGGAGAGCGGCGCGGCCTCGGCGAGCAGATCCGCCCCGAGCGGAGTCGGGCCGAGCGCCAGGGGCAGAACCGACGGCAGCGCCGCGACGACCTGCTGCGCCGCCGCGCCGTACCGCCGCGGGTCGAACACCAACGCCGCCGTCTGTGCGTCCTCGGCCATCGCGACCTGGTCCGCCACCGGGCGGTCGGTGTACAGCATCGCCACCCGGCAGCCGATCAGATTGGCCGCCAGTCGCACCAGTACCGTCTCCGGACGGTTCCCGGCCAGCACCGTCACCCCGTCGCCGCGCCCGAGACCGGTGGCGGCCAGCGCCCGCGCCAACCGGTAGACGCCCTCCAGACACTCCCGCGCCGTCAACGACGCCTCTCCGAACCGGATCGCCACCCGCCCCGGATCGCGCGCCAGCCCGGCCAGCACCAGCCCGGTGTACGTCGCCACCCCGGGCCCCGCCTCCAGGCCCGCTCCCGTCGTCGCCAACGTTCCCGCCACGCCGTCCCGCCCTCCTCGACGCCGGCCCGCCACCTGACGAACCATCACATAGCGCCCCCACCTTAGGGCGTGTCCACCGGCGGTCCGCACCACAGGACCGGCTGACCGACGGCCGCGCGGAGGTTGTTATCGTTCCGGGTCGGGCAGAAGCGGGGAAGAGTGAGCAACATGGACAGGCCGACCACGCCGGGCGGGCAAGCCGTGGTACGGCAGGAGGCGCAGGCAGCGATGGAACCGCGGGGCCTGGTGGACCTCCGGGGCGAGGCCGGCGCACCCTTCACCGTCCACTACCCGCCGGACGCCGTCGTGGTCGTCTCCGGCCTGCCCGGCAGCGGCAAGAGCACCCTGCTGCGCCGCTGGTCGGCCCAGGCCGGCGCGGCCGCCACCGTCGACCCCCGGGCCGTCCACGAGGCCTGCGAGGCGGTGATGCCGGCGGCCCTTCCGTATGCGGTGTACCGGCCGTGGGCCCGGCTGGAGCACGTCCGCCTGCTGCGCGCCTCGGTCCGCCGGGGCGGGCCGGTGCTGGTGCACGACTGCGGCAGCCGGGCCTGGATGCGTCGCTGGCTCTCCCGTACGACCGCCCGCCAGGGCCGCGAACTCCACCTCGTCCTGCTGGACGTCGGAGCCGCCACCGCCCTCGCCGGCCAGCGCGAGCGCGGCCGCTGGGCCCCGAGCCGCACCTTCGCCAAGCACCGCCGAGGCCTCGACCGCCTCCTCGCGGAGCTCACCCGGCACGCGCGTGGCGCCGCCCCGGACCCGACGCCCGAGGCCGCCTCCGTCCTCCTCCTCGACCGCGCCTCCCGCGGCCGCGCCGACGTGAGCTTCGACGCGGCCGGGCCCGCCGCGGCGGGCCGGTAAGGGCGGCTCCCGCCGGCCACCGTGTGCCGCACCGCGCGCGAGGACCAGGCACCTGTGCGTCCTGTGCGGGCGAGCCGTGCACCCGCCGCCCGTCACGCCTCCCGGGTGGCCTTCGCGGCGGTCCGGGTCCCCGAGCCGGACGGGGGAAGAGGACGAGGGGCAGTGCGGGGCGCGGACGTGTGACCGGGTGCTCGGGAGCACACGGGGCACGGGGGCACTGGTGGACCGGGGAGCCTGGTGGGGACACTGGGATCAGTGCAACAGCTGAACAGTACTCAGAGAGGTCGTCCCGCATGCCCGGCAGCAACACCGCCACCGAGAGCTCCTGGTTCCGCCGTTTCCACCCCGTCGACACGGCGCCAACACGGCTTGTCCTCTTTCCGCACGCCGGCGGCTCGGCGAGCTACTTCATCGACTACTCCGCAGCCCTGTCGCCGTACGCCGACGTGCTCGCGGTGCAGTACCCCGGCCGCCAGAACCGGTTCGCCGAGCCCACGATCGACTCGATCGACGGGCTGGCGGACCGGATCTACGAGGCCCTGCGGCCCTGGGCCGACCGGCCGCTGACCTTCTTCGGGCACAGTATGGGCTCGGTCGTCTGCTTCGAGGTGGCCCGCCGCTTCGAGGCGGACGGCCTCAACGGCTCGGCCGGGCCGGTGCACCTGTTCGTCTCCGGTGGCCGCGCGCCCTCCCTGCCGCGGGGCAGCGCCGTCCACCGGCTGCCCGACGACGAGTTGCTCGGCGAGCTGGCCCGGCTCGGTGGCACGGACCGACAGGTCCTCGACAACCCGGAGTTGCGTGAGTTCATCCTGCCGTCGCTGCGCAGCGACTACACCGCGGTGGAGACGTACCGGTGCGAGCCGGACGCCGTCGTGTCGCGGCCGATCACGGCGCTGACCGGGGACGCGGACCCGCGCACCTCCCTCGCGCAGGCCGGTGACTGGGCCCGCCACACCACCGCCGCCTTCGACCTGCGGGTCTTCCCGGGCGGCCACTTCTACCTGGCCGACCAGCGCACCGCGGTGGTGGAGCTGCTGGCAGCCCACCTGCAGGCGTGACGGTCCGCAGGCCCGGTGGTCCTTCAGTCCTGGTGGTCCGCAGCCTCGATGGCCTCCAGTCCTGGTGGTCCGCAGCCCCCGATGGCCTCCGGCCCTGATGGTCTCCAGCCCTGATGGGATACGCCCCTTCCCTCCCGGTCTTCCGTGCGGGGGGAGTGGGCGACATCAAAAGTTGACACGCTTGTGACAAGCCGTCATGCGTAAAGCCTTCCCCAAGAGTGCATCGTTCTGGCATGTTGCGTTCAAACACCCGTGCGATCCCCTCACGCGCGGGCCGAACGGAGGACGCACGTGTCACCCCTGATATCCCGGCGGCTGGGCCGCCCGGCCGCCGCCCTCGCCGCGCTCGCCGCCACGGCGCTGGCCGCCCCCGCCACGCCGGCCGCCGCCGCCCCCACGACGGCCCTGACCCCCGACGCCGTCGGAGCCCCGGTGGCCGCACCGGCCGTACCCGCCGCACCGGCCGGACTCGCCGCAGCTGCCGCCGCCCCGGCCACAGCCCAACAGGCCCTCGCCGGCTGGGCGGCCGGGACCCGCTCCTACCTGGTGATCAGCGCGCCCGCCGACACCGCCGCCGCCAAAGCCGCCGTCACCGCCAAGGGCGGAACGGTCTTCGCGAGTTACGACGCGATCGGCGTGACCGTCGCCCACTCGACCAACGCCGGGTTCGCCGCCGCACTGCGCGGCGTCGCCGGCATCCAGCAGGTCGGCGCGACCCGCACCTCCGACGTCCCGGCCGACGCGTACAGCCCCGCGCTGCCCGCCAACCCGGCCCAGACCGCCACCACGCTCACCGAGTCCAACCGCTGGGACATGACCCAGATCAAGGCCGACCAGGCCTGGGCCGTGACCACCGGCTCGCCCACCGTCAAGGTCGGCGTGCTCGACACCGGCGTCGACGACCAGCACCAGGACCTCGCACCGAACTTCGACGCCGCCGACTCCGTCTCCTGCGCCTACGGCAAGCCCGACGCCCGCACCGGCGCCTGGCGCGACGTGGACACCCACGGCACCCACGTCGCCGGCACCATCGCGGCCGCCAAGAACGGCAAGGGCGTCATCGGCGTCGCGCCCGGCGTGAAGATCGCCTCGGTCCGGATCGCCGAGCCGACCAGCACCCTCTTCTACGCCGAGAACACCGTCTGCGGCTTCGTCTGGGCCGGTGACCACGGCTTCAAGGTGACCAACAACAGCTACTACACCGACCCGTGGCAGTTCAACTGCCCGAACGACGCCGACCAGGCGGCCCTCATCGAGGGCGTCAAGCGCGCCCAGGAGTACGCCGAGGGCAAGGGCTCGCTGCAGGTCGCGGCGGCCGGCAACTCGAACTACGACCTGGCCAACAAGACGACCGACTCGGAGAGTCCGAACGACTCGACCCCGGTCACCCGGACCATCAGCAACGCCTGCCTCGACATCCCCACCGAACTTCCCGGCGTGGTGACCGTCGCTGCCACGGGCAGCGGCAGCGGCAAGGCCTCCTACTCCAACTTCGGCAAGGGCGTCATCGATGTCGCCGCACCGGGCGGGGACGGCGCCACCGGCGTCTACTCCACCCTGCCCGGCGGCAAGTACGGCACCAAGAGCGGTACCTCGATGGCCTCCCCGCACGTCACCGGTGTGGCCGCGCTGATCGCGAGTGCCGACCCGACGCTCACCCCGGCCGGCATCCGGGCCCGCCTGGCCACCCAGGCGGGCGACCTGGCCTGCCCCGCCTCGGACGGCCGCTGCACCGGCACCACCGCGAACAACGCGTTCTTCGGCGAGGGCCAGGTCGACGCGCTGAAGGCGGTCGGCGGCACCACCACGCCGCCGACCGGCACGTACTTCGAGAACCTGACCGACGCGGCGATCACCGACAACGCCACCGTGGAGAGCCCGATCGCCGTCACCGGCGTGACCGGCAACGCCCCCGCCGCCCTCAAGGTCGGCGTGGACATCAAGCACACCTACCGCGGTGACCTCGTCCTCTCCCTGGTCGCCCCGGACGGCACGGTCTACGTCCTGGAGGACTTCGCGAACAACGACAGCGCCGACAACGTCGCCAAGACCTACACCGTCAACGCCTCGGCGAGCGCGGCGAACGGCACCTGGAAGCTCCGCGTGAAGGACGGCGCTTCCGGCGACACCGGCACGATCGACGCCTGGAACCTCACCTTCTGACGGTGCCACACCGACCGCCCCTGCTCCGCTGCCCGCCGGGCGGACCGGAAACCGCGCCCCCCGCCGCCCGGGCGACTACCCCGGGCGGCGGGGGACGGCGGCGTCGGACCGTTGAGCCGCGTGGCTGACACTCCGCGGAGCGGCGTCCTCGGCCGGACAACCGCGCGACGTCAGCCCGGCAGCCATGGCAGCCTGCGGACATGCCAGCAGAGCCTGCAGCCGGCTTGCGGTGACGTCGGCCCTGAGGGCGGGGTCGATGTGGGCGAGGTGGGACCCCGTGTGGCGTCCAAGGCGGCGATCCGGGGGCAGGTCGGGGCAGGGTGGTCGTCACATGGGCCAGGGGCGTCCGGTGTTGAGCGGGTCGCCGCGTGCATCACCTGCTGGCGGCCGTGTCGACGTCTGCGTTCCGGCTGGATCCGGTGGTGCTGGGCGCCGTCCCCGGGACTGGGGGCGGGTCGGCGGCCGGGCCGCCACCCGACCGGCCCGCCACCTGCGACGACCGCTCGAACTCCGGGTGATTCGCCCGCTGCGGTGTGAGATCACCTCCTCTCAGGAAGCCTCTGGCCGCGGTGAGATGGATCACGTGCCCGCCTTGGTCGGCCAGGGGGCGGTGAGCGCCGCCAGGTGGAAACTCCCAGGTTGGGGGCCTTGTTGCCAGGTGATCTCCAGGGTTGCGTCCGTTCAGTTGGCCGGCTGATGGAAATCTGTGAATTTCCACAGAATTGGTATGCGTTGACGTGCATTCATATGTCGGAGCACGCTTCGGCGCTATGAAGAGATCCCTTCTGAACGGCTCGCTCACCCTCGTGGTCAGCAGCCTCGTGATAGTCGGCGCCGGCGTCACCGCGTCCGCCGCACCCGCCACCAGCCCCGAGCCCAAGGCCCCCAACAGCAGAGCTCTGCAGGACGCTGCTGACCAGATCGCCGCCAACCCCCACGCGGTCAAGGCCGGTGTCCAGGACGAGTTCCAGGCCGCCAACGTCCAGGTGGACCCCGACGGCACTCGCCACGTCCACTTCAACCGCACCTACCAGGGCCTGCCGGTCCGGGGCGGCGACGTCATCGTCCACTCCACCCCCGGCGGCCGGCTGGACTCCACCACCCTCACCCTCGAAGCGCCGCTCAGTCTCTCGGTGACCCCCTCAGTCACCGATAGGCAGGCGATAGCCAAGGGCGTCAAGCTCTTCCGCGGTACCAAGGGCGACGCCACGGCCGTGCTGAAGGTCGACGCCACCGCGGCCACGCCGAAGCTGGTCTGGGAGGTCACGGTCAACGGCACCGGCCCCGACCAGGCGCCCAGTCACTTCCACGTCCTGGTGGACGCGAAGACCGGTGACACCGGTGAGAGCTGGGACACCTTCTCGGCGTTTCTGCACGAGGGCGTGCAGCCCAAGACCGCCGCCGCACCCGCCGCCCAGCCGGCCGCCGCGCTCGCCGCCGCGACCGCCGACGGCACGGGCAAGGGATACCAGGTCGGCAACGTCACCGTCAGCACGACCCAGAACTCCACTTCCGGCTACACCCTCAAGGACCCCGCCCGGGGCAACGGCGAGACGCGGGACGCGCAGAACAAGACCGTCGCCAACGACTCCCCGCCCGCCGGCTGGGGCGCGGCCCTCAACGACACGGACAACGTCTGGGGCAACAACGCCCTGACCGACCGTGCCACGGTCGCCGTGGACGCCCACTACGGCATCCAGGCCACCTGGGACTTCTACAAGAACGTCCTCGGCCGCAACGGCATCAAGAACGACGGCGTCGGCGCCCGCTCCTTCGTCCACTACGGCACCAACTACGGCAACGCCGGCTGGGACGACGACAGCTTCTCGATGATCTACGGCGACGGTGCCGTCGGCTCCAAGCCGTTCACCGAGATCGACGTCGCAGGCCACGAGATGAGCCACGGCGTCACCGCCGCCACGGCCGGCCTGGTCTACAGCGGCGACGCGGGCGGCCTGAACGAGGCCACGTCCGACATCATGGGCACGATGGTGGAGTTCAACGCCAACAACGCGGCGGACGCACCCGACTACCTCATCGGCGAGAAGATCGACATCAACGGCAACGGCACGCCGCTGCGCTGGATGGACGACCCCAGCAAGGACGGCGCCTCGGTCAAGTGCTGGTCGACCGGCACCGCCGGCCTGGACCCGCACTACTCCTCGGGCGTCGGCAACCACTTCTTCTACCTGCTCGCCGCCGGCTCCGGCCAGTCGCAGTGGGGCAACAGCCCGACCTGCAACAGCTCCACCGTCACCGGTATAGGCAACGACGCGTCCACCAAGATCTGGTACCGCGCGCTGTCGACCTACATGACCTCCAACACCAACTACCCCGGTGCCCGCACCGCCACCGTCAAGGCCGCCAAGGACCTGTACGGTGCGAGCAGCACCCAGTGCGCCGCGGTCGAGAAGGCCTGGAGCGCCGTCTCCGTCGCCCCGACCGCCACCACCTGCGGCGGCACCACCGAGCCCCCGGCTCCGAGCGGCAACCTGCTGCTCAACCCCGGCTTCGAGTCCGGCGCGACCTCCTGGACCTCGACGTCCGGTGTCGTCACCAAGGACGCGGGCCAGCTGCCGCGCACCGGCTCGTACTACGCCTGGCTGAACGGTTACGGCTCCGCCCACACCGACACGCTCTCGCAGACGGTGACCGTCCCGGCGACCGCCACCGCGCCGAAGCTCTCCTTCTGGATCAAGATCGCCACCGGGGAGACCGGCACCACGGCGTACGACACCCTCAAGGTCCAGGTCGTCGACGGAACCACGACGACCACCCTGGCCACGTACTCCAACGCTGACGCCACGTCCGGCTACGTCCAGCGCACGCTGGACCTGTCGGCCTTCCAGGGCAAGGCCGTCACGATCAAGTTCACCGGTACCGAGGACTCCTCCCTCAAGACCAGCTTCGTGATCGACGACACCGCGGTCACCGCCGGCTGATCCCCGGTACCCGAAGGGACCCGGGCGGCACGGCGCGCAAACGCCACCGCCCGGGTCCCTTCGGACCGTGCTCACCGGCGCGACCCGGGCGTCGGTCGGGGCCCCAGCGACGCCGCCGCACCCGTCGGCACCAAGTCCGTGCGTCATCGAGCTCCGCGGCGTTGCAGGGCTGTTGCACGGGAAGTGGCGCGGCTCACAGCCGTCCCGGGTGGTGCGTGATCGCATCGTCCGATGCATCGATTCGAGAAGACCGGCCCGCTGCTGACGGCCCGCCGGCCGGCCGCCGCCGTGGCCGCCGTGGCGGTC
The DNA here is from genome assembly GCF_055561295.1 of Kitasatospora sp. NPDC022785. NCBI lineage: Bacteria > Bacillati > Actinomycetota > Actinomycetes > Kitasatosporales > Streptomycetaceae > Kitasatospora > Kitasatospora sp. NPDC022785. The sequence goes on along the minus strand of NZ_JBVHHB010000010.1, from coordinate 181,407 downwards.
GCCACCGCCCTGCTCGCGGGCTGTGGCTCCCGCACGGCCGGTGCGGACGGTACTCCGTCGGCGTCCGGCACCGCCGGGCCGTGCGGGATGCCGCAGGCGTCGCCGTCCGCAGGGGCGCAGGCGCCGTCCGGGCCCGCCCGGGGCGGCGTGCGGATCACCGCCGCCAATGCGGTCTGCGCGGAGTACGAGGTGACCAACCTCGGCAGTGAACCGTCCGATGTCACCGTGACGTTCAGTCGGGTCGACGCGTCCGGGGGCGTGCTGGACAACGTGACGCGCACCGTGGCCTCGCTCGCCCCGGGGGCCATCGAGAAGGGGCGGGTCGACCTGGACGGGCCCGGGTCGGCGCGGCCGGGGGCGGGCCGGCAGGTGAAGATCCTCAAGGTCCGCAGCGTGCCCAGCGCCGAGGCCCCGCACCCCGGCGGCCCGTGTCCGGCGTCCGGGCTGCGGCTGTACGCGGACGACGGCGACGCCGCGATGGGCCTGCGCGTGGTCGGCCTGCACCTGCGCAACTGCGGGACGTCCACGGTGACCGTCAACGGATACCCGGAGCTGCAACTGCTCGACCTGGAACACCAACCGATCGACGGGGTGAGCGTCCTGCGGGGCGGCGCTCGGATCGCCACGGGCACCGGCGCGGACGACCCGCCGCGGAAGATCGCGCTGCAGCCGGGGGAGGGCGCCCGGGCCACCCTGGTCTGGCGCAACACCACCGAGGCCGGCGGCCCGGTCGGCGCCCCCTACGTGCGGGTCCGTGCCACCCCGGACGCGGCTCCCGTGATGGTCACCCCGGAACTCGACCTGGGCACCACCGGACGCCTCGGCGTCGGCGCCTGGACGACGGACGACCAGCAGCCGCCCGCGCCCGGGCCGTCGGCGGGGTGAGGGCGCAACCGAGCGCGGATGTGTCCCCGAACCGGCCCCACCCCCGGATCCACGTCGGCGGTGTGGGGCACCCAGGTACAGCGGCACTGTCGCTGGAGGGCACGTCTCACCGAGATCCGGTCACGAGCCCGGAATTGCCGACTCACCGCCGAACCGGGGCGGAGCCGCACGCCGAGGCCCGGCCCCCGCCCCGCCGACGACGGCGGGACGGGGGCCGGCCGCCGGCCTCAGCGCTGAGCCGCGTGGCCGGAGTTGGCGGCGTCCCGGCCCGTCGGTTCGGCCGGCGCCGCGGTCACGAACGTCCGCTCGGTGAGTGCGACGGCCGGCCTCAGCACCGGCACGGCGGCACAGGCCACGGTGACCGCCGCCATCACGACCAGCAGCGTCCGGTAGTCGAACCGGTCGATGAGGACCGTGCCGGCGGCGATCGACAGCGACTGCGGGACCAGCACCAGCATCGTGCACACGGCGTTGACGCGGCCCTGGAGCCGGGACGGCGTGTGGAGCTGCGCCGCGGACGACAGCACCACCATGATCCACGTGATGGCGATCCCGTCCGCGACCTCGCCCGCGACGACGAACGCCAGGTGCGGCACGCAGTAGGCGAGCGCCGCCACGGTGAACGCGCCGATGCCGAGACCGGCGGTGCGCGCCATGCCGACCCGCCGGATCAGTGCGGAGACCGTGAGGCCGCCGACCACCGCGCCGACGCCCTGGACGGCGTTGAGCGCGCCGAGCGCCGAGGGCGGCCGGCCCAGCCCCTCGTCCACGACCGCGAACATGACGGTCTGGCTCAGGCCGATGACGCAGAACGCGCAGGCCGCGGCGTAGCCGATCTGGGCCAGCACCGGTGTGGCGCCGATGTGCCGGATGCCCGCGAGGGCGCTGCGGAGGAACGGCTCGTGGGACGGCTTCGGTCCGACCGACTCCTCGACCCGCAGGCCGGCGAGCGCCAGGATCGCGGCCAGGAAGGTCAGGGAGTTGAGCACGGCGAGCGTTCCGCCGCCGGCGGCCGCGTAGACCGCCACGCCGACCAGCGGGGCGATGATGCGCAGCCCCTGACCGGTCGTCTGGAGGATCGCGTTGGCGCCGGTCAGCTGGTCGTCGGGGAGGAGGTCCCGGCGGATTCCGGCCGATGCGGCGCCGAGGACGCCGAAGGCCACGCCGTAGCAGACCGCCACCAGGTAGATGATCCACAGCTGTTCGCCGCCGTGCACGGTGAGCAGGGACAGCACGGCCAGCGCCATGAGGGCGTTGGTGACCATGAGCAGCGGGCGCCGCCGCACCCGGTCGGCCAGGTGGCCGAAGAGCGGCGACAGCAGCATGGGCGCGCCGAGGGCGGCCTCCACCCCGCCGGCGGCGGCGTTGCTGCCGGTGAGGTCCTTGGCCCAGATGCCCAGGGTCAGGTACAGGGCGCTGCTGCCGAAGCCCGAGAGCGCCTGGCCGATGAGCAGGCGGCGGAACCGGGGGTCCGCGAGCGGCTTCACCGCCTCTCCCGGCCGTCACGGCGGTGCAGCAGGACCGGTGCGGACTCGTAGCCCCAGATGAGGTTGGAGTGCAGTCTGCGGGCTGGACCGGCCGGTTCGGCGCTTCCGGCCTGGGCGAGCAACTCGGAGAAAAGGACGCGGAGTTCGGTGCGGGCGAGGGCGCCGCCCAGGCAGAAGTGCGGGCCCACGCCGAAGGCGACGTGCGGGTTGGGCGTGCGCCGGACGTCGAAGCGCTCCGGCGCCTCGAAGACCGTCTCGTCCCGGTTCGCCGACGGCATCCAGACCGTCACCGGGTCGCCGGCCCTGATCGGCCGGCCGGCGATCTCGGTGTCCCGGGCGGCCGTGCGCAGCACGTGCATGGCCGGGCTGGTGAAGCGCAGGATCTCGTCGACGACGCCGTCCATCAGGTCGGGGGAGGAGGAGGCCAGCCGCCACTGGTCGGGGTTTGCGGCGAGGGCGAGGAGCCCGCCGACGGTGGCGTGCCGGGTGGTCTCGTTGCCGCCCGAGATGAGGCCGTCGCAGTTGAGGAAGATCTCCTCGTCGGTGAGCGGCACGCCGTCGACGAGGCCGTTCACCATGGCGCTGATGACGTCCTCGCCCGGTTCGTCGCGGCGGAAGTCGACGAGGTCGGCGTAGTAGGCGAGCATGGCGGCGTGTGCTTCGAGCCGGGCGATCGGGTCGACGTCGGAGGCACCGAAGGCGGCCCGGGTGGACTTCAGCATGAACCCCCAGTCACTCTTCGGCACGCCCAGCAGGTCGCAGATCACCGCCACCGGCAGGACGGCGGCGAAGTCGGTGAACTCGCAGGGTTCACCCGCCAGCACCGGCTCCAGCTCCTCGCGCACGATCGTCCGCATGTTCTCCTCCAGGCGGGCGACCGTGCGCGGAGTGAACGCCGAGCTGATGACCCGCCGGATCTTCCCGTGCCGGGGCGCGTCCGTGACGATGAGCATCTTCCCGGCGGCCTCGGCGGTGGCGGTCGGGTTGTGGCCGATCCGCATGCCCTGGGCGGAGGTGAAGGTCGCGGTGTCCTTGAGCACCCGCTGGACGTCGGCGTGCCGGGAGACGGCCCAGAAGCCGCTGCCGTCCGGGGAGTCGTTCCAGTGGACGGGGTGGTCGCGGCGGAGCCCGGCCCACACCGCCTCCGGGTCGCCGGCCCCGTACAGGGCCGGGTCCGCGAGGTCGACCGCCGGCGGGGCCCCGCGGCCCGTCTTCGAACCCCCGCCTGCGGCCGTGTGAAGACGGGCCCCAGGGCTTCCGGTTGTCTTCGTCATGATGCGCTCCCCTGGGTGGTGGCCGGCGCCGGGCCGAGCAGCTGCTCGGCCCGCGCGATGGACAGGATCTGTTCGGGCCGGCCGAGGACCAGCTCCGGGAGGTGCCGGGAGACGGCCGCCACCGGCCAGTCCCACCAGCGGGCCGTGAGCAGCCGCTCGACGTCCTCGGGGCCGTAGCGGGCGCGGATCACCCGGGCCGGGTTGCCGCCCACGATCCGGTAGGGCGCCACGTCGGAGGCGACCAGGGCGCCGGCGCCGATGATGGCGCCGTCGCCGATGGTCACCCCGGGCATGATCGTGGCGCCGCGGCCGATCCAGACGTCGTTGCCGATCCGGGTGTCGCCCTTGCGGCCCGGCCCCCGGGCGATCAGGTCGTCGATCAGGCCGTCGCGCCAGTCGCCCTCGAAGCTGAGGAACGGGTAGCCCGTCGGCCCGTCGAAGACGTGGTTCGCGCCGGCCATCACGAAGGTCACGCCCGCGGCGATGGAGCAGAAGCGGCCGATGAACAGCCGCTCGGTGCCGAACGCGTAGCGGACCCGGGCCTCCTCGAATCCGGCGGTGTCCTCGGAGGCGTCGTAGTAGGAGAAGTTCCCGGCGACGACCTTCCCGCCCGGTTCGAGCACCGGCCGGATGAAGACGAGGCGGTCGTCGCCGAGCGGACGCGGATCGCGGGGGTCCGGGATGTCCAGGTCGGGGTCGAGGTCCCGGTCGAGGCTGGGGTCGATGTCGAGGCCGGGCGTGCGGTGGTCAGTCACGGACGGCCTCCGTTCCGGCCTTCAGGGCGGTCGGGGCCTTCAGGGCGGCCGTCACCAGCGGCCCCGACTGCTCCATGACGAGGGGCGTCATCATCGCGTCGTGGTCGGAGTCCACCACGTGGTGCTCGGCCGCGGTGAGGTACGGCTGCCAGGCCTCCTCCGCGGAGCCCCGCTCGGCGACGGTCTTGGCGGCGGCGATGCTCAGGACCCGTCCGTGGTAGCCGTCCCGGTGCGGCGGCCCGAGGAGCGCGGCGACACCCTTGGCCGCGCGGACCAGGGCCCGGCTCTGGCGGGCGTCGAGGGCGCCGTCGGCGGTAGGGCCGGCGATCACCTCGCCGGTCACCCAGGCGGCGAAGTCGCCGTCCAGCTCCTCGGGCGTCACCGGCCGTTCGTACGGCCAGGCGTCGTAGAGGACGACCAGGTCGACCGCCCGCCCGGAGGCCTCCAGCAGGCGGGCGACCTCGTAGGACAGCACCCCACCCAGCGACCAGCCCATGAGGACGTACGGGCCGTCGGGGTGCGTCGCGGTGATCAGGTCCGCGTAGCGCCGGGCCAGCGCGTCGAGCGACTCCACCGGCTTGAAGCGGCCGTGGCTCTCCGTCACCTGGATCCCGTAGACCGGCTGGTCGCGCTCCAGGTGGGGCAGGACGGAGCTGTAGCACCAGCTGAGCCCGCCGATGGGGTGGATGCAGAAGACCGGACGGCTGCTCGCCCGGCCGCGCCGGAGCTCGATGACGTTGGCGTACGGGTCGGCCGGGACCTCGTCCAGCCGGGACGCGAGACCCGCGGCGGTGGGCGCCTCGAACAGCGTCGCGATGCCGATCTCGGCGCCGAGCAGGGCGCGGATCCGGCCCATCAGCCGGGTCGCCAGCAGCGAGTGACCGCCCAGCTCGAAGAACGAGTCGTTCGGGCCGACCCGGTCCAGCCCGAGCTCCTGCGCGAAGAGCCGGACCAGGACGGCCACCCGCGGGTCGTCCGGGGCGTCCCCGTCGGCCGGGCCGGCCCCTGCGGGGCCGTTCGCCGAGGGCGCGGGCAGGGCCTTGCGGTCCAGCTTCCCGCTCGGCGTCAGCGGCAGGTGGTCGAGGACCACCACGTCACCGGGGACGAGGTACTCCGGCAGGTGCTCGGCCGCGTACCGCCGCAGCGCGGCGGGGTCCCGGTCGTCCTGCGGCTCCTGACCGGCCGTCAGGACGGCGTAGGCCACCAGCCGGACGTCCCCCGGGCGGTCCTCGCGGGCGATCACCGCGGCGTGGGCGACCTCCGGGTGGCCGGTGAGCACCGCCTCGACCTCGCCGGGCTCGACGCGGAAGCCCCTGATCTTGATCTGCTCGTCCGTCCGGCCGAGGAAGACCAGCTCGCCGTCCGCGGTCCATCGCACCAGGTCGCCGGTGCGGTACATCAGCTCGCCGGGCGCGCCGAAGGGGTTGGGCAGGAAGCGCTCCGCGGTCAGCGCGGGCCGGTTCAGGTAGCCGGTGGCCAGCCCGGCCCCCGCGAGGTACAGCTCCCCGGGCACGCCGGGCGGGACGGGGCGCTGCAGCGCGTCCAGCACGAACACCCTGGTGTTCGCCACCGGCCGGCCGATCGGGACGGCCTGCGGCACCCCGTCGACGGTGCGCATGGTCGCGCACACCGTGGACTCGGTGGGGCCGTAGGCGTTGACCACCTTCGCGAAGTGGCGGGCCGCGTCGAGGACGGCGGGCGTGCAGGCCTCGCCGGCGGTGATCAGCGTGACCCCGGCGACGTCCTCGTCGAACTCGGTGGCGAGGACCACGGCGGGCGGCAGGGTGGCGTGGGTGATGCCGTGGACGCGCAGGAAGTCCGCCAGGGCCGGGCCCGGGATCCGGTCGGACTCGGGAACGACGACCAGGCACCCGCCGGTCAGCAGCGCCATCCAGGTGTCCCAGACGGAGGCGTCGAAGCTCATCGAGGCGAACTGCAGCACCCGGCTGCGGCCGTCGACGCCGAGCGTCGCCGCCTGGGCGCGCACCATGCTGGGGATGCCGCGGTGGGAGACGGCCACGCCCTTCGGGCGGCCCGTCGACCCCGAGGTGTAGATGACGTACGCCGGGTGGGCGGGGAGCAGCGGTGCGGTGCGGTCCGCGTCGCCGGGCGCGGTGGCCGGCCGGTCCGCGACCGAGTGCCGCACGTGCTCGTCGTCCAGCGCCAGGACCGGGAGGCCGGGGCTCCCGGGCAGTCCGGCGGCCACCTCCCCGGTGCTGAGCACGCAGGCCGGGGCCGCGTCCCGGAGCATGAAGGCGACGCGGTCGGCGGGGTAGGACGGGTCGACCGGGAGGTAGGCCGCCCCGGCCTTCAGGACCGCGAGCAGGGCCACCACGATCTGCTCCGAGCGGGGCAGCGCGAGGGCCACCAGGCGGCCCGGCCCGATGCCGCGGGCGATCAGCTCGTGCGCCAGCCGGTTGGCGCGGGCGTCGAGTTCGCCGTAGGTCAGCTCGGTGCCGAGGTACCGTACCGCCGGGGCTGCGGGGGTGTGCGCGGCCCGGGCGGCGAAGAGCTCGGGCACCGTCCCCGCCGGCACCTCGGTGGTGGTGTCGTTCCAGTCCCGCAGGACCAGGTGCCGCTCCCGGGCGGAGAGCAGCTCCACCTCGCCGACCCGGCGGCCCGGATCGGCGGCCATCGCCTCCAGCACCAGCACCAGCCGGTCGGCGATGCCCTCGACGGTGGCGTGGTCGAACAGGTCGGCGTTGTACCCGATCGCGGCGACCAGGCCGGTGGCCGTCCCGGCTGCGTCGTCGCCACCCGGGCGCTCGCCGAACACGAAGGACAGGTCGAAGGCCGAGATCCCCATGCTCAGGTCGTGGGAGGCGACCGCCAGCCCCGGGAGGGCGAGCTCCGCGCTGATGCTGTTCAGCATGGAGACGCTCACCTGGAACAGCGGGTTGGCCCCGGGCACCCGGGCCGGGTTGAGCGCCTCGACCAGGGTCTCGAACGGGACGTCCTGGTGGGCGTAGGCGGCGAGGTCGGTCTCCCGGACCCGGCCGAGGAGTTCGGTGAAGGTCGGGTCGCCCGAGACGTCGGTGCGCAGCACCAGGGTGCTGGCGAAGAAGCCCACGAGGCCGTCCAGCACGGCGTCGGCGCGCCCGGAGGTGGCCGTGCCCAGCGGGATGTCCGGCCCGGCGCCGGAGCGGGACAGCACCACGGCCACCGCGGCCTGCAGCGCCATGAACACGGTGCAGTCGTGGGCCCGCGCGGCGGCGGCCAGGGCGGCGTGCAGGGCCGGGCCGACCTCGATCGCGACCTCCCCGCCGCGCAGGCTGACCGTGCCCGGCCGCGGCCGGTCGAAGGGCAGCGCGAGCTGGTCGGGGATGCCGGCCAGGGCCTGGCGCCAGTACTCGGTCTGCTGGGAGAGCCGGCTCGCCGGGTCGTCCTCGGCGCCGAGCAGGTCCCGCTGCCACAGCGTGAAGTCGGCGTACTGGACGGGCAGCGGCGGCCAGGCCGGTGCCGTGCCGGTGCGGCGCGCCGCGTACGCCTCGGCGAGGTCGTCGAGCAGCGGCTCCAGCGACCAGCCGTCGCAGGCCACGTGGTGGACGACCAGCAGGAGGACGTGCTCGTCCGGGGCGAGGCGGAAGAGGCGGGCGCGCAGGGCGGGTTCGGTGGTGAGCCGGAAGACCCTGTTGCTCTCCTCGGCGAGCTCGGCCTCCAGCGCGTCCGGCGTGGTGTCGGTGACGGTCAGGTCCGTCCGGGCCTCACGGCCGGTCAGGACCTGCTGCCAGGGGCGGCCGTCCTCGGTGGGCAGGACGGTGCGCAGCGACTCGTGCCGGTCGACGACGTCGGCCAGGGCCGCGTTCAGCGCCTCGACGTCCAGGGCGCCCGACAGACGCGCCGCGTACGGGATGTTGTAGGCCGCCCCGCCGTCGAGCTCGTTGAGGAACCACAGGCGGCGCTGGGCGAAGGACAGCGGCGGGCGCTCCGGGCGTACCGCGGGGCGCACGGCCGTGCGGGCCCGCTGCCCGAGGGCGACGGTCGCGGCCAGGCCGGCCGGGGTCGGCTCCTCGAACACCGCCCGGATGGACAGTTCCACGCCGAGGGCGGAGCGGATCCGGTCCACCAGCCGGATGACCAGCAGCGAGTGTCCGCCGAGCTCGAAGAAGGCGTCCTCGACCCCGACCCGCTCCAGCTCCAGGACTTCGGCGAACAGCCCGCACAGGGCCTCTTCGGTCGCGTTCGCGGGTTCGCGGCCGGCGGACCGGGCGGAGAGCTCCGGTGCGGGCAGGGCGGCGCGGTCGATCTTCCCGTTCCGGGTCAGCGGCAGCGCGTCCAGGACGACGATCGCGGAGGGGACCATGTAGGCGGGCAGGTGGCCGGTGGCGAAGTCGCGCAGTGAGCGGGAGTCCGTCCCGTCGGGGCAGGCGGCGTAGGCGACCAGTCGGGGGTCGCCGGGGGTGGACTCGTGGACGACCACGGTGACGCCCTGGACGGACGGGTGCCGGGCGATCGCGGCCTCGATCTCGCCGAGTTCGATGCGGAAGCCGCGGATCTTGACCTGGTCGTCGGTACGGCCGCAGTACTCCAGTTCGCCGGCGGTGTTCCAGCGGCCCAGGTCGCCGGTCCGGTAGAGCCGGCCGCCGGGTTCGGTGGCGAAGGGGTCCGGGAGGTAGCGTTCGGCGGTCAGGCCCGGGCGTCCGAGGTAGCCGCGGGCCACGCCGGGACCGCCGACGTGGATCTCGCCGACGACCCCGGTGGGCGCCGGCTCGCCGCGGGAGTCCAGGACGACCAGCCGCCAGCCCGGGATGGTCCCGTCGATGGGGGAGACGTTCCCCTCGGCCGCGGCGGCGGGCCCGGTCCCGACGGGGGCCATCACCCGCCAGGTCGTGAGGACCGTGTTCTCGGTGGCGCCGTAGGCGTTCACCAGCCGGGTGGCGTCCGCGGGGTGCCGGCGCTGCCACTTGCCGACGGTCGCGAGGTCGAGCGCCTCGCCGCCGAGCACGACCAGCCGCAGCCGCAGCGCGTCCAGCGGGTGCCGCTCCTCCCGGGCCACGAACTGCCGGAAGGCGGACGGTGTCTGGCTCAGGACGGTGACCCCTTCGCGGGCGAGCAGTCCGTGCAACGCGTCCGGGTCCATCCCCGCCTCGCGGGGGACGACGACCAGGTGGCCGCCGAAGGCCAGCGCGCCCCAGATCTCCCAGACCGAGAAGTCGAAGGCGAGCGAGTGGAACAGTGTCCACACGTCGGTGTCCGACACGTCCGAGAGGATCTGCGTGGAGGCCAGGAACACGGCGAGGTTGCCGTGGGTGACCTCGACGCCCTTGGGCCGGCCGGTGGAGCCCGAGGTGTAGATGACGTAGGCGAGTTCGGCCGGTCCGGGCCGTACGGGCGCCGGGCCGGCGGCGTCGGTCGTCCGGGTGGCGTCGAGGGTGCGCCACGGCCCGTCCGGGACGCGGCCACCGGTACCGGGGTCGGTGAGGACGATAGGCACCCGGGCGTCGTCGAGGATGAACTCGAGGCGGGCCGGCGGGTAGTCGGGGTCGACGGGGACGTAGGCGGCGCCGAGCCGCAGGACGGCGAGCACGGCGGCGACCATGTCGACGGAGCGGCTGAGGCAGAGCCCGACGCGGTCGCCCCGCCGGACGCCCTCCTCGGCCAGCAGTGCGGCGATCCGGCCGGCGCGCTCGTCGAGTTGACGGTAGGACAGCCGGGTGCCGGAGCCGTCGGTGACGGCGGTGTGGTCGCCGACCGCCGCGACCTGGGCCGCGAACCGCTCGACGGCAGACGGCCGCACCTCGGGCAGCACGCCCTCGGGCCCGTTGCCCAGGCCGAGCAGCCACTGCCGCTCGGCCCCGTCCATCACCGGGAGTTCGCCGAGCGGCCGCTCCGGCTCGGCCAGCGCCCCGGCGAGCAGCAGCTGCCAGCGGCGGGCCAGGGCCTCGACCGTGGCCCGGTCGAACAGGTCCTCGGCGTACTCCAGCACGCCGCTCAGGCCGGCCGGCTGCCCGTCCTCACGGTGTTCGGTCAGACCGAGGCTGAGGTCGAACTTGGCCGCACCGGCCGCGAACGGCTCCTCGGTGACCGTCAGACCGGGCAGGACCAGACCGCCGTCCCCGTCGGCCTCCAGCGAGAAGCTCACCTGGAAGAGGGGGTTGCCGGCCGCCGTGCGGACGGGGTTGACGGCCTCGACCACCCGGTCGAAGGGGACGTCCTGGTGGGCGAAGGCCGTCAGGGCCGTGCGCCGCACCCGCTTCAGGAGGTCGCCGAAGGTCGGGTCGCCCGAGCAGTCGACCCGGAACACCAGGGTGTTGACGAAGAAGCCGACGAGTTCCTGGAGGTCCTCGTCCGTCCGGCCGTCCACCGGCGCGCCGATCGGGATGTCGGTGCCCGCCCCCAGCCGGCTCAGCAGAGCCGCGAACGCCGCCTGCAGTGCCACGAACGGGGTGACCCGGTGCTCGCGGGCCAGCCGCGCCAGCGCCCGGTGGGTGTCGGCGTCGACCTCGAACCGCACCGTCCCGGCCGGCGAGGGGCCCGCCGCCGGCGGCCGCGACCGGTCCCGGGGGAGCGGAAGCTCCTGCGGGGCGCCACGCAATTCCTCGCGCCAGTGGTCGAGTTGCCGGGCAAGGAGGCTCTGCGGGTCGTCCTCCGCGCCGAGCGCCGAGCGCTGGCGCAGCGCGTGCTCCGGGTACTCCAGAGGCAGGGCGGGCCAGACCGGCTCGGAGCCGGCCCGGCGGGCGGCGTAGGCCGTGCCGAGGTCACGCTCCACGAGCCCGAGCGACCAGCCGTCCGCGGCGATGTGGTGGAGCACCAGCACCAGCACGTGCTCCGTCGGTCCGGTAGCGAACAGCCAGGCCCGCACCGGGAGTTCGGAGGTCAAGTCGAACTCGTGCCGGCAGGCCAGGTCGACCGGGCCCGCCAGCTCCCCGGCGGCGCACTCGGCGAACTCCACGGTGAACCGCCCGGCGACCTCGCCGGGGGCCACGACCTGCTGCCACGGCTCCCCGGCGGTCTCCGGGAACACCGTCCGCAGCGCCGCGTGGCGGCGTACGACATCGCCGAGCGCCGCCGTGAGCGCCGTCCGGTCGAGGGGCCCGGAGATCCGGACCACCCGGGGCATGTTGTACCCGGCCCGGAACTCCCCGAGCCTGGAAAGGAACCACAGCCGCTGCTGCGCCAGGGACAGCGGCAGCCGGCCGGTACCCGCCGCGGCGGGTGTGTCCGGCGAGAAAGGTGCCGGGACGGGAGCCGACCCGTCTTCCCGGGCGTCCAGACCGTGTGACATCAGATGTACCTCCAACTCCGTCCCGAACGACCGTGATCAGGTGCTGCGCAGGCTCTTGGGCCGCATGTCGGTCCAGTTCCGCTCGATCCACTCCAGGCAGTCCGGCTTCTTGCCCCGGGCGCCGGCGTCCCGCCAGCCGGCCGGGTTCTCCCGGGCCTCGGGCCAGATCGAGTACTGCTCCTCGTCGTTCACCACGACCTTGTAGTCCAGGTCGAGTTCGTCGTTGGACATGGCAACCTCCACGGCGCAATGGGTTGGGATGACAAGTAGTGTTTCTTACAAGGATCTTGAGGAAGCGTCAGACGGAGAGGCGGTGCGCGAGTTCCGCGACCGTGGGGTGGAGCTGGACGTCGACCGGCTTGAGCGGGAGGCCGAGTTCGCGCTTGATCCGGAAGGCGATCTGCACGGCCCGGATGGAGTCGCCGCCGAGGTCGAAGAAGTCGTCCTCCGCGCCGACGCGCTCCACCTGGAGGATCTCCGCCCACACCCGGGCCAGGGCCTCCTCCAGCGGGGTCCGCGGCGCCACGTGCCCGGCCGGGTCGGCAGCGGAGCGGACGGGCGCCGGCAGCGCGGCGCGGTCCACCTTGCCGCTCGGCGACAGCGGCAGCGCGTCCAGCACCACCACCGCCGAGGGCACCATGTACGCCGGCAGCCGGCGGCCCAGCCAGGCGCGCACCTCGTCGGCCGAGACCGGGGCGGAGGCGGCCGGGACGACGTACCCCACCAGCCGGCGCTCCGCGCCCTCGCCGAGCGCGGTGGCGGCGCCGGCGGCGACCCCGGGGTGCGCCCGCAGGTGCGACTCGACCTCGCCGAGCTCGATCCGCAGGCCGCGGATCTTCACCTGGTCGTCGGTGCGCCCCAGGTACTCGAGTGGGCCGGCCGCCGTCCGGCGGGCGACGTCGCCGGTCCGGTAGAGGCGTGCCCCGGGCACCTCGCCGAACGGGTCGGGGACGAAGCGCTCGGCGGTCAGGCCCGGCCGTCCCAGGTACCCGCGGGCCACGCCGGCACCGCTGACGCAGAGCTCCCCGCGGGCCCCGGGCGGCACCGGCCGTCCGGTCCCGTCCAGGACGTGGGCGACGGCGCCGGGGACGGCCCGGCCGATCAGGACGTCGCCGTCCGCGGCGCATTGGTGGGCGGTCGCGTAGACGGTGGCCTCGGTCGGGCCGTAGGCGTTGACCAGCTCGGCCACCGCGGCCCAGCGCGCGGCCAGTGGCGCCGGCAGCGCCTCGCCGGCGACGACGACCCGGCGCAGCGCGGGCAGGTCGCCGGGCTCCAGGCCGGCCAGGACGCTCGGCGGCATCGAGATGACGGTCGGCCGGTGCGCGCGGATCGCCGCGACCAGCCCCTCGCCGATGCGGTCGGCCCCGCCGGGGGAGACGACGAAGGTGGCGCCGGTGGTGACGGCGGACACGAGGTCCGCGACGGACACGTCGAAGCTCAGCGACGCGAACTGGAGGAGCCGGTCGTCGGGGCGCAGGGCCATGACCTCGTCCGTGACGGCCACCAGGTTGTCCAGCGACCGCCACTCGACCTCGACCCCCTTGGGCGTGCCGGTGGAGCCCGAGGTGTAGATGACGTAGGCGAGTTCGGCGGCCTCCGGGCGGACGGGCCCGGTGTGGGCGGCGTCCGTCGCCCCGGTGGTCTCGACGGTGCGCCAGGGGCCGTCCGGGATGCGGCCGGCGGTGTCGGGGTCGGTGAGGACGAGCGGGACGTCCGCGTCCTTGAGGACGAACTCGATCCGCCCCGCGGGGTAGTCGGGGTCGAGCGGGACGTAGGCGGCGCCGAGCCGCCACACGGCGAGGACGGCGGCGACCATGTCGACGGTGCGGCCGAGGCAGAGCCCGGCGCGGTCGCCGCGTCCCACTCCGGCCCCGGCGAGCAGGGCGGCGAGTTGGGCCGCGCGTGCGTCGAGTCCGCGGTAGGTCAGCCGGCCGCCCGCCGCGTCGGCGACGGCGAGGCCGTCACCGTTCGCGGCCACCTGCGCCGCGAACCGCTCCAGGACGCCCTGCGGCGCGACGGCCCCGGTGCGCGGCCCGGCCGGGGCCGCGACCGGTCCGGTCAGTTCGCCCGCCCGGTCGGTGCGCTCGCCGGTCAGCTCGCCCGCCGGGCCGGTGAGCCCGCCGGTCAGGTCGCCGAGCTCGCCCTCCGGGTCGGTGACCAGCGACTCGACGGCCCGGACGTGCTGTTCGGCGATCTCGTCGACCTGGGCCGGGCTCAGCAGGCCGGCGTCGTAGTCGATGCACAGCTGCAGGCCGTCCGTCAGCGGGTTGCGGAAGAACGTGACGGTGAGCGGGACGTCGGCCGGCTCCACCCGGCGGCTGGCGGTCAGTTCGCCCAGGCCGCCGAGCAGGTCCGCGTGTGCGCCGTCGCCCATGGTGTCGCGCATGACGTGGAAGTTGTTGAACGTGAAGTTCGTCGTGAACAGGTCGCGCCCGCCGGCGAGCTGCCGGATCCGGGCCAGCGGCATCCGGCGGTGGGGGAGGATCCTGGCCTCCGCCTCGAAGACCCGGCGGACCAGGTCGGACCGGCGCCCGCCGCCCACCGCGAGCCGGAACGGCACGGTGTTGAGGAACAGCCCGCGGGCCTCCGTCCCGCCGGTCTCCTCCAGCCGGCCGTTGAGCGTGACCCCGCAGCAGACGTCGTCGAGGCCGGTCTGCGCCGCGATCACCTGGAGGTGCGCCGCGAGCAGGACGGTCTTCTCCGGCACGCCGAGGCGCTTGGCGAGCGCCCCGACCCGCGGGCCCAGGCCGGCCGGGAGGTGCGCGTCGCGCCAGCCGTACGCGCCGACCACGCCGCTGGCGCCGTCGCCGCGCAGTTCCCGGTCGGCGGGCCGGGGCGCCGGCCCGGCGAGCGCCGGGAGCTCCGGCAGGGTGTGCCCGGCGAGCGTCTCGGACCAGAACCGCCGGGCCTCGGGCGAGGCCGAGGCCTGCTGCTCCAGGGCGACGAAGTCGCGGTAGGCCGAGGCCGGGGGCGGGAGTTGCGCCAGGCCCTCGCCGTCCAGGAGCCGGGTGTAGTGCAGGAGGATCTCGGTGATCGTCGACCACAGGCTCCAGCCGTCGAGGATGGAGTGGTGCTCGACCAGCGTCCACTGGAAGCTGTCGTCGGTGAGCACCTGGACGGCGAAGCGCAGCAGCGGCGGCCGTTCCAGGTCGAACGGGCGGCGCTCCCGCTCCATCAGCTCGTCGACGGCCCGGTCCTGCTCCGCCGGCGCCAGCGCCCGCAGGTCCTCGACGAGGATCGGTGGGTCGGCCTGGCGGTGGACGAGTTGCAGCGGTTCGCCGTAGCTCGTCAGGTCGAATCCGGTCCGCAGCACGGGGTGCCGGGCGACCACGGCCCGGACGGAGCGGCGGAACGCCTCCTCGTCGAACCGGTACGGCAGGCGGTAGCTCGCGGCGTTGACGTAGGGGAGTACCTGGAGGTCGGACGCCATGTGGTAGATCATCCCGACCTGCAGCGCCGTCATGGGGTAGGCGTCGTCGAGCTCGGACTCGGGGCCGTCGCCGATCCGGGCCCGGTCGGCGGCGGAGAGGAGCTCGAACGGCTCGGTGCGCGCGCGGTCGCAGGCCGTGTCGGCGGCGGCGGCGAGGTCGGCGAGGGTGCGGTGCTCGTAGATCTGGGCGACGGCGATGCCGAGCCCGCGCCCGCGGGCGACCGCGGCCACCTGCACCGCGCGGATGGAGTCGCCGCCGAGGTCGAAGAAGCCGTCGTTCGTGCCGACCTTCTCGACCTGGAGGATCTCGGCCCAGATCCCGGAGAGGATCTCCTCGGCCGGGGTGCGCGGCGCCACGTATGCGGTGGCGTCGCCGGAGAACTCCGGTGCGGGCAGGGCGGCGTGGTCGGTCTTCCCGTTCCGGGTCAGCGGGAGGGCCTCCAGGGTCACGATCGCGGAGGGGACCATGTAGGCGGGCAGGTGGACGGCGGCGAAGTCGCGCAGCTCGCGGGAGTCCGCCCCGTCGGGGCAGGCCGCGTAGGCGACGAGCCGGCGGTCGCCGGGGGTGTCCTCGCGGACGACCACGGTGACGCCCCGGACGGACGGGTGCCGGCCGATCGCGGCCGCCACCTCGCCGAGTTCGATCCGGAAGCCGCGGATCTTCACCTGGTCGTCGTTGCGGCCGAGGTACTCGAGTTCGCCGGTGGCGGTCCAGCGGGCGAGGTCGCCGCTGCGGTACAGGCGGGCGCCGGGCACGTCGGTGAACGGGTCGGGGACGAAGCGCTGGGCGGTGAGGCCGGGGCGTCCGAGGTAGCCCCGGGCCACGGCATCGCCGCCGACGTACAGTTCGCCCTGCACGCCGACCGGCACCGGCTCGCCGTGGCCGTCCAGGACGAGCGCCCGGTAGCCCGGGAGGGCCCGGCCGATCGGGCTGCTGCTGGCGCCGGTCCGCTTCTCGTCCAGGACCTGCCAGGTGACGTGGACGGTGGTCTCGGTGATGCCGTACATGTTGACGAGGACGGGGCTGTCGGGCGTGTGCCGGCGCCACCAGGTGCGGACCGAGGAAAGGTCGAGCGCCTCGCCGCCGAACACGACCAGGCGCAGGGCCAGTTCGCCCCGCGGCCGGCGTTCCTCCTCGGCCACGAGCTGGCGGAACGCGGAGGGCGTCTGGTTCAGGACGGTGACGCGCTCGCGGACCAGCAGGTCGAGGAAGGCCGCGGGGTCGCGCGTCACGTCGCGCGGGACGACCACCACGCGCCCGCCGTGGGCGAGGGCACCCCAGATCTCCCAGACCGAGAAGTCGAAGGCGAAGGAGTGGAACAGTGACCAGACGTCGGTGTCACGGAGGCCGACGGTCTCCTCGCCGGCGTCCAGCAGCGCGGCGAGGTTGCCGTGGGTGACCTCGACGCCCTTCGGCCTGCCGGTGGAGCCCGAGGTGTAGATGACGTAGGCGGGTTCGCCGGCCTCCGGGCCGACGGATCCGGTGTGGACTGCGTCCGTCGCCTGGGAGGTGACGAGCGTGCGCCAGGGGCCGGCCGGGACGCTCCCGGCGGTGTCGGGGTCGGCGAGGACGAGCGGGACCCGGGCGTCGCCGAGGACGTACGCGATCCGGTCCGTGGGGTTGTCGGGGTCGACGGGGACGTAGGCGGCGCCGAGCCGCCAGGCGGCGAGGACGGCGGCGGCCATGTCGGCGGTGCGGCCGAGGCACAGCCCGATGCGGTCGCCGCGGCCCACTCCGGCCCCGGCGAGCAGGGCGGCGAGCCGGGCCGAACGCTCGTCGAGCCCGCGGTAGGTCAGCTGCGCACCGGTGCCGTCGGTGACCGCGACGCGGTCACCGGCCGCCGCCACCTGCGCGGCGAACCGCTCCATCGCGGACGACCGCACCCGCGGTTCCGGTGCCGTCCCGACGAGCTCCGCCCGCTCCTCGGCCGACAGCAGTCCGGCCCGCGCCACGCGTGCGTCCGGCTCGGCCAGGAGAGTCCCGAGCAGCCGGCACCAGTGCCCCGCCAGGCGCCCGACCAGCTCCGCGTCGATCAGCTCGGTCCGGTGCTCGACCTCGATCTCGATCCGCTCGCCGTCGTCGTTGACGTTCCAGGTGAGGTCGAACTTGGCGGACTCGGTGTTCACCGGGACGTGGGCGGTCTCCATACCCGGCATCCGCGGCGCCGCGTGCCCGTGGGCGTAGCCGAACAGGATCCGGAACAGCGGCGAGCCGTCCCGGTCGGTGCCGAGCCGCCGGGCGAGGTCCTCCAGGGCGACGTCCTGGTGCTCCAGGGCGTCGATGAACGCGTCCCGGGCGGTGCCGAGCAGCCCGGCGAAGTCGGTGTCCGGGTCGGCGGTGATCCGCAGCGGGACCACCTTGACCAGGCAGTCCACCAGCCGGTCCGTCCGCGGATCGTCCCGGCCTGCCAGCGACGTCCCGATGACGAGGTCCTGCTGCCCGCAGTAGCGGGTGAGCAGCGCGGCGAACCCGGCGAGGAGCGTCATGGCGGGGCTCACCCGGTGGGTCCGGCTGAACGTGCGGACGGCGGCGGAGAGGGAGTCCGGCAGGGTGAACCGGGACGTCGTGCCCCGGTTGGTGCGGGCCGTTGCCCGGCGTCCGGAGCCGGGCAGCTCCGTCGCCGCGGGGGCGTCGCGCAGCGTCCGCTCCCAGAAGGCGAGGTTCTCCTCGGCCGTGGCGGCGTCCACCGGCGGGAGCCCGGGCGCCGGCGGCAGCTCGTCGGGCACGGGCGCGGGGTCCGCGCCGGCCCGGTAGTGGGCGGCGAGCTCCTCCAGCAGGACGTTCACCGACCAGCCGTCGCTCACGAGGTGGTGGGACACCAGCAGCAGGAAGCACTCGTCCTCGGCGTACCGGATGACGGACACCCGCAGGAGGGCGTCGGTGGCGACGGCGAAGGGACGCGCGATCTCCTCGGCCATCGCTTGCCGGGCCGCCGCCTCGTCGGGCAGCCGGAGTTCGCGGACGGGGATGTCGGTATGGTCGAGGACGGTCCGGCGGGGGAGGCCGGCGACGGACGCGAACCTCGTCCGCAGCGCGGGGTGGCGGCGGACGAGCGCCTCGACGGCGTCCCGCAGCCCGTTCGGGGAGAGCTCGCCCCGCAGGTGGAGCGCGACCGGCACGTTGTAGACCGGCTGCCCCGGGTTGACCTGCTCGGCCAGCCAGATGCTCCGCTGCGTCGGCGAGACGGGTAGCGAGTGGGTCATGACGCTCAACTTTCCTGATCGGCGGTCTGCCGCTGCCGCTGCCGGTGCACGTCCGCCCGCGCCAGCCGGATGACCCGGACTGTCCTGTGCAGACCCGGGAGGTCGGGCTCGTGCGCTTCGATGTACGCCGCCAGCGCGGCGACCGTCCCGTCGACGAGCAGAACGCGCAGCGGCACCGTGACGGACAGCTCGCGCCGCACCCGCGCCACGATCCGCGTCGCGGTCAGCGAGTAGCCGCCGAGCGCGAAGAAGTCCTGGTCGGCGCCGACGGCGTCCACGTCGAGCTCGTCGGCCCAGATGTCGGCCAGGACGGTTTCGAGGGCGGCGCGCCGGCTGGAGGCCGGGGCCGGTTCGGCGGCCGCCTGCTCCTGCTGGGGAACGGCCCCGGGGCCCGCGGCGGTCTGGTCCGGCGCGACCGGCTCCCCGGCGGGCAGCCACTGGTCGGCCCGCAGCTCCGGATCCCGCACCACGGCCGCGAGGAGCGACAGGTAGTGCTCGACGAACCGGGCGATGCGCGCGGCGTCGTAGCGGTCGGCCCGGTACTCGACGTTGCCGATGGTCCCCGACGTGGTGGACTCCAGCGTCACCATCAGCCCGAACTTCGCCGAGCGGACCCGGACGGGCACCTCCTCGGCCGTGGCGCCCGGGAGCGTGAGCCGCACCGGGTCGACGTTCAGCAGCTCGAAGATGACCGAGGTCAGCGGCGAGCCCTGGGCGCCGTGGACCCGCCGCTCCCGCAGGGCGGTCTCCAGCGGGTAGTCCTGGTGCACGTAGGCGTCGATGACGGTGGTCCGGGCGCGGTCCAGGAGCTCACGGAACGGGAGTCCGTCGGCCAGCCCGGTGCGCAGCTGCACGAGGTTGACGAACGAGCCGACCAGCGCTTCGAGTTGCGGGTGGCTGCGGCCGGCCACGGAGGTGCCGACGGTGAGGTCGTGCTGGCCCGAGTAGCGGTGGAGCAGCCCGAGGAACCCGGCGTAGAGCACCATGAACGGGGTCGTGCCGCTGCGCCGGCCGAGGGCCTCGACCTCGCCGAGCAGCCCGGCGGGTATCTCGAAGCGGTGGCAGCCGCTGCGCAGGCCGGGGCCGGCGTCGGAGAGGTGCAGTGCCGTCAGGTCCACCTCGGGGGCGCCGACGACGCTCTCCCGCCAGTGGTCCTGCAGCGCGGGCAGCCGCTCGGCCAGCACGTCCCGGTGCCAGGCCGCGTAGTCCAGGTAGCCGGTGCGCGGCCCGTCGTCCGGCGCGGTCGCCCGGCCCGCGTACAGCGTGCCGAGCTCGTCGACGAGGTGGGCCAGCGACCACTGGTCGCAGACGATGTGGTGGACGACGAGGACGAAGGCCCAGTCGTCGTCGGCGAGGCGCACGAGCACCGCGCGCAGCGCGTTCCCGGCCAGGTCGAAGGGCGCGTTGACGGTGCGCTCGACCAGCGCGGCGAGGGCCGCCTCGTCGGGTCCGGGCAGCTCGACGGTCTCGAAGGGGGCCGCCGAGACCGGGGCGACGGTCTGGACGGGGCCGCCGTCCGACTCCGTGATCCGCAGCCGCAGCGCCTCGTGACGCCGCACCAGCTCGTCCAGGGCCCGCCGCAGCGCCTCCGGGTCCACCGTGCCGCGCAGCCGCCAGTACAGCGGGAAGTTGTACTGCGCCGCGCCCGGGTTGAGCTGTTCGGCGAGCCAGATCCCGGTCTGCGCGGAGCTGAGAGGGTGGGCGCCGCCGGTCGGTGCCGTGGGGATCGGCCGTACCGTCGCGGGCGAGGCCCGGTCGATCCAGTCGGCGAGCGCGGACAGCACAGGATGGTGGAAGAGGTCCTCCACGGTGAGCTCGACGCTGAAGACGGTGCCCACCCGCATGGCGACCCGGGCGGCCAGCAGAGAGTGCCCGCCCAGGGCGAAGAAGTCGGAGCCGGCGTCGATCTCGGCGGGGGAGACGTCCAGCACCTCGGCCCAGACGCCCGCCAGGAGGTCCTCGGTGGCGGTCAGTTCGGGGAGGCCGGGCGTCGCCGGGGCGGCCTCCGCCGCGTCCGGGCCCGCGGTCTCCTCGACGTCGAGCACGGGCAGGTCCGGCGAGTCCCGGAGCACGGCCAGCACCTGCCGGACGTCCTCGCAGAAGGCCGTCACACCGGCGGGGTCGTAGAGGTCGCGGTCGAACTCGCAGCCGGCCTCCTTGCGGTCCGGGTCGAGGCTGAGCACCAGGTCCCGGTCGGCGAGCTGGGGTTCGATGCCCCGCCACTCCTCGGCCGGGCGCCCGAACAGCACCGCGACGCCTGAGCGCCCGGCGGACTCCTGCCCGGCTTCGGGTTCGAGTCCGGTTTCGAGCTCGGCGTCCAGCCGGCCGAGGGTCACCGTCGCGGCGGCCCGGCCGCCCAGGTCGACCTCGACGTCGAGGATTCGGGCCGGCCCCAGGAGCGTGCCGACCGCGAGCGCGGTGCGGCCGCGGTGGTGGCGGGCGGCCAGGGCGGCGGCGACTGCGGCGACCGCCACCGTCTGCGCCTCGACCCCGTACCGGGCCGAGACCTCCGCGAGGCACTCGGCGAAGGCGGCGCCGTCGACGCTCACCGACGCGCGCCGGAACTGCGGCACCGGCGGCCGCGGCCGGTCGGGCGGCAGGGTCGCGTGGGCGGCCGGCTGCCGGGGCTGGATGAGGCTAGCCGACATCGGCGATCGACTCCTTGGCGTCCTTGACGATGAGGGTGCGGCCGAGGACGAGGGCGTCCAGCTTCGAGCGCAGGAAGGTACGCAGGGCCTCCTGCGGGGTCGCGATGACCGGCTGGCCGCGCAGGTTGAAGGAGGTGTTCAGCACCACCGGGGTGCCGGTGCGGCGGCCGAAGGCGCCGATCAGCTCGAAGAACCGCGGGTTGCTCTCGGGGTGGAGCACCTGGACACGGGCGCTGCCGTCGACGTGGGTCACCGCGCCGAGGTTCTCGCGGTGCTCGGCGCGGGTCTGCGTCACGAACAGCATGTGGGCGTACCGGCTTTCGGTGCCGGGGGTGATCTCGAAGTACTCGGTGGCGTCCTGGACGCGGACCACCGGCGCGAACGGCCGGAAGCTCTCGCGCTCCTTGACCACCTCGTTCAGGCGGTCGCGCATGGCCTCGGTCCGGGGGTCGGCGATGATGCTGCGGTTGCCGAGCGCGCGGGGGCCGAACTCCATCCGGCCCTGGACCCACGCGGTGATGCAGCCGTCGGCCAGGAGCTCCGAGACGCGCTCGGCGAGGTCGGCGTCGGTGGCGAACTCCTCGACGGTGCAGCCCTCCGGCTCGCCGACCGCCGCCGCCAGCTCCTCGTCCGAGAACCCGGGCCCCCAGTACGGCATGGACATCCGGCCGGCCCGGGAGGACGCGGCGGCGTCTGTCGCGAGCGCCGCGCCGATCGCGGTGCCGTCGTCGCTGGAGGCCGGCTGGACGAAGATGTCGTCGAACAGACGGCTGCGCGACACGAGGCCGTTGAGCGTGCAGTTCAGCGCGACACCGCCGGCCAGGCAGAGCCGGCTCAGGCCGGTGCGCTCGCGGGCCGCACGCAGGACGTGCAGCATCGCCTGCTCGGTGATCGCCTGCAGGCCCGCGGCGATGTCGGCGTGGTCCTGGGTCGAGGGCTGCCCCGGGAGCCGGGCGGGGCCGAGCACGGCCGCCAGCTCGCGCAGGACGCCCTCGTGGGTCTCGTGCTCGAAGGCCGTGCGGTCCCGGGCCAGCACGGGGACGGTGTACGTGCCGTCCTCCCGCAGCCGCACCATGGCGGCGAAGCGGTCGTAGTAGCGCTGCGGGTCGCCGTAGGGCGCGAGGCCCATCACCTTGTACTCGTCCATGAAGGGGACGAAGCCGAGGTGGTGGGTGACCAGGCTGTAGAGAATCCCGACCGAGTGCATCGCCGGGATGGTCTGGAGCACCTCGATGTCCGCGCCCCTGCCGACCGCGACGGTGAGGCTCTCCGACTCGCCCATCCCGTCGCTCACCACGATCAGCGACTCCTCGAACCCGCTGGGGTAGAAGGTGCTGGCGGCGTGGGCCAGGTGGTGCGGGACGGGCCGGAAGCGGTCGCCCCAGGGCCGGCCCGGGAGGAACTTCTCGGCCAGCGCGAGCTGCGACTCCGTCGAGTACACCTCGCGGAACCTGGCCGAGGAGTAGGGGCTCTCGAAGCTGCCGGCCGGCTCCCCGTAGGCGAAGCCGTGCGCCAGGACGTCGATGTCATCGGGCCCCAGACCGGCCTGCGCCAGGCAGAACTCGATCGCGTTGACGGGGAACGACCCGGTGGTCTTCTCCCCCGTGAACCGCTCCTCCGCGGCGGCGGCCACCACCTCGCCGTCGATCACCAGGGCCGCCGCCGAGTCGTAGCCCTGGGCGAACCTGTGCAGCCGGGTATCGAGCCCGGGGAAAGCCTCCCGCTTGAATTCCAGGCCGCCGTTCAGCCCGCTGTAGCCGAGGACGCGCATAGTTCCCAACCTCACCGTCGATGCCACGCGAAATTGTTCGGCTCTCACGCTAGGCCGGGAAAGCCCCGTGCGTCGCCGCCCGCAGGTCGGGACCTGACCTGTACTTCGGTACGGCCGGGATTCTGGCCGAAAGGACGAGCGGTAAAACGTTGACCCGTGCGCGGCGCCGCTCCTAATGTGACCGACGGACATATCGAAGGAACAGCGGATTCCGTCAGGATTCGCGTGAGCGACCGGGTGATAGGAGCCTGAGCTCGATGTGCGGAATAGCTGGGGTTTACGGACTCGACGACCCGGCCGGCCTGGACCCCGAAGTCCTGACGGCCATGACCGACGCGCTGGTGCACCGGGGCCCAGACGCGCACACCACCTGTGAGACCGGCGCGTTCACCGCCGGATTCCGCCGCCTGTCGCTGGTCGACCTGGCCGGCGGCGGGCAGCCCCACGCCACCCCGGATTCCTCGGTCGTCTCGGTGTGCAACGGTGAGATATTCAACCACCGGAGCCTGCGTGACGAACTCCGGCGAAAAGGCCACCGATTCCGTTCCGGATCGGACACGGAAGTGCTCGTCCACCTCTACGAGGAATATGGCACCGAACTCACCGAACACCTCGACGGGCAGTTCGCCTTCGCCCTCTACGACCGGCGCGAGGACCGCCTGCTGCTCGCCCGCGACCACTGCGGAGTCCTTCCGCTCTTCTACACGGTGGTGGCCGGCCGGATCATCTTCGCCTCGGAGATCAAGAGCATTCTCCGGCACCCGCTGGTGGAACGCCGGGTCGACCTGCGCGGGCTCGACCAGGTGCTCTCGCTGCCCGGACTGGTGAGCCCCCGGACGATGTTCGAGGGCATCCGGTCGCTGCGCCCCGGCGAGCGGCTCGTCGCGGACCGCTCGGGACACCGCACCGAGCGCTACTGGGACCTCGACTACCCGCTCTGGGACGACGAGGCGCGCCACCGGGACGCCGCCGCGCTCGGCGACCCGCGCGTGCTCGACGGGTACGCCGACCGGACCAGGGGCCTCCTCGAAGCCGCCGTCCGCTCCCGTTCGGTCGCGGACGTCCCCGTCGGGATGTACCTCAGCGGCGGCCTGGACTCCAGCCTGATCGGCGGACTCATGGCCGCCGAGCGCCCCGACCACCCGTGGCCCAGCTACGCGGTGACCTTCCCCGGCAGCAGCATCGACGAGGCGCGCTACCAGCGGCTGGTGGCCGGCAAGATCGGCACCCGGCACCACGAGGTACCGGTGGACGCCGCGGACACCGCCGGCCTGCTCAGCAGCATGGTCCGGCACGCCGAGACCCCGGTGAAGGAGTCCTACAACGTCTGTTCGATGCTGCTGGCCCGCAAGGTCCGCGCCACCGGCACGGTCGCGGTGCTCAGCGGCGAGGGCGCCGACGAGCTGTTCGGCGGCTACCCGGGCTACCTGTTCGACACGGGCGGCCCGGGCCGCGGGACGGCCGACCTCCTGGAGGAGCAGCTCGAACGCGAGGCCGCCCACCGGATGTGGGGCCTGGACCTGCGGTACGAGACCGACCAGCTCCCCGCCCACGACCTGCGCCGCCAGCTCTACAGCGGCCCGCTGGCCGAGGAGTTCGACGGCTTCTCGGTGACCGCCCAGCGCCTCGTCGAACCCGAGCGCCTGATCGGACGCCACCCGCTGCACCAGCGCTCCTACCTCGACTTCCACCTGCGGCTCGCCGACCACCTGCTCGGCGACCACGGCGACCGGATGGCCATGGCCAGCTCCGTCGAGATGCGCTTCCCGTTCCTGGCCAGGGACGTCGTCCGGCACGCGACCACGATCCCGCCGTCCCTGATGACGGCCCACGGCCGGGAGAAGGCCGTGCTGCGCCGCGCGGCCGAGGGCCTCGTCCCGCCCGAAGTCCTGGACCGCCGCAAGTTCGGCTTCCGCAGCCAGACGAGCACCGAGCTGCTGCTGGCCGGCGACGACTGGTTCAACGACCTGCTCTCGCCCTCGACCGTGCGCCGGCAGGGCTACTTCGACCCGGCCGTCGTCGCCGAGCTGATCCGCCGGCAGACGTCGGGGGCCCGCACCGTGCACCCGCACCTGGACACGGACTACCTGCTCGTCATCGCGACCTTCGCGATCTTCCTGGAGGAGTTCGACCTGCCGTGCCTGGGATGATCCGAGAACGCGTCACCACGCACCCGACGACCGCCGTGCGGCCGACCCCGGCCGACGCCCCCGCGCGCACCGGGGAGCCCGGCACCCGCAGGCCGCTGATCGGCGTGATCGGCGGTATGGGCCCGCTGGCCTCCACCGAGCTCCTCAACACGGTGTACGGACTCGAACCGCCCGAGCACGAGCAGCTCGCCGCGCGGATCCTGCTGTGGTCCGACCCGGCCGTGGCGGACCGCACCACGGCCATCCAGTCCGGGACGGTCGACCTCGTCCGGGAGGCGCTGGAGTACTCGGTCGACCGCCTGCTCACCGCCGGCGCCGACGTCGTCGTGGTGGCCTGCATCACCGCGCACCCCGCGATCCGGCTGCTGCCTGGGCGGCTGAGCTCCCGCTGCGTCTCCCTGGTGGACCTGGTCTTCGAGCAGCTCGCCGAGCGCCCCGGCCGGCACCTGGTGCTGTGTACCCGGGGCAGCGTCCTCGCCGGGGTCTTCACCGACCACGAGCGCTGGCCCGAGTTCGCGCACCGCCTGGTCCTACCCGACGACGAGGACCAGGAGCAGCTGCACCGCCACGTCTACCGCCTCAAGCGCAACGGCGACCGGCTCGCGACGATCGCCTTCGTCCGCGGACTGCTGCCGAAGTACCGGGCCGCCGCGTTCGTCGCCGGATGCACCGAACTGCACCTGGTGACCCGGGCGATCGAGGCCCGCGGGCTGACCCGGCACCTGCCCAGCATCGACCCGATGACCGTCATCGCACAGCGAATCAGGGATGGATTGATATGACAACGCCGACGGTTCTGAGGCGATGGGCGGACAGCCTGGCCCGCGACAGCTCCCGCTGTGCCGTCAGGTCCGGTAGCAGAGAAGTGAGTTACCGGGATCTCGCGGGCCGTGTCGCCGGCTACCAGGCCGCGTTCGAGCGGACCGGCAGGCCCGCTGACCCGGTCCTGCTCTCCTGCGCCGACCCGGTCGAGGTGATCGCGGCCGTCCTCGGCTGCATGGCCGCCGGCCGCACGTTCGCACCGGTCGACCCCCGCCTGCCCGCCGCCGTGCTGGACGGCGTGCTCGCCACCCTCCGTCCGGGCGCGGTCGTCGCCGACACGGCGAGCCGCGAGGTGCTCGAGGGGCGCGAACTGCCCGACGGCGCCGGGTTCGTCCGCCCCGAGACGCTGGAGTCCCGCGAGTGGTCCGCCGAGGCCTGGCAGCGGGCCGCCCCGGAGGACCGCGGATACGTCTACTTCACCTCGGGGACGACCGGGCGCCCGAAGGGCATCCGCGGCAGCCTCCGGGCCGTCCACCACTTCGTCGACTGGGAGATCGCCGAGTTCGGGATCGGCGAGGGCACCAGGGTCTCCCAGCTGACCTCGCCGGGCTTCGACGCGTTCCTGCGCGACGCCTTCACCCCCCTGTGCGCGGGCGGCACCGTCTGCGTGAACCCGGCCGCCGAGACGCCGGTCGGCGAGGGCCTCGCGCGCTGGCTCACCGAGAACGAGGTCGAGGTCCTGCACTGCGTGCCGACCCTCTTCCGCACGCTGCGCTCCGCCGCCCTGACCCCCGGCTCCTTCCCGGCCCTGCGCGCCGTGCTGCTCGCGGGCGAGCAGCTCCACCCCTCGGACGTCTCGTGGTGGCGCGGCCTGTTCGGCGGCGGCAAGGAGCTGGTCAACCTGTACGGGCCGTCCGAGACAACCATGACGAAGCTCTTCCACCGGACGGCGGAGGAGGACGCCCACGCCCGGCTGGTGCCGGTCGGCCGGCCGCTGCCGGGCGTGGCGGCCCGGGTGCTGACCGGGCCCGGCGATCCGCAGGACGCGCTCGGCGAGGTGGAGATCGAGGTCCCGTTCCCGCTCCTCGGCTACCTCGGCGAGGACGAGTGGCGCGGCACGGCCACCACCTATCGCACCGGCGACCTCGGCAGGTTCCGGCCCGACGGGGCATTGGAGCTGTACGGCCGCCGGGACCAGCAGGTCAAGGTCCACGGCGTGCGCATCGACCTCGGCGAGGTCGAGAACGCCCTGCGCAGCCGTCCCGGGGTGCACGACGTCTGCGCGGCGGCGGTCACGGAGGACGCGTCGACCGCCCTGGTCGCCTACGTGGTGGCCCCGGACGTCTCGGACGCCGAGCTGCGCGCGCACGCCGCGCAGCGGCTCGCACCCGGCCTGGTGCCCTCGGTGTTCGTCCGTATGACGGCGATCCCCCGGACGCTCAACGGCAAGGTGGAGCGCCGCTCCCTGCCGCCGGTCCCGCTGCAGCGGACGGCGGAGGCCACGGAACCGCCGCAAGGGCCGGCGGAGACGCGGATCGCCGCGATCTGGAGCGAGATCCTCGGCCTGGCAGGGGTCAACCGCGACGACGACTTCACCCTGCTCGGCGGCGACTCCCTGGCGATCGCGCGGCTGATGGACCGGGTCCGCTACGAGTACCAGGTGGACCTCCCGCTGCGGGCGTTCCTCCTGGACCCCACCGTCGCCGGGCTCGCCTCGGCCGTGACGGACCGCATGGCGCGGAGCGGGTCGTGAGCGCTCCCGCGGCGGCCCCGCCCGCGAACGCCGTGCTCCGCGCCCGCCTGACGGGGGAGTTGGACGTCACCGCGCTGTCGGCCGCCGTCGGCGACCTCGTGGCGGCGCATCCGGAGCTCGAAGCGGCGGGGGAGCGGCCGGGCCGGGTCCGGCTGAGGGTCATCGACCTCTCGCGGTCCGCCGGGGAGCAGCAGCGGCGCGTCCTCGCCGACCTGGCGGCCGACGAGGCCGCCCGGCCGGTCGGGCCCGCCGGCCGCCCCCGGCTGCGGGCCTGCCTCGCCGGGCTGGGCGCCGGGGCGTACGAACTCCTGCTCACGGTGGACCGGGAGCGGGCCGACGCGTGGTCGGTCGCGGGGCTGGCCCGGGACCTCGGCGCCGCCTACCGCGCCCGGATTCCGGACGCACCGGCGCCGCCGCCCGCGACCGGACCCCTGCCGGGCGCCTGGCTCCCGGGCGAGCGGGCGTCCCGCAAGCTGCCCGCGGAGCCCGGCGGCGACGCGGCCGAGCGGGTGCTCGCCGCCTTCGCCGCGGTGCTCGGCAGGTACGCCGGCACGGACGAGGCCGTGGTGACCGTGCTGGACGGCCCGGCGCACCGGGTGATCCGGCTGGACCTCTCCGACGCCCTGACGTCCGCTCGACTGCGCGCCGCGGTGCGTACGGCACCGGAGGCCGGCGCGGACGGACCGGCCTTCCCGATCCGGGCCGCGTTCGCGGGGCACGGCCTTCCGGCCGCGGCCCTGGACCTGCCGGGCGTCACGGCCGAGGTGACCGTCGACTCCCCGCCCGACCCGGAGGGCCGGCTGATCCTGGCCGTGACCGGGCCGGACGAGTTCACCGTCGCCCTCACCGGCACGCTGCCGGGCCGGGTGACGGCCGAGGGCTTCGCCGGCCACCTCGTCCGGGCGTTGCGGTTCGGGCTCGACACCCCCGACCGGCCCCTGGCCGAGCTCGACCTCTCCGGCCGCCCCGCGCCCTACCCGGCACCCGCCCCCGCCACCACACGGCCGTACCGTGACTACCTGGCCTTCCTGGACGAGGAGTTCGCGGCGCGGGTGCAGGAAGCCCCCGAGGCGGTCGCGGTGAGCTCCGCGGAGGGCACGCTCGACTACGGCGGGCTCGACCGGTGGAGCTGCCGGATCGCCCGCGCCCTGGCCGGCCACGGCGCGGGCCCCGGGCAGGTGGTGGCGCTCCTGCCGAGTGGCGGCGCCGGCCAGATCGCGGCCGTCCTCGGCGCGATGCGCACCGGCGCGACCTTCACCTGTCTGAACCCCGCCGACCCGGACGCCCGCCTCCGCGACATCCTGGCCGGCACCGGGGCGGTCTGCGTGCTGGCCGACGAGGCCGCCGCCGCGGCGCACCCCGCGCTCCTCGGACCGGACGGCCGGCTCGCGGGCCTGCCGGTGCTTCCGCTGGAGGCCGCCCCGGGGGACGACTCGCCGGGGGAGCACGTCTGCTTCCCGGCCCCACCGGTCGCCGACCACCCGCTGTGCATCGTCCACACCTCGGGAAGCACCGGGACGCCCAAGGGGATCGCGCTCTCGCGGGCCGCGTTCGCGCAGTTCGCCGAGTGGCAGCGGGAGCGGTTCGGGATCGGGCCGCAGAGCCGGGTCGCCCAGTGGGCGCCGCTCACCTACGACGCCGCGTACACCGAGATCTTCGCGGCGCTCACCGCGGGCGCCGCGCTCTGCCTGCCGCCCGCCGCGGCCCGGCGCGATCCGGTCTCGGTGGTGCGCTGGCTGCGGCGGGAACGGATCGGGCAGATCCAGACGGTGCCGTCGTTCTTCCGGCTGATCACCGAGGCGCTGGACGCGCAGGGCGGCGAACTGCCGGACCTGCGACACGTCCTGGTCGCCGGTGAGGTGTTCCCGGTGGACCTGGCCGAGGCCTGGGCGCACCGGCCGGTGCGGCCGGGGCTGCACAACCTGTACGGGCCCACCGAGTGCATCCTCGCCACCCACCACGAACTGCCCCCGGGCGGGGCGTTCCCGGCCACCGTGCCGATCGGCGGGGCGATCCCGGGCCGGGAGGTTCTCGTCCTCGACGGCCTCGGCCGGCCGTGCCCGGCCGGGGTGCCCGGCGAGATCCACCTGCGCAGCGCGTTCCTGGCCGGCTCCTACCACCGCCGGCCCGCCGAGACGGCCTCGGCGTACCTGCCGGATCCCTGGCGGCCCGGCCGGACGCTGTACCGCACCGGCGACCGCGGCTACGTGCGGGCCGACGGCACGCTGGCGTTCACCGGCCGGACCGGCAACCAGGTGAAGATCCGCGGGAACCGGGTCGAACTGGACGAGGTCGAGGCTGTGCTGGAGCAGCAGGCCGGCGTGCGGGAGGCCGCCGCGGCCGTCCGCACCACCGCGTCCGGCGACCCCTGCCTGGTGGGCTACGTGGTGGCCGACCCCGGAGTCTCCGGGGAGGGGCTGCGGCGGCTCCTCGCGGCGCGGCTGCCGGCCCCCGCGGTGCCCGACCTGATCGCGGTGCTGGCCGACCTGCCGCGCACCGCCACCAACAAACGTGATCGTGCGCGGCTGCCCTGGCCCCTGCCGGCACGACGGAACGAACCGGAAGGTGACGAATCATGACGAACGCCGAAGCGGCGATCGCGGCCCTGGCGGCCGGGACCGGGGTCGGCCCGGACACCGTGCGGCTGGCCGCGTCGTTCAAGGTGGCGGCGGTGCTCACGGGCTCCGACGCGCTCGGCGACGGCGGCGCGAGCTGGCGCGAGCTCGTCGCCCGGGTGGCCACCCCGGAGGGGCGGGCCGAGGCCGAGCGGGTCGGGCGGGAGGCCGCCGAGCAGGAGCACGTCGGCCCTGACCGCGTCGAGGGTTACGTCCGGACGGTCCTGGAGCGGATGACCGCCTCCCCGGACGACGCGCACGACGCGCATGGGCTGGTCGGCGGGGAGGAGCTGGCGGCCGTGCTCGCGGGCTCGGGCGGGCCGGTCCGGCCGCTGCCGGACCGCCGGTTCCACGAGCTGTTCGAGGAACGGGTGCGCCGGCACCCCGACGCGGTCGCCGCGGTGCAGGCCGGGCGGAGCTGGACGTACGCGGAGCTGAACGGCCGCGCCAACCGGATCGCCCGGTCACTGCGGCGGGAGGGGCTGGCCGACGAGGACGTGGTGGCCGTGGTGGCCGAGCGCTCGCTGGAGTGGATGGCCGCGGTGATCGCGATCTTCAAGGCGGGCGGCTGCTACCTCCCGCTGGACCCGGCGTTCCCGGCCGAGCGGATCTCCGTGGTGCTGGAGCGCAGCGGCTGCCGCCGGGTGCTGGCGGACCGGGGGCTGGCCCAGCTCGACGAGGCGGTGCGGGGGCGTGGCGACGTGACCGTCTCGGTGCTGACCGGGGTGCCGGCCGGGCCCGGCCCCGAAGAGGACCTCGAACTGCCTGTCCGCGCCGACCAGTTGGCGTACATCTACTTCACCTCGGGATCGACCGGTGAGCCCAAGGGCGCGATGTGCGAGCACGCCGGCTTCCTCAACCACCTCTACTCCAAGATCGAGGACCTGGGTGTCCGCGAGGGCGACGTCATCGCCCAGACCGCCCCGCAGTGCTTCGACATCTCGCTGTGGCAGCTGCTCTGCGCGCTGCTGGTCGGCGGCCGGACGGAGATCATCGGACAGGACACCATCACGGACGTCCGCCGCTTCGTGGAGACCGTCACCCGGGCGGGCGTCCAGGTGGCCCAGCTGGTGCCCTCCTACCTGGACCTGGTGCTGGAGACCCTCCAGGGCGACAGCCTCGGCCTGCCGTCACTGCGCTGCCTCGCGGTGACGGGAGAGGCGCTCAAGACCGAACTGGTGCACCGGTGGTTCGCCGCCTTCCCCGGCATTCCGCTGGTCAACTGCTATGGCACGACTGAGGTTTCGGACGACACCAACCACGGCGTGATGCACCGCCCGCCGGCCGGCCGGTCCGTCCCGCTCGGCCCGCCGACCCGCAACGTCCGCGTGTACGTGGTGGACGAGCAGCTGCGCATGGTCCCCGACGGGGCGCCGGGGGAGATCGTCTTCGCAGGGGTGTGCGTCGGCCGGGGGTACGTCAACGACGCCGCCCGGACGGACGCCGCGTACCGGGCGGACCCGTACCGGCCGGGCGAACGCCTCTACCGCTCCGGCGACTTCGGACGCCGGCTGCCCTCCGGCGAGTTCGAGTACCTCGGCCGCCGGGACTCGCAGGTGAAGGTGAGCGGATTCCGGATCGAGATCGGCGAGATCGAGAACCGCCTGCTGCAGGTCCCCGGCGTCCGCGACGGCGCCGTGGTGATCGCGGGTTCGGCCGAGGACCCGCAGCTGGTCGGTTTCTACAGCGGCGCCGCCGCCCCGGAGCCTGGGGCCGTGGACCGGGCCCTGGCCGCCGTCCTGCCGCACTACATGGTGCCGGGCCGGCTGCACCGCCTTGCCAGGCTGCCGCTGTCCGCGAACGGCAAGATCGACAAGAAGGCGCTGACCGCCGCGGCCCGGGAGCAGGGCCGGCCGTCCGCCGACGGCGACGTGGCGCTCCCGGAGACCGACACCGAGCGCCGGGTCGCCCGGCTGTGGGCCGAGCTGCTCAACGTCCCGCTCGACCAGGTCGGCCGCGGCTCCCGGTTCGTCGAGCTCGGCGGCACCTCACTGGCCGCGATCCGGCTGGCGATCGCCCTGGACCGCGCGGTGACGGTGGGCGAGCTGAAGGCCACCCCGACCGTCGCCGAGGTGGCCGGACTCCTCGACCGCAAGGCGGCCGGCCGGACCGCGGAGGCGCGGCGATGACCACCGCCACCCGCACCACCACCACCCGCACCGCACCGGTCCTGCGCGTGCTGGAAGCCGCCCCCGGCCCGCAGTGGGCCGCCGAGCACCGCGGAGAGGTCCTCACCGAGGTCCAGA
The DNA here is from genome assembly GCF_055561295.1 of Kitasatospora sp. NPDC022785. Classification (NCBI taxonomy): domain Bacteria; kingdom Bacillati; phylum Actinomycetota; class Actinomycetes; order Kitasatosporales; family Streptomycetaceae; genus Kitasatospora; species Kitasatospora sp. NPDC022785. The sequence goes on along the minus strand of NZ_JBVHHB010000010.1, from coordinate 149,202 downwards.
CGGCCGGGGCCGTCCTCCTGCGCGGCCTGGGCGTCGCCTCGGCCGCGGACCTCGCGGCCGTCACCGCCGCCCTCGGGGTCGAGCCGATGGTCGAGCGGGAGGGGTTCGCGCCCCGCGAGCGCCACGGCCAGACGGTCTACTCGGCCTCGCACTGGCCCGCGGACGCCCCGATGTGCATGCACCACGAGCAGAGTTACGCCTCCGAGGTCCCCGGTCTGCTGGTGTTCGGGTGCCTGACCGCCCCGGACCGCGGCGGCCGGACGATGCTCGCCGACTCCCAGCAGGTGCTGCGCAACCTCCCCCCGGAACTGGTCGAGCCGTTCCGTCGGCACGGCTGGCTGCTGCTGCGCACGTACCAGGACGTCGGCCTGCCGTGGACCGACGCCTTCGGCACCGAGGACCGGGCCCAGGTCGACGCCTACTGCGCGGCCGAGGGCATCCGGCACGAGTGGTTCGACGACGGCCGGCTGCGCACCGCGCAGCGCCGGGCCGCCGTCGTCGCCCACCCCCGCACCGGCGTGCCCGGCTGGTTCAACCAGATCGCCTTCCTCAACGAACTGACCCTGGACCCGGCGATCCGCGAGTACCTGCTCGACCAGTACGGGCCGGCCGGTCTGCCGTTCACCACGGCCCACGGCGACACCACCCCGGTCGGCGCCGACACCGTCGAGACCGTCAACGCGGTCTACGACGCGGCCGCCTTCGGCGAGTCCTGGCGAGACGGCGACGTCCTGGTCGTCGACAACATCCGGATGGCCCACAGCCGGGAGCCGTACGAGGGCCCCCGGGAGGTCGCCGTCGTCCTCGGCGACCCGGTCCGGCTCGCCGGCCACGTCCTGCCCGGCGGTGAGGCCGGATGACCGCCGCCTCCTTCGCGCAGGAACGCGCCTGGCTGGCCAGCCGGTTCGCCGCCGACACCGCGCTGTACCACGTCGCGGACCAGTGGCCGTTGCACGGGGACGTCTCCGAGGGACAGATCCGGGCGGCACTGGCCGCCGTGGTGGACCGGCACGAGGCGCTGCGCACCGGGTTCCGGGTCGTGGACGGCACACTGACCGCGGTCGTCCACGACCGCGTCGACCTCGATCTGGAGGCCGTCGACCTGTCCGGCCGGACCGAGGAGAAGCAGCGCGCGGACCGCGAGGCCCTCGCCGACCGGCTGAAGCACACCGCCTTCGACCTCTCCCGCGCACCGCTGTGGCGCGCCGGACTGGTCAAACTCGGCGCCGGGCGCTGGCGGTTGCTGTTCGTCGCCCACCACGCGGTCTGCGACGCCCCGTCACTCTTCAACCTCCACGCCGAGATCACCGAGTTCTGCGCGGCGTTCGAACAGGACCGGCTGCCGCACGTCCCCCGACTGCCGCTCTCCTACGGCGAGTACGCGCGGCAGCAGCGCGAGCGCCTCGGCGGCGCCGAGATCGCCGCGCTGGCCGGCTACTGGCGGGCGCAGCTCGCCGGTCTGCCACCCGCGCACGGCCTTCCGCTGGACCTGCCGCGGCCGGCCCGGAGGTCCTTCGCCGGCGCGGAGCTCCGGGCCGAACTCCCGGCCGGCACGGCGTCCGCGCTCGCGGAGGCCGCCGGCCGGTACCGGGTCACGCCGTTCGAGGTCCTGCTCGCCGGGTACGCGGCCCTGCTCCACCGGCGCTCCGGCCGGGACGACATCGTCCTCGGGGTGCCGCTCTCCGGCCGGGACCGCCCCGAACTGCTGCCCCTCGTCGGCACCTTCGTGAACATGGTGGTGCTCCGGGTGGACACCTCGGGCGACCCCTCGTACGGCGGGCTCGTCGAACGCGTCCGGGCGGTGTGGCGGGCGGCCCGCGACCACCAGGAGATGCCGCTCCAGACCGTGGTCGAGCAGCTCGCACCGCAGCGCGGCCCCGGCCTGCCCCCGCTCTACCAGCTGGCGTTCAACGTCACGGCGGCCGAGGGCTTCGGGCCCCCGTCCACCGCGGCCGAGGACGACCTGCTGTTGGAGGTGTCCGGCACGACGGCCCGCCTCGAGTACAACACCGCTCTGTTCGGACGGGAGACCGCCGAAGGGCTGCTCTCCGACTACGCGGCGGTGCTCACGGCGGCCCTCGCCGACCCGGCGACACCGCTGTCCCGGCTCCCGGCGGGCCCGGGGCCCGAGGGGGGTGCCGTCCCGGCCCCACCGCCCGGCCACGTCCCGCCGCGCACCGCCGCCGAGGAACTGGTGGCCCGCGTCTGGGCCGAAGTCCTCGGCGTCGACCGGGTGGGCGTCGACGACGACTTCTTCGCCGTCGGCGGCCACTCGCTGCAGGCGCTGCGCCTGCTCGCCCGGCTGTCGTCCGACCACCGCGTCGAGACCACCGTCGACGCCTTCTTCTCGAACCCGACCGTCGCACGGCTGGCCGCAGAGCTGGAGCGGCACGCCGCGACGCGCCGGGAGAACCAGACCGACCCCGAGGGAGAGACATGGCAGTGACCGGCCGGATCGACGGCGTGCCCAGCGAGGTCTGGGACGAGGAGGTGCTGGCCCCGCAGTTCGGCTACGAGGCCGAAGCCCTGTTGCCGCACTACGTGTCGATCGAGAAGGTGCTGCTGCTGGAGTACCGCAGGATGGGCCTGGTCGACCCGGAGGGGGCGGCCGCGATCGCCGGACGGCTCGACGAGCTGACCCCCGAGCTGATCCGGGCGGACCCGCGGGACAACATGTCGGACATCTTCTTCGCGATGGAACGCCACGTGGCCCGCGGCGGTACCGCCCCGTTCGCCGCCTGGCACGTGGACCGCAGCCGCAACGACTTCCAGGCCTGCGGCCAGCTGTTGTCCTGCCGGGAGAACGTCCGTGCCCTCGCCGGGGACCTCCTCGCCCTGGGACGCACGGTGGCGGCGCGCGCCGCCGAACTGCCCGACAGCCCGATGCCCGGCTACACCCACGCGCAGGCCGCGCAGACCATCACACCCGCCTTCTACCTCTCGGCGCTCTCCGAGGAGACCCTCGGCGCGGCCCGGCGCCTGCTGACCACCTACGACGAGATCGACCGCTCGCCCCTCGGCGCGGGCAGCATGGCCGGCCAGGAACTGCCCTGGGACCGCGAGCGGATGGCCGGGCTGCTGGGCTTCCGGCAGCCGCAGCCGCACGCCCTCGTGTCGGTGGCCTCCCGGTCCTGGGCCCTCGCGGTCGCGTCCGAGCTCTCGAACTTCGCCGTGCTCCTCAGCCGGTTCACCACCGACCTGATGACGTGGAGCGGAGCCGGGTTCGGGTTCGTGGACTTCCCCGACGCGCTGGCCGGGATCTCGGCCGCGATGCCGCAGAAGCGCAACTTCCCGGTCCTGGAAAGGATCCGCGGCCGCTGCTCGCACGTCGTCGGCTGCGCGACCCAGCTCGCCTTCGCCCAGCACGGCACCCCGTACGCCAACAGCGTCGAGGTCTCCAAGGAGGCCGGGCGGCACCTCCAGGCCCAGTTCGCCGCGCTGCGCTCGGCCCTGCGGCTGGCCCACACCGTCCTCGCCACCGCCACCTTCCGGACCGACCGCATGCGCGAGGCCTGCGAGGGGGACTTCCTCGGCGCCTTCACCCTCGCGAACCGGCTGACCCTGGACGCCGGCGTCCCCTGGCGGACGGCGCAGGTGATCGCCGGGGCCTACGTCAGGGCCGCCATCGCCAAGAACCTGACCGCGGCCACCCCTGACGGCCCGCTGCTCGCGGCGGTCGCCGAGGACCACGGCCACCGGGTGCCGGAACCCGCCGAACTGCTGTCCGGCGCACTCGACGCCGACAAGGCCGTCCGGGTCAAGAACTCCGCGGGGTCGACGCACCCCGACGCCGTCCGCGCCATGCTCGCCGCGCAGGAACGCGGCTACCGCGAGGTCTCCGGGCAGTGGCTGGTGCGCGGCGAGGCGGCGAGCGTCGCCGTGGCGCGCGTCGACGCCCTGCTGGCCGTCGAGGACACCGCCGAGCGCACCCCGGCGGGCACCCCGTGACCGGCCCCAGCCTCATCACCCGCCGCCCCGGCGCGGACCTGCGCAGCGGCCGCGCCGACGCCTCCGGGACCTTCGGCGAACTGCTCCAGGGACGGCTGCCCGACGGCACGGACTTCCTCGTCACCCTGCCGATCACGCTCCGCTCCCGGGCCTGGTTCCGCTTCGACGGGGCCGGTCCGCTGCGGGTCTTCCCCGCCCACAAGAAGAAGTCCCTGCGGCTGGCCGAGGCCATGCTGACGGTGCACCAGCCCGGTGGCGGCGGGACCCTGATCCTGGACAGCGACCTGCTCATCGGCAAGGGACTGGCCAGCTCCTCGGCCGACCTGGTCGCCACCGCGCGGGCGGTCGGCGGCGCGCTGGGACTGGACACCGGCCCGGCGGCGGTGGAGCACTGGCTGCGCCCGATCGAGCCGACCGACGGGGTGATGCACCCGGGCGTCGTCGTCTTCGAGCACCGCGAAGTGCGGCTGCGCGAGGCCCTCGGCGGGCTGGCGCCCGCCACCGTGGTGGCCGTGGACGAGGGCGGCCACCTGGACACCGTCGCCTTCAACAAGCGTCCCAAGCGCTACTCGCCGGCCGACACCGCCGAGTTCACCGGACTGCTGGACACCCTGACCGCGGCCGTGCGCGCCGGGGACCTCGCCGCCGTGGGTCGGGTGACCACCCGCAGCGCCGTCCTCAACCAGCGGTTCGCACCCAAGCGGCACCTGGACGCGATGCTGGCCATCGCCGGGCGGACCGGGGCGCTCGGCGTCGTGTGCGCGCACAGCGGCACCATGCTGGGCCTGCTGTTCGACGACGCGGACCCGGACCGCGCCCGCAAGGTGGCCGAGGCGCACGCGGCCTGCGAGGCCCTGGGCGACGACACGCTGCTGTTCCGGACCCTCCCCCGGCCCTCCCGGCAGGGCAGTTCCCACACCTCCTAAGGACGTGCACACATGCGGCAGGAATCGGTCATCGACGGCATCGGCCACACCCCGGTGGTGCGGCTGCGGGTGGACGCCCCCGAAGGCGTCGAGGTCTTCGCCAAACTGGAGATGCAGAACCTCTTCGCGATGAAGGACCGCGTGGCCCGGCAGGTGATCCTCGAAGCCCGGCGCACCGGCGCGCTGGCCGAGGGCGGGCCGATCGTGGAGAGCTCCTCGGGCACGATGGCGCTCGGGGTGGCCCTGGTCGGCACGTACCTCGGCCACCCCGTGCACATCGTCACCGACCCGCGCATCGACCCCATCACCCTGGCCAAGCTGCGCACCCTGGGCTGCGAGGTCCACATCGTGGCGGAGATGACCGGGCAGGGGTGGCAGAGCGCCCGGCTGGAGCGCCTGGCCGAGCTGATGGCCGACCTGCCCGGCGCGTTCTGGCCGCGCCAGTACAGCAACCCGCAGAACCCCGCCGCGTACCGCGGCCTGGCCGGCGAACTGGTCGCCGACCTGGGGTCGGTGGACGTCCTGGTCGGGGCGGTGGGCAGCGGCGGCTCACTCTGCGGGACGTCGAAGGCGCTGCTGGAACGCCTGCCCGACGTCTCGGTGGTGGGCGTGGACTGCGTGGGCAGCGTGCTCTTCGCCCAGCCGGACCGCCCGACCCGCAAGCAGGGCGGGCTCGGCAACAGCCTCATCCCCGAGAACATCGACTACCGCGTCTTCGACGAGGTGCACTGGCTGTCCGACGACGAGGCCTTCGACGCCACCCGCCGGCTCGCCCAGGAGCAGAAGATCTTCGGCGGGAACACCTCCGGGTCGGTCTACCGGGTCCTCACCCACCTCGCGGCCCGCGCCGAGCCGGGCACCCGGCTGGTCGGGATCATGCCGGACCGCGGCGACCGCTACGTGGACAGCGTCTACGCCGACGCCGCCGCCGACGCCGGCCGGGGCGCACCGCGGGGCGCCGTCGCCGACGCCCCGGAGGAGGTGGAGTACGGTGCCACGGTGTCCAGTTGGTCGTTCGCCCGGATACCCCGCCGGGACCGCCGGCTGCTGCTCTTCGTCGAGTCCAACACCACCGGCACCGGGATGATCGCGCTGCGGACCGCCGTCCGGCTGGCCCTGGAGCCGGTGCTGTTCACCAAGGACGCGGCGCGCTACCCGGACCTGGCCGACACCGGCTGCCGGGTCGTGGTCTGCGACACCGACGACGAGGCCGCGCTGACCGCGGCCATCGCCGGGGTGAGCGCCGGACGCCGGGTGGCGGGTGTCACGACGACCAGCGAGTTCTACCTGGAGCACACCGCGCGGGCGGCCGCGGCCCTGGGCACGCCCGGCAACCCGCCGGAGGCGATGACCCGCTGCCGCAACAAGGTGCTGACCCGCACCGCGCTGCACGAGGCCGGGGTGACCCAGCCCGGGTTCGCGATCGTCACGGACCCGGACCGGGTCGCGGCCGCCGTCGCCGCGGTGGGGCTGCCCTGCGTGGTCAAACCGGTCGGGGAGTCCGGCTCGCAGTCCGTGCTGTGGTGCGAGGACGCCGTGACCGCCGCCGCGCACGCCACCGAGCTGCTCGCCGTCACCCACAACGTGCGCGGCCAGCGGACGCCGGGCGCGGTGCTGGTCGAACAGTACCTGGACGGGCCCGAGTTCAGCGCGGAGATGTTCGGCGAGGACGGCGAGGCCCGGTGCGTCGGCGTCACTCAGCGCACCGTCAGCCCGCTGCCGCACTTCGTCGAGACCGGTCACCTCTTCCCCGCCGACATCGACGACGCGCTGGCCGACCGGATCGCCGACACGGCCCGGCAGGCGCTGAAGGCCGTCGGCTTCGAGCGCGGCCCGGCGCACGTCGAGCTCAGGCTGACCGCCGACGGTCCGGCCGTCATCGAGATCAACGGACGGCTGGCCGGCGGCATGATCCCGGAACTGATCCGCCCGGCCACCGGGATCGACCTGCTGGAGCAGCAGATCCGCGCTGCCGCCGGCCTGCCGCTGAACCTGTCGGCCGACCACGCGTCCCGGGCCGGCCTGCGGTTCCTGACCGCGCCGCGGCCGGGCCGGCTGACCGGCGTGGACGGGGTCCGGCAGGCCGAGCGGGTGCCGGGCGTGGAGCGCGTCCTGGTGAGCGCGACGCCGGGGCGCGAGGTCCGGCCGCCGCGGAGCGCCTACGACCGGCTGGGCCACGTCATCGCCCTCGGCTCGTCGCCGCAGGAGGTCGGACGGGCGCTGGCCGAGGCGACCGGACTGATCGAGGTCGGCGTCGAAGGGGAGTGACGCCACCGTCATGCCCCGCCCGGGGCGGGCCGGTCGCCGGGGTGCTCGTGGAGGTCGGCCGCGATCCGGCCGAGCATCCCCTCCATCTCCTCCCGGAGGAAGAAATGGTCCCCGGGGTGGACCTGGAGGGCGAAGGACGCCGAGGTGTGGTCCGCCCAGCCCGCGGTCAGATCCGCCCGGACGATCCGGTCGTCCCGGCCGGCGAACGCCGTGATGGGGCAGGAGACCCGGCTCCGGGCCGGCGCGTGCCACTGTTCGAGCAGGGTCAGGTCGGCCCGGATCACCGGCAGCATGAACTCCATCAGTTCGGCGTTGGCGAGGATCTCGGGAGGCGTGCCGCCCATCGCGGACAGCTCCGCCATGAGCGCGGCGTCCGGCAGGCCGTGCAGCGGCCTCGGCTCGGCGGCCGAGGCCGGCAGGGCCCCGGACACGAAGAGCCGGGCCGGCGGCGTGCCCCCGGGCCGCCGTTCCAGCTCCTCGGCCACCGCGTACGCGATCTTCGCGCCCATGCTGTGCCCGAGGATCGCGAAGGGCCCGCTCTCCCGCCGGAGGACCTCCTCGCACAGCGCGTCCACCATGGCGGCCATGTCGGTCAGCAAGGGGTCACGCAAGCGGGTGCCGTGGCCCGGCAGTTCGACCGGGACCACCTCGACGGAGAGGTGCCGGGCCGCCTCCGTCCAAGGGCGGAAGAAGTGCGCCGCCCCGCCGGCGAAGGGGAGGCAGTAGAGGCGGGGCAACCCCGTCGTCCCCTTGGTCCACGGCAGCCAACGGGTGCTGTGGTGCTGGTCCTGTCGCAACATCAGGTGACACCGTTCTGGTGGGCGAAAACGGCGGCCTGCAGGCGGTCCCTGAGTCCGAGTTTCCTGAGCAGCTGGGAGATGTGGAACTTGACCGTCGACTGAACGATGCAGAGCCGCTTGGAGATCTCGGCGTTGGACATCCCGTTCGCCAGCAGCGCCAGGATCTCGCGTTCGCGGAAGGTGAGAAGGTTCAGGCCGAGCGCCGGGAACAGCGCGGGCTGTTTGTCGCGGACCCAGCCCAGGAGCAGGGCCGCGATGTCGGGGGAGAGGAAGGAGTGGCCGGTGGCCATGGCTCTTATCGCCTGGGGGAAGTCCTCCACCAGGGTGTTCCGGGTGACGATCCCGGTGGCGCCGGCCAGGATGGACTCCAGGACGGCGTCGCCCTCGGCCGGTGCCATCAGCAGCGTGCGGGGGGCCTCCCGGCTCGGCCTCAGGAGCTCGCGGACGAGATCGATCCCCGTCATGTCCGCGAGCTCGAAGTCGGCCACGACGACGGCGGGGTTCAGCTCCCGGGCCAGCGCGCTGGCGGTGCTCCCGTCCGCGGTCTCACCGACCACCCGGATGTCCGGCTCGGCCACGAGGGCCGAGGAGAGTCCGCTGCGCATCAGCGGCTGGCCCGCACATATCAGAATGGGTATTTCCATCGGTCTGTGACATCCCCCTTCTTCGGAGTGGTCCTCCCAGCACGCCCGGTTCCCGCCGGTCCGGGCGTCGCCCACGGGCGAGCCGCCGGCCGGCCGGACTTGTCCGACCCCCGTCGGGGAGTGCTGCTCGGATTCGGACTGAATCAGCCCCTGCCGGGCCCGACGGGCACGACAGGCCCGGCGGCGTCGAGCCCGAGGGCGATGGCCAGCAGCTGGGTGCGGCTGCTGGCTCCGCTCTTGGCCCGCATGTTGCGGACGTGGGTCTCGACGGTGTGGTGGCTCAGGTGCAGCAGGCGGGCGATCGCCCGGGAGGTGCGGCCCTGTGCGAGGTGGACGAGGATCTCCCTCTCTCGCGTCGTGAACAAAGGTTCAGCCTCCCCAGGAGGTGTCGTCGCAGCGGGTGAGGGGCGGGCAGGTGAGGACACCGGCCGCGGTGGGAACGTCGTGGCGGGCGGGCGCCGAGGTGGCCGAGGCGACCGGCGTCAGCCAGGCGGCAGCAGCGCCGAGGAGCGCCACGGTGATGAGGATGATGCGCTTCATGGGGATCTCCCGTGGGTTCATTGGCATTTGCCCCATTGGGTGAAGGGGCCATGGCTCCACTCTGGCGGGCATCGAAGATCGCCGACATGCTTGGAGCCGTTCATCAACTTGCCTGACAGCAAAGGGGTGTGGGGGTAAATATGGACAAAAACGATCGCGATGTGACAGAGCGTCGGACCGAAGCAGGTCAGGGGCACGAATCCGACCTGTCCGTCTACGCATGGTTTGCGGAGAACCGCTACACCGGCGCCCACGATCCGGCGGTCGTGGCGCAGGCGACGGGACTGTCCCCGTCCGGCGTGACGGCGGCGGTCGAGCGGCTGCTCGATTCGGGACTGCTGGCGCCGGCCGGCGCCAGGCAGGAAGCACTGAGGGTGGTCTCCCCCGACTCGGCCTTCTTCCGGCGCGCCGCTCCCGTCGAGGCGGAGATCCGTCAGCGCCAGGACGACATCGCCCGGATGCGCAGCCGGTTCGACGAGTTCTCCCCGCTGTTCCCGGACAGCCGGGAGGCCGGCGCGGGCATCGAGGTGATCCCCACACTGGCGGAGGTGCGCTTCCTGCTCAACCGGCTGGGCGAGCAGTGCACCACCGAGGTGGTCTCCTGCCAGCCCGGCGGCGGCGCCCGGATTCCCGAGGCGATGTCCGAGGCACTGGTGCGCGACCGGGCGATGCTGGAGCGCGGCGTGCGCATCCGCACCCTCTACCACCACACCGCCCGCTTCAACGGCCCCAGTCAGGCCTACGTCGCCGCCGCCTCCGTCCTGGGCGCCGAATACCGCACCACGCACGAACTGGCCGGGCGGATCATCATCATGGACCGCGAGACCGCCTTCCTCCCCGCCGCGGGCCCGGAGCTGGGAGCCGTGGTCATCCGCGAACCGTCGACCGTCGCCTACCTGTACGAGATGTTCGAACTCACCTGGGGCCAGGCCACCCCGTTCCAGGAGTCGACCGGACGCGAGATGGAGGCCGTCGCCCGGGAACTGCACCGCACGATCCTGCGCCTGCTCGCCGACGGGCTGAAGGACGAGGCGATCGCCCGCCGGCTGGGCATGTCGCTGCGCACCGCGCGCCGTCACATCGCCGAGATCCTGGAGCAGCTCGGCGCCGACAGTCGCTTCCAGGCGGGCGTGGCCGCCAGTCGGACGGGCCTGCTGGATACCTGAAAATCGTGATGCCGTCCGACACGCCGATGCTCCATGCTTGACACTCCGACATCGCTGTGGTGGCTGGCGCCGCCGAAGGAGAGTGCACGTGGACTGGGAACGCCTGAGCGAGCGCCCCGGGCTGGACCCCTACCTCCAGGAGCTGGCGCTCTTCCTGGACGCCCACTTCGCCCGCACCTTCGGGCTGCTCTGGCCCGAGAACGACCCCGTCGTGCCCCTGGACGCGGGCGGATCGCCGGACGCGGCACTGGCCGCATACGTCGCCACCGGCCTCACGGCCCTGCTGGGCTGGAAGGTCGCGCACGCCACCGGTGCCCGGCCACCCTCCGGCCACGTCCTGGTGATCCAGTCCGCCGGATCGAGCCACTGGACGCTCCTGTCACCGGGTGACGTCGCCGCCGAGGTCTCCACCCTGAGCGGCGAGGCCCTGTACCTCCCGTCCGGCTGTCGGTCCAGCGCCGTCCACAGCGACGACGCGAGGCACGTCATCCTCGTGGTCACCGATCCCGAGGAGGGGCCGCCGGCGCCACCCGCCGCGCCGGCGGCCGACGGCCCGCGGGGCTGAGTCCGTCAGGGCTTCCGGACGGCTGAGCTCCGCTCACGCCGTTCCCCGCCGCGGGCGCCCCGCCGCGGGCGCAGCGCCCGCGATGGCACTCCCGGCTCCGGGATGCGCGGCGGCGCGGCGGGGAGGCGGCTTCCCGGCGCGGCGCTACCGTCGTCAGGGTGACGGGAACCGATGCCGACCGGCGGTGGTCCGAGTCCATGCCGGCGGCCTATGAGCGGTACCTCGTGCCGGTGGTGTTCCGGCCCTTCGCCGAGGACCTGACCGCCCGGGCGACGGCACTCCACCCTGAGCGAGTCCTCGAACTGGCTGCGGGCACCGGCGCGTTGACGTCGGGCCTGCTCGCGGCGGCACCCTCGGCCGAGGTGACGGCCACCGACCTGAACGAGGCCATGGTCGCGTTCGGATCGACCCGGGCCCCGGGCGCGGTGTGGCGGCAGGCAGACGCACAGCGGCTGCCGTTCCCGGACGGAGGCTTCGACCTGGTGGTCTGCCAGTTCGGCGTGATGTTCTTTCCCGACCGCATCGAGGCCTTCACCGAGGTCCACCGGGTGCTGGCCCCGGGGGGCCGGTTCCTGTTCAACACCTGGGGCCCGCTCGGGACGCACGCCTTCGAAGTCGCGCTGCAGGCCGGGCTGGAGCGGGCCTTTCCGGTCGACCCACCGCGGTTCTTCCCCACGGTTCCGCACGGCTACGCCGACCCCGCTGTCGTGGCCGCCGATCTGGCGGCCGCCGGGTTCGCCGTCGAGGACGTGCAGAAGGTGACGCTCCAGGGCCGGGCCGCGTCGACCGCCGACCTTGCCACCGGGTACCTCACCGGGACACCGGTGCGCGTGGCCGTTGAGGAGCACGGCGACGGACCGGCCCTCCGGGCCACCGTCATCGAGGAGATGACGGCCCGTCTGGGCCTGGGGCCGGTCACCGCGCCGATGACGGCGTACGTCTTCCGCGCCGCGGCCTGACCGCAGGACCCGCCCGCGCCGAGGGTGAGGTGAGTCGACGTGGCAGTCGGGTCCCTCTTGTCGGCCCTCGGCCACGGCCACGGCTGGCCGGTTCGCCGTGAGGCCGGCAGGTAGATCGGCAGGCAGGCTGCTCCATTCCCACTCCAACGGTGGCGGACCCCTGCTCCGGGCACGGTTCGCGAGAACACCGGGCGTCGGTTCGGCCAATCTCCTCTCGTGGAGTCCTTCCGCCGGAGCGGGCCGCGGGTCAGCCGTTCAGCCAGCCGGACGCGTCGAACCTGGCCAGGCCGCTGTGCCCTGCCAGGACGTCGAAGTGGCGGTGCCGGCCCCACAGGGCCCGGTCGCCGATGACCAGCAGTCGTCGGCGGGCCCGGCTCACGGCGACGTTGAGGAGGTTGGGGCTGGCGGCCGCCCAGTCGCGGGCTCCGTTCTGGGACGCCACGGTACCCAGCAGCAGGATGACCACGTCGGCCTCCTTGCCCTGGGTGGTGTGCACCGTGCCGACCCGCTTCGCGGGAAGCCGGTTTCCGGTCGTACGCCGTGCCCCGGCGACCACCTCACGGAAGGGGCTCACCACGAACACGGACTTGCCGAGGCGCTCGCGCACCTCGTCGGGCGACGCGGTGCGGAGGTCGGCCGGCTGCCGGCCCTCCCGGTGCGCGGCCTCGGACTCTTCCTGCTCGATCTGCGCGCGCATCCGCTCCTCGAGGAGGTCCAGCGCCCTGCCGAGCACGAGGCCCTGCTGAGCCACCCACTTGCCGTCGGACTCGCCCCCGACGACGTTCAGCCAGACGCTGCGGTCGGCGAGCGGGCAGGGCGCCCGCTCACCCGTGCCGAACACCATCAGCCCGTCGTAGGCGATGCGGTTGCTGATCTCGAACATCGGATCGTCGCAGCGACGGTGCACCCGAAGCGGTGACCCCACCCACACCTCCGTCCCGCCGTCCGGGAGTTCGGCCGGGAGCCACGTGCCGCACCGGGCGAGGCGGTCGGCGACCCGCTGGACCGAGGTACGGCCGGGCGCCCACTCCTGCGCCACCCCGTAGTGGGTCCGGAGCCGCTGCTGCACCGTCCAGGGCACCGTCACGACGGGTTCGAGCTGCAACGGGTCGCCGACCACGACCGCGCGGCGGGCCCGCCAGAGTGCGCCGACCGCCTGCTGCGGGGCGGCCTGCCCCGCCTCGTCGATGAACAGCCAGCCCAGGGCCTCGGAGCCCAGGCCCGCGAAGAGGCGGTCCAGCGAGGCGAAGGTCGTCGACACCACCGGCACGACCAGGAACAGCAGCTGCCAGGCTGCGCGGACGTGCTCCGGCGGCAGGTCCTTCGGGGCGTCCCCACCCACGACCTCCATCACCGCCTGCAGGCTGGTGAGCAGGCGCTTCGCCTCCGCAGCGAGGAAGGCCCGGTGCAGATCCAGCGCGGCGAGGAAGACGCGGGTGCGGGCGGCGCTGAACTCCTCGTCCATCCAGGGGGCGGACGTCTCCCGCCGACGGTCGGCCTGCGGGTCTCCGGGGAGCGCGGCCCAGTCCTCGGCCGGCACGTGTGCGCGCCACCGTCGCGTCGCCTCGGAGACTCGGTGGGCGGCGATGTCGGCGGTGGTCCGAACCGTCGCCGCTGCCCGCTCGGCGGCGGTGACGGTCAGCTCCGCGCGGCGCAGGCCGTCCAGCCGGCCCGCGTACGAGCGCTGTGCCGCAGCCTCGGCGGCAGCGGCCTCCATGCCGGCGGCCCGTGCGGTGGCGAGGAGCTCACCGAGCCGGGCGAGTGCGGTCTCCGACGCCTCCCATGCCGTTTCGGCCTGGGCCATGGCGCTCACCAGGGGTTCCCGCCCGCGCAGCCAGCGTTCCTCCGCATCCGAGGACAGCCGGGCGCGGAACCGGCCCGGACGCTGACGCGCATCGTACGAGCGCAGGTCGTCCAGCCGTGACTGGCACACCCCCCGGCGCAGTTCCACGGTGCGCTGAGCCTCGGCCGACGTCGCGGACACCTGGTGCTCGGTCTGCCGGGCGGCCGCCAGCCCTTCGGCCGCGGCCCGCACCGCGGCGTGTGCGCCGGCCAGCGCGCGCTCGGCCGGGGCCTTCTCCGCCCGGGCCGCTGCAACGGCGGCATCAGCGGTCCGTATCTGTTGCGCCAGGAGCTGCCGGCTGTCGCGTGCGGCGGCCGCGGCCTCCCTGGCTGCGGCGAGCTCCTGGACGGCCTGGCGCGCCTCGGTGAAGCGGCGTACCGCCAGCGGCCAGGGATCTCCCAGCGGAGCGGTGGCCGGCGCATCCGACGCGCCCGGGGCACCGGATGGGCGGCTGTCGCTGTGCGGGTTCCGATCCGGGGCAGGTCGGGCGTCACGGTCCGACTCCGTCTGCCGGACGAGGAGATCTCGCAGCCCGTGACCGGTGGCCACGGCTTGTCGGCGGCGCCGGCCGGGCCGTTGCGGGTCGGCCGTCTCCTGGATCTCCCGGCCCCACCAGAGGCGGCTGACGAACTGGGAGCGGTTGGCGCGATTGCCGAGAGGCGCCGCCACCGCTCCCCACGCCTCGGCGCCGCCGAGCAGGAGCCTGCCCTGCGCGGAGAGGTAGTCGGCCTCCTCGCGCCACTCCCCGGCCACCGCGGCCGCGGACGGGATCTCGGTCGTCACGTTCTCGACCGCACCGTTGTTGGCGGACGCGATGACGATCTCGTAGCCCGTCAGCTCCTCGCGCAGCCCGTGAAGCTTCCGGTTCCACTGGCCGGAGCTCCAGGTGTGGACCTTGCCGAACGCGTCCGCGGGAGTGGCCAACGCCGCCAGCCGCTCCGCACGTTGCACCACCAGGGCGGCGATCAGGTCCCGGAGCATGGTGGTCTTGCCGGTGCCGGGCGGCCCGTTGACCGCGTAGAGGCCGCCGCCCCCGGCGCCGCCGAGCTCCGCCAAGGCGCTGTTCACCGCGAACTGCTGGCTGAGCACGAGCGGTTGGTCACTCCTGCCGGGCCACCGGCCGAGCGGGGCGGCCGTCGGACGGACACCGTCCAGCAGGGTCTCCGGCCGTTGCCGGACGTCGGTCCGGCGGCCGGAGTCCAGAGTCGCGGTGGGTCGGAGGTACTCCTCCAGCGCCCGCCCCGACGTGCCCTCCGCGAGCGCCGCAGTCACCTGCTCGAGGTCCGCGGCGATGAAACTGTTGAGGAAGTCGGCCTGGTCGCTCTCCGCGCTCTGCGACTCCCGGACGGTGTAGCTCTTCACCCGCACGGCGTCCGGCCGCAGCGCCTCCGCGATCCCGAGCCTTTCGGCGACCCAGCGGGTGACGGCCGCCAGGTCCCTCACCTCCAGCGGCTTCAGGCCCAATGGGACGGGGAGATCGCCCGCCGGGTCCGGACCCAGAGGGTCTTCCGGCGCGTCCGCGTCGTCCCCGGACCGCGGACCGCCGTCGGAATCGGCGCCGTCCGCGGAGTGCACGGCGCCGTCGAGGACTCCCTCCGCCCGCTCGGTCACGTGATCGCTCACCCGGCTGGTGACCCCGTCAGCGAGCGCCTTCGCCGCCGATCCGGTCAGCGTCTCGGCGACCGCCTGGGTGACCGAGCCCAGCGCCGCGCCCGCCACGGTGCCGACGGCCGAGGCGATCCCGCCGACGGCCACGCCGAGCACGACGTCGACCGCCACGCCCGCGATCGCACCGAGGGCGGATCCGGGCCGGGAGGGCGCGCCGCCCGCTCCTCGCTGCCGTTCCACCACCGGGAGCCGGCCGTCGCCCAGCTCGAGGAGCGTGGACACGCACTGCTCGGAGTCCTTCTCGAAGTCGTCGAGCCAGGCCGGGTCCGCCGGTCCCGGGCGCAGGGCCCGGCCCACCGCCCAGGCGCACGACGAGATCGTCACGCTGTCCTTGAGGAGCAGCCCCTGGTCGTTGACCGAGAAGCAGAGCACTGCGCTCTGGCCGCCCAAACGGCCGTCGAAGTCCTCCGTGGGCCCGTCGGTGCCGAACACGCCGAGCAGCGTGTCGCGCAGCGCGGTCAGCTCGAACACGCCCGCGTACACCGTGTGCTGCCAGGACCGTCCGCGGCCGGGCGAGCGCCGGCGGAGCCGGTGGCCCGGTTCCCACGGCAGGGGCCGGCCGTCCTGGACCGGGTAGACGTCCTTCGACGGATCCACCCGGTCGACCTTCTGCGGGCTGAACAACTCCACCGCCCGCCAGTACCGGACGATCCCAGCCCTGCGCTCGCGTTCTCCACCGGCCATCCCCACGCCCCCTCATGCCAGCCACACCCGGAGATCAAGCAGCGTACGGGATCACGAACTACCCACGCGTGCCTTGGTGACTCCGGCGGATCGGGAGGACGGCGGATCGCCGGTTCTCCGCATGCGGAAGGGGCCGGAGTCCCTGCTGCACGGCCCATCAGGCGGGCGGAGCAGGTGCACCGTCGCGAGGCCGGGGGCTCAGGCCGTCGGGATCTCAGCCGTTCGCCTCGGACTGCCGGCACCCGGCGACGGTCGTACGGGCTGAGCACGTGTCAGGCCGGTCCCGCCTACCGGCCGCCGGCGTCCGGCGAAGTCCCGGGAGCACCCGTGATGACCAGCTCGCCGACTCTGTCCGCGAGGACCGCCCGGGCGTCCGGCGGCATCCTGTCGTCCGTGACGAACCAGCCGATCTGGTCCAGGTCGGCGAAGGTGCTGAGCCCGGTGATGCCCCACTTGGTGTGATCCGCGGCCACTGCGACGCGGCGGGCGCGGGAGATGAACACCCGGTTGGTCTGTGCTTCCGCGAGGTTGGGGCTGGTCAGACCCTCGCTCTCGGTGACTCCGTGGGTGCCCAGGATCAGCAGGTCCACATGGAGGGAGGCGATGGCGTGATCGGCGATCGGGCCGACGAGCGCCTCGGAGCGGGTCGCACTGCCGCCCGTCAGGAGCACGACGGGCGCCCGGTGGGCGGCGTCCGCCGCGCCGCGGACGAGGCGCTCGACCGGAAGGGAGTTGGTGAGGATGGTGAGGTCCGGCACGTTCAGCAGTTGCGCGGCCACGGCATGCGTGGTGGTTCCGCCACTGATGGCCACCACCGTGCCGGGGTTGACCAGGGCCGCGGTCGCCTCGGCGATGGCGGCCTTGGCCGCGGATTCCAGGGTCGACTTCACCTCGAATCCGAGCTCTTCGCTGGTGCCGACGGCGACCGCGCCGCCGTGGACCTTCTCCACCGCGCCGGACCGGGCCAGGGCGTCGAGATCGCGGCGGACCGTCATGTCCGACACCCCGAACACGACGACGAGATCGGAGACGCGCACGGCGCCGTCGCGCCGGACCGCCTCCAGGATGAGGGCGCGGCGCTGGTGGACGAGCAGTCCCTGGTCGGACATCCCCATACCTGTCGTCGGCTCCCTCGGGCGGATCGGATAGGGCGAAGTGGGACTTTCGGACAGCGGGTGCGCCGAGAGCGGACCGGAGAGCCCGCCCACGGTGCTGTCAGCCTCCCGCGAGCTTCCTCCGGGTCCCCGGTACCGGGACCGCAGGTGGCACCCGTCCCGGACGGGTGCCACCTGCGGCCGGCGGCGATCAGGCCGACCCTCGGCGGCCCTCGCCGTTCCGCCGGGCGTACCGGCCCGGCCGTTCCGTCCCCGGAACGGCCGGGCCGGTACGGCCCCGGCGGAAGTCAGGGAGCGGTCCCGGTGTGTCAGGCAGGGAGGCCGATGGCGCGTTCGCCGTTGCGGCGCTGCTGGATGACGACGGCGACGACGAGGAGGGCACCCTGGGCGACGTTCTGCCAGAAGGAGTTGATGCCCTGGACGGTGAGGCCGTTCTCGAGGCAGCCGAGGAGGGCGACGGCGAGCAGGGTGCCACCGATGCCGCCCTTTCCGCCCTTGAGGGCGCAGCCGCCGAGGGCGGCGGCGGTGATGGCCTTGAGTTCGAGACCTTCGCTGCCGGAGACGGGCTGGCCGCTTCCGGTGCGGGCGGTGAGGAGGATGCCGGCGATGGCGGCGACGGTGCCGATGAGGGCGTAGACGGCGACCAGGTACTTGTTGATGTTGATGCCGGCGAGGCGGGCGGCGGTGTCGTTGCCGCCGATGGCGTAGATGTTGCGGCCGATGTCGGTGTACCTGAGGAGGAGGTGGACGGCGAGGGCGACCAGGATCAGGATCCAGACCATGACGGGGAGTCCGGCGATCTTGCCACGGCCGAGGAAGATGAAGATGTCGTTGTTGAGGACGTAGCCCTGGGCGCGGCCGTTGGAGATGAGCTGGGCGAGGCCCTTGTAGGCGGCGAGGCCGGCGAGGGTGGCGATGGTGGGGTTGACGCGGCCGTAGACGATGATGACGCCGTTGAGGACGCCGATCAGTAGGCCGGTGCCGACGGCGGCGGCCATGCCCGCCAGGGCGTTGGCGCCCGCGGAGGTGAAGGCCATGGCGGAGACGACGGAGGCGACGCCGGCCTGGGAGCCGACGGAGATGTCGAGGCCGCCGCAGATGATGACGACGGTCTGGACGACGGCGAGCAGGCCGGTGATGGTGGCGGCTTCGGCGATGACCTGCATGTTGTTGAGGCTGAGGTAGTTGTCGTTCAGCACGCCGAAGAGGGCGAGCACGACGACCAGTGCGCCGATCAGGCTGAGGTTCTGCCCGCCGACCGAGGCGAGGACCCTCGGCGAGCCCGCGGACCGACGTGGGGAGTGGCCGCCGTTCTTGGCGGATGGCGTGGTGCGGGTCGTGGTGCTCATGCGGAGGCTCCGGAGGCGGGGGCGGGGTTGGTCGTACCGGCGAGGTCGTCGGCCATGGCGAGGTTGAGGATGGCCTCCTCGGTGGCCTGGGCGCTGCTGAGTTCGCCCGTGATGTGGCCGTTCTGCATGACGACGATGCGGTCGGCGAGGCCGAGGACTTCGGGGAGTTCGGAGGAGATGACCAGGACGGCGACGCCTTCGGCGGCGAGGTCGGCGATGATCTGGTAGATCTCGGCCTTGGCACCGATGTCGATGCCGCGGGTGGGCTCGTCCAGGATGAGGACCTTGGGCTTGCGGGCGAGCCAGCGGGCGAGGACGACCTTCTGCTGGTTGCCGCCGGAGAGTTTGCGGACCTCGTGTTCGATGGAGGGGGTGCGCACCCGCAGGCGGTCGGTGTACTGCTGGGCGAGTTCGCGCTCGGCCCCGCGTTTGACGAAGCGGAAGCGGCGCAGGCGTTCGAGCACCACCGTGGACGTGTTGTCGCGGATGGAGCGCTGCAGGAAGAGTGCCTGGGCCTTGCGTTCCTCGGGGGCGAGGCCGAGTCCGGCGCGGATGACGGCACCGGGTTTGCCGGAGGGCAGGCGCCGGCCGTCGAGGGTGACGGTGCCGGAGTGGATGGGCAGGTCGCCGGCGAGGGCGAGGGCGAGTTCGGAGCGTCCGGCGCCGATCAGACCGGCGAGGCCGACGACCTCGCCGGCGTGGATCTGCAGGTCGATGTCGCGTACGGCGTCGGTGGTGACGCCCCGGACGTCGAGGACGAGGCGGTCGGTGGCCACGCGGGTGCGGGAGAACAGGGAGGAGAGGTCGCGGCCGACCATGAGGCGGACGAGGTCGCCTTCGGTGGTGGTGGCGGCGTCCTGGACGCCGGCGAGGGTGCCGTCGCGCAGGACGGCGATGCGGTCGGCGAGTTGGAAGATCTCCTGCATGCGGTGGGAGACGTAGACGACGGCGACACCGTCGTCGCGCAGGCGGCGGATCAGGGTGAAGAGTGCGTCGACCTCGTGTTCGGACAGCGAGGAGGTGGGTTCGTCGAAGGCGATGACCTTGGCCTCGCCGGTGAGGGCTCGCAGGATCTCGACGAGCTGGCGCTGGGCGGGGGTGAGCTGGGAGCCGAGGAGGTCGGGGTCGAGGACCTTGTCGAAGCCGAGGCGCTTGAGGTCGGCGGTGATGCGGCGGCGCAGTTCGGCACGGTCCAGGCGTCGGCCGGCGGCGCGGGGCAGGGAGCCGGCGTAGACGTTCTCGGCGACGGAGACGTGCGGGATGATCTCCGGTTCCTGCGGGATGATCCGGATCCCGGCGGTCCGTGCCTGGGCGGGGGAGGCGAGGTCCACGCGCCTGCCGTCGAGGACGACGTGGCCTTCGGTGGGCTGGTGGTCGCCGGTGAGGATCTTGAGCAGGGTGGACTTGCCGGCGCCGTTCTCGCCCATCAGGGCGGTGACCTGGCCGGCCGGGAAGTCGAGGGTGACGCCGCCGAGGGCCTGGACCGTGCCGAACCGCTTGGTGACCTGGTGGACGCCGGCGCTGCCGGCGGCGGGCTGGGCGCTGGGCGGGCGGGGATCCGGGTTCGCGTCGTGGGCTGGGCTCATGGGGTTCCTCGAGACGGCGTACGGAGGGTCGGGAAGGGCTCGTGGCCGGTGCGTCACGGTCGCTTGCGCACCCGGGGAGGAGCGGGAGGTCCGGTGGGGTTCGGTCCGTCCGCCCCTCGGGCGGTGCCGAGGCGGCGGGAGGGGGTGCCCCCGGCCCGGCGGGGCAGTTTCCGGGCCGGGCCCGGGGCACCGAGGCCGGCCGTGGGGGTCCGGCCCGATCGGGGGTCAGCTGCAGGTGACGCCGGCGCTCTGCCAGGTGGCCGCGTCGACCATGGTGGTGGGGGCGAAGGCTTCCTTGGGGAAGTCCTTGCTGTTCTTGAGCTTGTCGTACATGGTCTGGACGGCGAGGGCGCCGACGTCCTTGCCGTTGATGAACAGGGCGGCCTTCATGCCGGTGGGCTTGTTGCCGCTCCAGTTCTTGCAGGCGAGGTAGGCGCCGAGGCCGACGCCGATGACGTTGTCGGGGCTGATGCCGGCATTCTGCAGGGCGGTGACGCCGCCCTGGACGTTCTCGTCGTTGCAGCCCCAGACGACCCAGTGCTTGACGCCGGCGTTGGCGGTGATCGTCGCGGCGATCTTGTCCTGCGCACCGGTGGGGGTGTTGTCGGTGGCGACGTCGATGTTCTGCACCTGGGCGGCGTCGGCGCTGAACGCCTCCTTGGCGGCCTTGACGCGGTCGCCGCAGACGGTGACGTCCTGCTTCCAGGCGGAGATGATCCGGGTGTCGGCCGGGTTCCAGCCGGCCTTCTTGTACTCCTGGGCGGCGCGCTTGCCGACCTCGGTGCCCATCTGCTGGCCGGAGAAGCCGATCCGGGCGACCAGGTCGTCCTTGGCACAGGCGGCGGGGTCCGGGCCGGTGGCGCAGATCTGGTCGTCCGAGGTGAGCAGGGCGACCTTGGCGTCCTTGGCGGTCTGCACGACCTGCGGGCCCACGGCCGGGTCCGGGACGACGATGATGACGCCGTTGGTCTTCTGCGCGATCGCGGACTGCACCTCGCTGATGGTCTTGTTGGCGTCGCTGCCCAGGTTCACCACCTTCAGGTCGACGCCGAGCTCCGCGGCCTTCGCCTTGGCGCCGGCCGCCTCCCCGACGAAGTACTCCTGGTCGCCCTGCTTCTGCAGGTAGGTGATCGAGATCTTCCCGCTCACCGGCGCGACCGGGGCATCGCCTCCGGCGACGGACTCCTGCCCCGTCGAACAGGCGGTGGTCAGGCCCAGAGCGAGCAGCAGACCGGTCGCGGCGACAACACGGCTGGTGGGACGGAACATGCGGGAGCTCCTTCGCGCAGGCGCCGACTCCGGCGCCCACAAAGGGTCGGGGGGTACTGCCCGTTCGGGCCCCGGGCGGAAGTGGGAGCTGATGGGCCGCACTCGCTTCGACCTGCGAGGTACCAGCCACCAACCCTCAAGAATCAACACTTTCAAACGGGATGGCACATATGACATCTCTGTTGCGCGGTAGTGTCAAGAGGAAGTCGGGGACGAGATCAGCTTGTGACCTCGCGGATCCCGGGTGTGGGACACCCGTCGGCGCGGCGTGGCCCGTATTCGGCCGGTCGGTGACGAAGCCCGTGTCCGCCGCCTCGGCACCAGCTGTGGAGAACGGGTGGGGCCGTCCGCTCCGGCCTCACTGCCCGCGCCCCGCCTGCGGTCGGCGGCTCGCTCGAAGGCTGGTGTGTTGACTTTTGTTCTATATCGTTTGACTATGAGCGCGATTGCTCGGTCCGGGGAGCCGACACGGGGCCCTGTACGGAAGGAAGCCATGATCAAAACGTCGGAGAAGCTCGCGGACGGCCGCGAGCTCCTCTACTTCGACCCGGACGAGGCCGTTCCACGGGAGGGCCACGGCGACCTGCGCCCGCTGGAGGCCTCGGTGAGCCTGTCCGAGATCCGCCGCGACCCGACCACCGGCAGCTGGGTGACCGTGGCCGCGCACCGGCAGGCCCGCACCTACCACCCGCCGGCGGACGAGTGCCCGCTCTGCCCGTCCCGCGAAGGCAGGCTCAGCGAGATCCCGGCCTCCGACTACCAGGTCGTCGTCTTCGAGAACCGGTTCCCGTCCCTGGCCGGCGACGCCGACCCCGAGCTCCCCGGCCACCCGGTGGCCGAGGCCGCACCCGGCACCGGACGCTGCGAGGTCGTCTGCTTCACCGCCGACCACGGCTCGTCGTTCGCCGACCTGACCGAGTCCCGGGCCCGCCTCGTCCTCGACGCGTGGACGGACCGGACCGCCGAACTCTCCGCGCTGCCCGACGTCAGGCAGGTGTACATCTTCGAGAACCGCGGCGCCGAGATCGGCGTCACCCTCGCCCACCCGCACGGGCAGATCTACGCCTTCCCGTTCCACCCGCCGCGC
The DNA here is from genome assembly GCF_055561295.1 of Kitasatospora sp. NPDC022785. Classification (NCBI taxonomy): domain Bacteria; kingdom Bacillati; phylum Actinomycetota; class Actinomycetes; order Kitasatosporales; family Streptomycetaceae; genus Kitasatospora; species Kitasatospora sp. NPDC022785. The sequence continues at coordinate 126,785 of NZ_JBVHHB010000010.1, read as the reverse complement.
ACCGTCAGCATGATCGAGCAGGCCGGCCGGCACCGCGCCGCCACCGGCCGCAACCTCTTCGAGGACGTGCTGGCAGCCGAACGCGCAGACCCGGTGCGAGTGGTGCTGACCGGCGAGCACTGGACCGCGTTCGTTCCGTTCGCCGCCCGCTGGCCTTACGAGGTGCACCTCTACCCGAACCGCAGGGTCGCCGACCTCACCCACCTCGACGAGGCCGAACGCGCCGAGTTCCCCGGCCTGTACCTGGAACTGCTGCGCCGCTTCGACCGGCTGTTCATCGAGGAGGGGCAGTCGGAGCAGGCCCGGCCGACGCCGTACATCGCGGCCTGGCACCAGGCGCCGGCCGTGGACGGCCACGAACTGGCCCTGCACCTGGAGCTGTTCACGATCCGCCGCACGGCAGGCAAACTGAAGTACCTCGCCGGCGTGGAGTCGGGCATGGACGCGTTCGTCAACGATGTGTCGCCGGAGGCGGCCGCACAGCGCCTTCGAGAGGTCGCATCATGAGTACCACCGCCACGGGGGAGCCCACCCGATGACCCGGACCCACGCCGCCCGCGGCGCCGCTGCCCCGAACGCCCTCGCAGGGACGTGGGCAGCGCCCGGCCGCGTCAACCTCATCGGCGAGCACACCGACTACAACGACGGGTTCGTCCTGCCGATCGCCCTGCCGCACACCGCGCGTGCCACGGTGCGGCTGCGCACCGACGGGGTGTTGCGGCTGTACAGCGAGCAGGGCGGTGGAGCCGCCGTGGAGCTGGCCGTCACCGAGCTGGCCCCGGGCGGCGTGGACGGCTGGGCCCGTTACCCGGCCGCCGTGGTGTGGGCACTGCGCGAGGCCGGACACCCGGTCGGCGGCGCCGACGTGCGCATCGACAGCGACGTGCCGACCGGCGCCGGCCTCTCCTCCTCGGCGGCGATCGAATGCGTGATGGCCGCCGCCTGCAACGACCTGCACGATCTCGGTCTGGACGGCCCCGAGCTGGCCCGGATCGCGCAGCGGGCCGAGAACGCGTTCGTCGGCGTCCCCTGCGGGATCATGGACCAGATGGCGTCGATGTGCTGCCGCGAGGGCGGGGCGCTCTTCCTCGACACCCGCGACCTGTCCGCCCGCCACGTCCCACTCGACCTCGTCGCGGCCGGCCTGCGGCTGCTCGTCGTCGACACCCGGGTCAAGCACGACCTCGCCGACGGCGAGTACGCGAAGCTGCGGGCCGGCTGCGAACGGGCCTCCGCCCTCCTCGGCCTGCCCGCCCTGCGCGACCTCGGCCCGGACGGACTGCCGGCGGCGCTGGGCCGGCTGCCGCACGAACTCCGCCCGCTGGTGAGGCATGTGGTGAGCGAGAACGCGCGGGTGGAGCGGGCGGTGGCCCTCCTCGACGCGGGTGACCTGCGCGGACTGGGTCCGCTCCTGACCGCCGGGCACGCCTCGCTGCGCGACGACTACGGCGTCTCCTGTCCGGAGACCGACCTGGCCGTCGAGGCGGCGGTCGGCTCCGGTGCGCTGGGCGCCCGGATGACCGGCGGCGGTTTCGGCGGTTCGGTGATCGCCCTGGTCGACGCCGGCGCCGTGCCCGCCGTCACCGTCGCGGTCGAGGAGGCCTTCCGGCAGGCCGGCCACACCGCCCCCCGTACCTTCACCGCCGTTCCCGCGACCGGCGCCCGCCGCATCGCCTGACCAGGCCGGGGGTTCCCCGCCGGCGGCGCACCACGCGCCGCCGGCGGGCAGCCCTCGATCGTCGCGGCCCGGGCCACGCCGACGGCCCGGGCTGTGCCGGGAGATCAGTGCAGTCCGGCGAAGAGGTCGTTCTCGGGCACGGCCGCGCCGGTGGTGTCCTGGATCCGTACGAAGGTCTCCACGCCCATCAGCTCGGTGAACCTCTCCTTGCCCATCTTCAGGAAGAAGATGTTCTCGCCCTGGCTGGCGTGTGCGGCCAGCGCGTCGAACTTCTGGCCGCCGAACTCGGTGGTGTCCACCCAGGTGGTGATCTCCTCGTCGGGGAGTCCGATCTCGGCCATCGCGGCGGCCTCGGCCGGATCCGGCTCCTCCCACTCCGCGCCGAACTCGCGCATGACCTCCCCGAAGCGCTGCATCATCGAGCGCGGCGCCGTCGTCCAGTACACCTTCGGCGTCATCCCGGTCATCGCCAGCGCCGCCATCGTGACGCGGTTCGCCTGGATGTGGTCGGGGTGGCCGTAGAACCCGTTCTCGTCGTAGGTCACGACCACATCGGGCCGGTAGCGCCGCAGGAGTTCGGCGAGGCGGGCAGCGCCCTCCTCGACGGGCGTCCGCCAGAAGGACCCGGGGGCGTCGTTGGCCGGCCAGCCCATCATCCCGGAGTCGGCGTACCCCAACATCTCCAGATGACCGACCTTCAGGACCTCGCAGGCCGCCTCCAGTTCCTGACGGCGCATCGCGGCGACGGCCGCCGGATCGTGCCCGGGCTCGCCCGGCTTGACGCCCCCCGCTCCGTCACCGCACCCGCCGTCGGTACACGTGACCAGGACCGTGCGGATCCCCTCCGCCGCGTACCGCGCGAGGACACCCCCCGTCCCGGTGGCCTCGTCGTCGGGGTGGGCGTGTACCGCCATCAGTGTCAAGGGCCGGTCAACCATGAAAACCATCCTTCGGTCCGAGAAGTGCTCGGTCCGAGTCTGCGGCACGCGGGCGGGTGCCCGCCCGCAATATCGGGGTGACCGGGCATCCGGAAGACCCACGGGCCCCGGATCACGCCGGAGCGGATGCCCCGTCGGCCTCCACTCCCGGCCGGCGCGGCGCCGGTCCCTACGGCGGCCAGTCCGACGAAGCCGGCCGGAGCCGGGTCGGACCGGGTGCCACGTCAGCCGTCGTGCCGGCCCTGAAGGTCGTTCAGGGACTCCTGGAAGCTGCGGATCAGCGCGGCGAGGCCGGTCTCGAAGGCCCGCTCGCGGAAGTCGGGCGGGGCGTTCCGCAGCGGTTCGAGCCCGGGCGGGAGCGCCTCGTCCGTCCAGGCCGCGTCGTGCGGGCGGTCGAGGTGGAGCGCGGAGCCGATCAGGAGGTACTCGACGGACTGGACGACCGAGAGCACGTGCTCCTCGGGCCAGCCGGCCTCCCGCAGCAGGGCGAACGCACAGGCGTAGGCCTGCAGGGCCGCGACGGACCGGGTCGGCCGGGAGGCGAGCAGCGGCACCATGTTCGGGTGGCGGGCGAGGGCGGCGCGGTACGAGCGGGCCCAGGCGTCCAGGGCGGCGGTCCACGGCTGGACGGTCGGGTCGAGCTCCATCTCGGCGACGATGAGGTCGCTGATTCCGGCGATGATCTCGTCGCGGCTGGAGACGTAGTTGTAGAGCGAGGGCCCCTTGACGCCCAGCCGGGCCGCGATGCGGGTGGTCGAGAGCGCGGCGGCGCCCTCCTCGTCGACCAGTGCGAGAGCGGCCTGCATGATTCCGTCCCGGGTCAGCAGTGGCCGTGACGGCCTGCCCATCTGTTGGTCCTCTCGTCCGCTGGTGGTCACCCCCGGGTATGGGCTCTCGCCGTGGACTAGTGTACGTTCTCGCCCAGGAAAAACTACGGGTTCTAGTTTTAGGGGTGTCCATGGATGGCGCCTGGCGTCTCCCCTGTGGCGCCAGGCAAGGACCTCGAAGGCAACCCGCCTTCGCGGCCCGGGCCGACGGCGGACTTCGGCCACATCCCCGTGACCCCCTCGGTGTACGCGTGGCCGTCCGGGTTCCTCCCGTGGAGGACCTTTGCCGGGGCCTGTCTGGCATGCCCTTGACATCTCTTCGGCCTGTCGACGGCTGGGTGTGAAGGCGACCGTCAAGCCGTACCTGCGGGCCCAGGTGCAGGGCCGGGGCACGGCCGGAGTGCCCCGCCGATCACCACCTGACCGACAATCCGTCAAGTCGAAAGCCGAGTACCAGATATGAGCATCAAGGCAAAGCTCGTTGCCACCGCGACCCTGACGGCCGCGATCACCGCCGGCCTCGCCACCACCCCCGCGGTCGCCGCGGCCCCCGCCGCGCCGGCGGTCGCCGCCGCCCCCGCGGCGAGCAGCGGCAGCACGGTGACCGAGCGGCAGTGGCTGGCCGACGTCACCGCCGCGATCGCGCCCGCCCGCGCCTACGTCGAGCGGCGCACGGCCGAGCCCACGGACGAGAGGCCCGCGATCGTCTTCGACATCGACAACACCACCCTGGCGACGCACTTCCACCCGTTCGCGATGCCGGGCATCTCGCCGGTCGTGGAGCTGGCGCAGTACGCCCACGCGCGCGGGGTCGCGATCATCTTCGTCACCGCGCGCGTGGACTTCATCGAGCCGGTCACCCGGTACAGCCTGGAGAAGGCGGGCTACACCGTGGACGAGCTGCACGGGCGGGACCTGTGCGATCTCTTCGAGCCGGTCCAGCAGTTCAAGACGGATGAGCGGATCGAGATCGAGAACGAGGGCTACACGATCATCGCCAGCGTCGGCAACAACTGGACCGACCTCGGTGGCGGCCACGCCGAGCGCACCTTCAAGCTGCCGGACTACGACGGCCTGCTCTCCTGACCCACCGCGCCGGTGTGCTCCGAGGACGACGCGGTTCGGCCGCCGGGGCCGGTGGCCCCGCCGTCCGGCCGCGCTTCGGGCTGCTGAACGGGCGGCCCACGGGGTCGGCGGGCGCCCTGCGCAACTGTGCTTCCGGGGTGTCACCGGAGACTGACGGCGCCCCCGCCCGCCATGGCGGGGGCGTTCTCGGCCGCCGGGGTCACAGCACCTGGAAGGTGAACTCGTCCGCGGGGGCCCGCCGGGAGGAGCAGCCGTTCGACAGGACGGTCCGGTGTTCGCGGCGTACGGCCTGACCTCCTGTCCAGCCCTGCTCGGCCGGTACCTCCTCCCGGCCGGACAGTGCGTCGGCCGGTGCCTCAGACCAGCGCCGCGCCCCATGCCCTGGCCCGGTCCCGTTCGCCGGCACGCAGGGGGCCGTCGGCCTCGTCGACGATGAAGCCCTCGGGCTCGGCCACCACGTCGTAGTGGTGGCGGGAGAGCCGCTGTGCGATGCCTTGGGCCGCGCTGCCGCTCATCCGCATGTCGGCGCGGGTGTCGAAGGCCGCCGCGTGGGTGCCGGGTTCGGTCTTCGGGAGGTCGTGGAACCAGGAGCGCAGGCTTTGGCCCCCCGCGGTCGCGGCGGCCTCCCTCGCGGCGTCCTCGTGTCCCTCCTTCCTCGCCTCGGCGGTGGCGGCCAGCCGGCGGCTGAGACCTGAGGACATGCCGTGCATGTGGGTCGGTCCACCGACCACCAGGAGATCGGCGGTCCGCGTCACGTCGGCGCCGGCCTCCGCCACGGGGATGCAGTCGACCGCGGCGTCCGGGTCGGCGTCGTGGACGCCCTCGGCGATCGCCTCGGCGATCTCGCGGGTGTTGCCGTACATGCTCTCGTACACGATCACTGTGTGCATGGTTCTCACCTCTGCCTTCCAGCGTGCCGGGCCGCTCGCGTACCGGGCGTGGGCCGTTCGGCCCTGACCGTGCCGCCGAGGGCCCCCGGTGCCGGAAGGCCGGTGCGTCAGCCGTGGTCGGTGCGTCAGCTGTAGGAGACGACCGCGACCGGGCAGTGGACGTGGTGGATGGCGGCGTGGGCCACCGGCCCGATGTGCGTGCCGATCGGCGCGCGGTGAGTGCGACGGCCGACCACCACGAGCCCGGCCCGGGCCGCTTGCCCGACGATGACCCCGGCGGCACTCCCACGGACCAGGTCCGGTGTCGCCGGCACTTGTGGGTAGCGGTCCCGCCAGGGCTGCAGTGCGTCCGTGAGCTCCTTCCGCTCGGCCAGCGCGAGATCCTCGGCCGTGCTGCCGATCGCCGCGAACGCCATGTACGCGCTGCCGTTCGGCGGGTCCCAGGCGTGGACGGCGCGCAGTGGTGCCGCGTGCAGGGCGGCGGCCTCGAAGGCGAACGCGATCACGGCGTCGCACGCGTGCCGGAGGTCCAGGCCGAGGACGACATCGCGCTCGGCTGCGCGGTCCGGGGAGTCGTCGGCCCGGACGAGTACCACCGGGCATGCCGCCCGCCGGAGGACTTCCTGACTCACGGACCCGACCAGGAAGCCGCGCAGCGTGCTGAGCCCGCGCGACCCGAGGACCAGCATCGTGGCGTCCCGGCCCGCGGCCTCCAGCGCCGTGGCGGGGTCCTCCGGCACGTGGGCGGAGGTCACCTCGGCTCCCCGGAACCGGGCCCGCAGGTCGGCCTCCCGGAAGGCCAGCTGCTGCCTGCTCCAGGTGACGGCGTCGGCGGTGCCCAGCACGTCGGTCCTGGGCCACGGCCACGCCTGCACGAGTTCCAGGGGCAGGCGGCGGTGCAGCGCCTCGCGGGCCGCCCACTCGGTGGCGGAGACGCTCTCGGGCGACCCGTCGAAGCCCGCCACGACAGGTCCGTTCACGATGTCCTCCGATGGATTGCCGAAGCCGATGTCTTCGCCTGGGCGTGCCCCGGCGGGCCCGTGACGATCGGGGCCGGGTCCGCGAGTCAGGAATCCGGCCGAGTGTCGTTGGCGGCCGCGTCCGTCCGTCCGGCGCGGAGAAGTTGGTGCCCGAGGTCCACCAGGGCACGCCCGGCGGCGTACTCGTCGCCGATCTCCGGCACGGGGCCGTCGTGCGGGTTGCGGTGCGCCGTGGTCCGACTCTCCAGTGTGTTGTCACCGGTGTCGAGCACAGCGTGCACCTTGGTGGTGTCCCCCTCCTCAAAGAGGTCCAGCCGAAGGGTCCACCGTTTGGTCCGCGTTGCCGGGGGTGCGGTGCGCTCGTCCATGTCCAGGTCCGTTCCTTCAGGGGCGGCCCGCGGGGCCGGTCCGGTCGGTGTTCACCGCCCGCCAGATGGGGGCGGAGTGTTGTCCGGTCCCTCCATCGTGTGACCGCGGGCCGTGAGCCAGCGAGGGGAGCGGCCCCGACGGCGGGCGGCCCCGACCCTGACGGCCGTGCTCAGTGCCCGCCGCTCAGTGCCCGCCCTCGGGCGGAGCGGGGACGGTGAAGACCGGGCAGTGGGCGCGGTGCAGCAAGCCATGCGGGACGGACCCGAGCCGCATACCGGTGAACCCGCCGCGCCCGCGGCGTCCCACCACGACGCCGAGGGCGTGCGCGGAGGCCTTGGCCAGCTCCTCGACGGGGTGGCCGTGCACCACCTCGTGCGTGGGCGCCATGTCGGGGTGGAGGGCCCGGCGTCCGGCCGTGGTCTCGTCCAGCAGCCGCCGCAGGGTCCGGACGGCCTCCTCCTCGTCGAGACGGCCGATCAGGTGCGACTGCCAGACCCAGACGGCGCGCAGCGCGGCCCCGCGCCGTTCGGCGAGGTCGAAGGCGAAGTCGACGGCCGCGGCGGAGGACGGGCTGCCGTCCACGCCGACCACGAGGTACGGCGGGTCCTGGGTGGCATGCTCCGGTTCGTGGACGACGGCCACCGGGCAGTGGGCCTGGGCGCTCACCGGCACGGTCACCGAGGAGCTGCTCAGCATCTCCTCCAGGCGGTTCAGCCGGCGCGAGCCCAGGACGACCAATTCGGCGTGGGCGGACTCCCGGCAGAGCATCGGGGCGGGGACGTCCTCGCTGACGGCCGTCGCCACCGACAGGCCGGGGTGCCGCTGGAGGGCGAGGGCGGTGGCTTCGTCCAGGGCCTGGTCGCCGCGCTCGCGCAGCTCCTTGTGGTAGGCGCCCCCGGCGAAGGCACGTACGTCGTGGGGGAGTGGCACAACGGCGTGGACCATCCGCAGCTGCAGCCTGCGGCGGTCGGCCTCGTCGGCGGCCCAGGCCAGCGCTGTCGCCCCCGGGGCGACGGCGTCCACACCGAGGACGATCGGACGGTTCCTGCTGGCGGATGTCATGGCTCCTCCACCCGACGGCCGGCCCGCGATGACCGGTCCTGTTTCCACGCTATGGCCGGTTCCGTTCCCACGCCAGGAGGAACGGGGGGCTCGGCGGGAGGGCCGATCGGCCCAACGGTCGGGTCGGACCGAACGGGGCACCGGTCGTTCCGGCCCCGGCGGAAGACGTCCGGGCGGTGTTGACAGCGGATCGCCGACGGCCTCAGAGCGGGAAGGCACGGCTCTCGCCGGGCCGGACGAGCGTCGGGGCGCCCCGGAACCGGATCTGGACGGGCGCCTGGCAGCCCGCCCGCAGGCTCACCGTGACCGCCCGGCGGTCGGTGGCGATCACCACGCCCCAGTGGCCGCGGTAGCGCAGCTCCAGCTCGATCCGGCCGAGGGCGGACGGCATGTGCGGGTCCAGCCAGAGTGCGTCCTCGCGGATCTCCAGGCCGGTGTAGCAGCGTTGCAGCAGGTCGACCGCGCCGGCCATGGCACCGAGGTGGACGCCCTCGGCCGTGGTGCCGCCCTGGGCGTCCCGGAGGTCGGCGACCAGGACGTCGCGGAAGTGCCGCCAGGAGGCGCGGCGGTCGGAGCGGGTGAGGACCCACGCGTGGACCACGGAGCTGAGCGTGGAGCCGTGCACCGTGCGGCGCAGGTAGTAGGCGGTGGTGCGGCGCAGCAGTTCGTGACCGGCGGGGTAGCCGAGCCGGCGTAGCAGGTCGCGGACCTCGTGGGCGGAGAACAGGTACCAGAGCATGAGGACGTCCGCCTGTTTGGACACCCGGTAGCGGTTGGCGGTGTCGCCCTCGGCCTCCAGGATCCGGTCGAGCCGGCGCAGGTCGGGATAGCGGTACCGGTAGGCGGCCCAGTCCAGTTCGGCGAGTCGCTCGTAGCCGTCGAACTGGCTCGGCACACCGTCGTGGAAGGGGACGTGCAGCCGCCGCCCGACCTCGCGCCAGCGGCCGAGTTCGGTGTCGTCGAGGGCCAGTCGTTCGAGCAGCTCGTCGCGCCGGTAGCCGGGCAGGACGCGGACGGTGTCGAGGGCGCGGGCGAGCACCCAGGAGGCCAGCACGTTGGTGTACGCGTTGTCGTCCAGGCCTGGGTCGTCCGCCCACGGGTAGGCGTCGTGGTACTCGTCCGGGCCCACTACCCCGCGGATCGAGTAGCGGTCCCGCCGGGGGTCGTAGGTGGCGGCCGAGGACCAGAACCGGGCGATCTCCAGGAGCGTTTCGGCGCCGGCTTCGGCCAGGAAGTCCAGGTCGCCGGTGGCCTGGTAGTACTGCCAGATGTTGTAGGCGACGGCCGAGCCGACGTGTCGCTGGAGGTGGCTGTGGTCGGGCAGCCAGCGGCCGGAGAGCGGGTTGAGGTGGAGCCGCTGGGACTCCTCGCGGCCGTCGCTCGCGCTCTGCCACGGGTACATCGCGCCGCGAAGCCCGGCCTCGCGGGCGGCCTGGCGGGCCGCCTCCAGGCGGCGGTGGCGGTAGCGCAGGACGGCTCGCGCCAGCTCGGGGAACCGCAGGTTGAGCAGTTGGAGGACGAACAGCTCGTCCCAGAAGACGTGACCCCGGTAGGCCTCGCCGTGGAGCCCCCGGGCCGGGATGCCGACATCGAGGTCGGCGGAGTGCTCGGAGTACGTCTGGAGCAGGTGGAACAGGTTCAGGTGCAGCGGGCCGGCGCCCTCGAAGTCCGCCTCGATCCGGCATCGGCGCCACAGTTCGCCCCAGCGGAGGGAGTGGTCGGCCAGGATCCCCTCGAATCCCGGGGCCCGCGCGACCAGGAGGCGCGAGGCGTGCAGGGGAGCCTCGATCGCCGGGTCGCGTGAGGTGTGGACGGCGACCGTCTTCTCCACGGTCAGCGGGTGGCCGGCCCGGATGTCCGCGGTCAGGGTCTGGGCCGCCCAGCCCTCCCGGAACTCGCCGCGACGGCCGCAGCCGACGGCTTCGCCCGCCCGGTGCAGGCGGCTCCGCGCCGCGAGTGCGATGTGCAGCGGCGAACCGGCGGCTGCGACCTCCAGCCAGAGCGGCCCGTCCCCGTCCAGGCCCTGGCCGGCCGGTACCAGGTGGCGGGCGGTCAGGCCGCGGTAGCGGGCGACCCCGGTGTTGGCCACGGTGCCGTCCAGGGCGGAACGGATCTCCAGCAGGCCGGACCAGTTCTCCGCGGTCAGCGTGGTCTCCAGGGCGAGCAGATGCCGTTGTGCCTGGCTGGCGAGGCGGCGCTGCACCAGCCGGGTCCGCCGCCCCTCGGCGTCGACGACCAGGGCGCGACGGGTCAGCAGCCCGCATCGCAGGTCCAGCTCCAGGCTCTGCTCGGCCGGCGGGCCGGTGAACCACTCGCCGCCGGGCGGGCGGAAGGTCAGTGACAGCCAGTTCGGGGTGTTGATCAGGTCCTCGTTGGTGACCGTGCGGCCCGCGACCGTCGAGGAGGCGCGGTCGTAGCAGCCGGCGAGGTAGGTGCCCGGGTAGTGGACGCCGTCGGCGACCGACTCGGGTGCGGCGCCGCGGCTGACGACGTAGCCGTTGCCGACCGCGCACAGGGCCTCCCGCAGTCCCTCCTGCGCGGGGTCGAAGCCCTGGTAGCGGAGCGCCCAGGGGTCGGGCATCAGGGCGTCCGCCCGGCCCGCGGCGGGGCTGTCCGGTTCCACGCGGCGGCCTCCGTGCTGTCGGCGTCCTTCCAGTCTGCGCAACGGGTCGTCGGCCCGCTCACCGGCCGTCGTCCGCAGCCGCCGCCTCCTCCTCCGTGTGGATGGCCCGGCCGGTGACGGATGTCGGCCTGATCCGCACCCACACGTCGCGCGGCCCGCCCGCCCACGGGTCCGGGTTGCCGCGCCGGACGAGGTGCTCGACGGCCTCCGGTTCGTCGAAGGCGGTGGCCTCCCCGACGGCCAGGACGCTCCAGCCGGTGCGCGACGCCTCGTCGATCCGGTCGACCTCCACGGCGATCCGGCTTCCCGGGGTGGCGGCGAGGGTGCTCCCGGCGGCGGTGCGGAAGAGCAGGGTGCCGTCGAGCACGCGGTAGTTGACCGGCAGCACGACAGGCCCTTCCGGAGTGCTCAGCGCGACCCGCCCGACGCCGCCCGGTGCCAGCCTGCCCCAGCATTCCGGGGCCGACAGCTCGGTCAGGACCGGGTGGGCGGCGGCCGCGGCCGACCCGGTCGGCCGGTCGAGCCCGCCGCCGAGCAGCTGTGCGGCGGAGGTCCCGAGTGCGTCGGCGAGTCTGATCAGCGGCCCGGTCTCGACGGCGGCCGGCGAGGATTCCAGATACTCCAGGAAGCCTTCTGCCATGCCGGCTTTCTCCGCCGTCTCCGCACGGCTGAGCCCGAGCTGCCGACGACGCAGGGCGATCCGGCGGCCGATGTCGCCGGGACCGGCCTGGTCGTCCCCGCCGTCGTGGGATCGGGACGGACGGTCCTGCGGCGGCTCCCCGCCTGATGCTGTCATGGGCATGGACTTCTCCCTTCACGGCCCGGTCCGCCGGGGGCGCTGCAGCGGCGCCGAACGGCCGGCACAGTTCCATGGTCGGTGAGCGGGGACCTCACGGCGAGCGCCGACCGGGCCGTGCGGGGTACTGAACGGTCCGCCGGTACCCGGCCGGATGGTGGGCCGGTCGGCCCTTCCCGGGAGGAGCGGGTGTGCGGACGCTGGAGATGTCCTGACCGCCGGGGCCGCCGAGGAGAGAGGCCATGTCCGTTCCGCACCTGCCGCCGACCGCCGAGGCGCTGATCGCCGACGGCACGACGGTCGAGATCCGCCCGATCGCCCCGTCGGACCGGGAGGCCGTCCTCGACCTGCACGCGAACCGGATGTCCGCCGAGAGCCGGCGGCTGCGCTTCTTCGGCGCCAGCCGCACCGCACCGCGGCTGGCCGCCGAGCGGCTGTGCGGCGCCGACCGCCCCGGGCTGCTCGCCCTGGGTGCATGGGCGGGCGACGACCTGGTCGGGGAGGCGGACTGCGGGATCCTGGACGACCGCCCGGACGCTGCCGAACTGGCGCTGGCGGTGGCCGACGAGTGGCACCGCCGGGGAGTGGCGACCCTGCTGTTGGAGTACCTGGTCCACGCGGCGCGCAGCCGGGGTGTCCGGGTCTTCGAGGCCGACACGCTGGCCGGCAACCGGGCGGTCCACCGCGTCTTCGCCGACCTCGGGCTGCCCGTGCACCGCCGCCTCGAACAGGGCGAGATCCGGGTGCGGGTGCCGCTCGACGAGGCGGACGAGCACTACCGCGAGGCGGTCGACGAGCGCGGCCGCCGCGCGGACGTCGCCAGCCTGGGCCCGCTGCTGCGGCCGGCCTCGGTCGCGGTCGTGGGGGCGTCGCGCCGGCCGGGGTCGGTCGGGCAGACCGTGCTGCGGAAGATCCGCGAGGGCGGCTTCGCCGGGCCCGTGTGGGCGGTCAATCCACGCGCGGAGGAGGTCGCGGGCGAGCGCGCGTACCCGTCGGTGCGCGCCCTGCCGGCCAACCCGGACCTCGTGGTGCTGGCCGTGCCCCCGGCCGCGGTGGCGGGCGTGGCCGAGGAGTGCGGCCGGGCGGGCGTCCGGGCGCTGGTGGTACTCACTGCCGGCCTCGGGCAGGGCGAGTCACGGCAGCTGATGCGGTCCTGCCGCCGGTACAGCATGAGGCTGGTCGGCCCCAACAGCCTGGGCGTCGCGCAGACCGATCCCGACGTCAGGCTGGACGCCGAGTTCGGCGGCGCGTTCCCGCTGCCCGGGAGCGCCGGAGTGGCCGTCCAGTCCGGCGGCGTCGGCATCGCCTTGCTGGAGCGGCTGGCCTGGCTCGGCATCGGCGTCTCCGGCTTCGTCTCGCTCGGCGACAAGTACGACGTCAGCGGCAACGACCTGCTCCAGTGGTGGGAGGGTGACGGCCGCACCGACCTGGCGCTGCTGCACCTGGAGTCCTTCGGCAGCCCGAGGGCCTTCGCCCGAACCGCCCGCCGCGTCACCCGGAAGTTGCCCGTCCTGACCGTCGACGCCGGACGCTCGCCGGCGGGGCGCCGGGGCGCCGCCTCGCACACGGCGGCGGCCGCCACCCCGACCGTCACCCGTGAGGCGCTGTTCCGGCAAGCCGGGATCACCGCGGCCCACAGCATCGACGAACTCGTCGGGACGGCAGCGTTGCTGCACGCCCAGCCGCTGCCCGCTCCGCGCGGCGCGGTCGCGGTGGTCTCCAACGCCGGCGGCATCGGCATCCTGGCCGCGGACGCCTGCACGGACGCAGGTCTCCTGCTGCCCGAACTCGCGCCCGATCTCCTGGAGTCACTTCCGGACGGTGCGTCGGCGCGCAACCCCGTCGACACCACGGCGGCCGTCGGGCCGGCCGAACTGGCCCGCTGCCTGAAGGCGTTGGAACGCGGCAGGGCCGTCGACGCGCTGCTGGTCTGCCTCGTCCCCACCGCACTCACCACGACCGCCGAACGCGACCCCGTGCGCGCCCTGCTCGACGGCCCGGCCCGGCGCAGGATCCCGGTCGCCGCTGTGCTGCTCGACCAGCAGATGCCCGTCCGCTACCTGACCTGCGCCGACGGTGGCCTGCTGCCCGCGTACTCCGACACGGCGGCCGCCGCCCGGGCCCTGGCCCACGCCCGTGACCGCGCCCGGTGGCTGGCCGAGCCGTTCGCCGCCGAGGCCGACGCGCCCGGCTGCGACCCGAAGGCCGCCAAGTCCATGGTCGACGCCTTCCTCGCGGCCAACCCGGACGGCGGCTGGCTCGACCCGGTGAGCACGACCGACCTCCTGGAGAGTTACGGCCTGCCGCTGATCACCTCGGTCTGGGCGCCGGACGAGCACACCGCCGTGGCCGCCGCCGAGGGCCTGCGCGGGCTCGGGCACGGGGGAGAGGTCGCACTGAAGGCCTACTGGCCCGGCCAGGTCCACAAGAGCGCCGCCGGCGCGGTGCGCACCGGGCTTGCCACGGACTCGCAGGTCAGAGACGCCTTCCGCGAGTTCGGTGAGCGCTTCGGCGGGCAGCTGGGCGGCGCGGTCGTGCAGCCGATGGCCGCACCCGGTGTCGAACTGCTCGCCGGCGTGGTGCAGGACCGGGTCTTCGGCCCGCTCGTCGTCCTCGGCATGGGCGGCACCGCCGCCGACGTCCTCGCCGACCGAGCCGCCCGGCTCGCCCCGCTCACCGAGCACGACCTCACCACCATGGCCACCGAACTCCGTGGCGCACCCCTGCTGTTGGGCCACCAGGGCGCACCCCCGGCCGACCTCGCCGCGGTCCGCGACGTGCTCGCCAGACTCTCCCGGCTCGCCGCCGACCTGCCCCAACTCGTCGAGGCGGACCTCAACCCCCTCATCGCCCGCCCCGGCGGCGCCGTCTGCGTCGACGCCCGGGTCCGACTGGAACCCCGGCCCTCGTTCGACCCCTACCTGCGACGACTGCGCCGACCGGCCGCCACCCGGGAGGCGTGAGCACGATGAACCACAGCATCCTCGACGGCACCACGGCCGAGACCCTCGCGGGGCTCAGGCCGGTACGACGGCCACCGTGCAGCGGGCGTGCTGCACGACCGACTGGCTGGTCGAGCCGAGCCTGCCGAGCGGGCCGCGGTGCTCCCCGTGCCGGCCGACGACGACCAGCCGCTGCGCCTGGGACCTGGAGACCAGCTCCCGGGCCGGATTGGAGCGCACGGAGGTGGCCGTGACCGTGACGTCCGGGAACCGCTCGCGCCAGCCGGCCAGCACCTCGGAGAGCAGCCGCTCGTGCTCGGCGGCGATGTGCCCCTCCTCGTAGACCAGCGGGAGCTCGTGCCCCGGGCCGGCGACCAGCGGATAGGCCCAGGCATGGACCACGCGCAGGGGGAGGTTCCGGCGCCGCGCGGAATCGAAGGCGTACGCGAGGACCTGTTCGTCCTGTCCTCTGCCCTGGACACCCGCCACCACCTCGCCGCCGGTCCCGGCCTCGGTGGGGTGCACCACGAGGACCGGGCAGGGGGCGTGAGCGGCGGCGTGAAGGCTGGTCGAGCCGAGCAGGAGCCGGGGAAAGCCCCCCGAACCCCGCGCGCCGAGCACGAGGAGCAGCGCGCCCTCGGCGGCCGTGGCCAGGGCGTCACGTGCGTGGTCGTCCACCAGGGAGGTGGCGAGGTCGACGCCGGGGTGCCGGAGCAGGACCCGTTCGCGTGCCGCGTCGAGCACGGCGGCGCCCGCTTCCTTGGTGAGTCGTGTCTCGCGTCCCGCGGGTGCGGCCGCGGTCTCACCGAACCAGGCGTGGACCACGTGGAGGGGCGCCTCCCGCAGCCACGCCTCGTCCGACGCCCAGTCCACGGTCTGCGCGCTCGACTCCGAGCCGTCGACGCCCACGACGACAGGGTTCTTCATGGCAGGTACCTCCGGATCGCGGGGCGGCACCGCGGGACAGTCCGGTGCTCGTGAGGGACACCGCGTTCGGCCTGCGTCCAGGCTATGCCCGGCGCCGCCCGGCAGCAGCGGGAGAGGAGATCCGGGGTTCGCCGGGTGCCATGGCCGGACCGGACGCGGCGGCTCGGGTGCGCCCTGCCTCGCCGGCGCGCCGCCTGGGCCCATCGGCCCCGCTGCGGGTCCCACCCGGCCCATGGCGGCGAACCGCTCCACGGGGAACGCTGGAGGAGGAGACAGGACGGCACCGCTGTCGTTCCGCACCGGCGATGTCCGACAGGAGTGATCAGGACATGAAGGCGCTCACCTACCACGGACCGGGCCGCCGCACCTGGGGCGAGGTACCGGACGCCGCCCTCCGCGACCCCGAGGACGCCGTCGTCCGGGTGGACGCGGTCACCATCTGCGGCACGGACCTGCACATCCTCAAGGGAGACGTCCCCGAGGTCGCCGACGGCCGCGTTCTCGGCCACGAGGCCGTCGGCACCGTCACCGAGACCGGCTCCGGCGTACGGACCGTCAAGGCAGGAGACCGGGTCCTGGTCTCCTGCATCTCCGCCTGCGGCCGCTGCGCCTACTGCCGCGCCGCGAGCTACGGCCAGTGCACCGGGGGCGGGGGCTGGATCCTCGGCCACCTGGTCGACGGCACGCAGGCCGAGTACGTCCGCACCCCGTTCGCGGACAACTCCCTCCACCGGCTGCCCGAAGGCGTGACCGACGAGAACGCCCTGCCGCTCGCCGACATCCTCCCCACCGCCTACGAGGTCGGAGTCCACAACGGCCGGATCGGCCCCGGCGACAGCGTCGTGGTCGTCGGCGCGGGCCCGATCGGCCTCGCCGCGATCATCACCGCCCGGCTCTACAGCCCCTCCCGCATCATCGCCGTCGATCTCGCGACGAGCCGCCTCGACGCCGCGAAGCGGATGGGAGCCGACACCGTACTCACCGTCGCCGAAGCAGCACCGGAGGCGGTGCGCGCGCTGAGCCCGGACGGCCTCGGGGCGGACGTGGCGATCGAGGCGGTCGGCGTCCCCGACGCGTTCGAGCTCTGCACCCGCGTGGTGCGCCCCGGCGGGCGGGTGGCCAACATCGGCGTGCACGGCAAGCCGGCCGTCCTCCACCTCGAAGACCTCTGGATCCGTGACGTCACCATCACCACCGGCCTGGTCGACACGCACAGCACCCCGCGGCTGCTCGACATGCTGGCCGCCGGCCGGCTCGACGTCTCCGGGCTGGTCACCCACCGGTTCGGCCTCGACGAGATGCAGGAGGCCTACGACCTCTTCGCCGACGCTGGCACCAACGGTGCCCTCAAGGTCGCGCTCTTTCGTACGTGACCCGGAGGTACGTGACCCGGAGACCCGGCGAGCCAAGGAGCACAGGGTGAACCAGAACCACGACATCGACGCCGTCCGTCCCGCAGATCCCGCAGACGTCGCGCGCAGGATCACCGAGCGGCGCTCCCGACTCGGCCTGACCGAGCAGATGCTGGCGTACCAGGCGGCGATGGCACCGCGCTACCTCCAGCACCTGCTGGCGGCCGGCCCGGATTTCGACCCGGCCGGTTTCCAGCGGATCGCCGCCGCCCTCGGACTCACCTACCAGGACCTGCTGGAGGGCCGTGCCGACGCCCCGCCGGGGCAGCCACAGGCGGCTGCGCGTCCACTCCTCCTCCACCTCACCGCCGCCGAGTGCTGGGAGAAGATCGGCACCCACGGCGTGGGCCGGATCGCCCTGCCCGTCGAGCCGGGACCGGCGGTCTTCCCGGTCAACTACACAGTGGACGACGCGGGCATCGTCTTCCGCACGGCCACCCGAAGCAGCGCGGCCCCGGACGACGGGGCCGCGGTGTCGTTCCAGGTCGACCGGATCGACGACCACCTGAGCCGGGGCTGGAGCGTTCTCATCCTCGGCGAGGCGCGACACGTGACGGACGACGACGAGGTGCGGCGGCTGTCCGAGCTGCCCACGACCACCCCGTGGGCCGGTGGGGAGCGCCCGCTCTGGGTGCGGATCCGGGCGGACGAGATCACCGGGCGCAGGATCGGCGGTGGCTGAGCCGCTGCCGTGCACCGGCGTGGCGACGACGGAGACGTGGAGATTCCGGACGAGGGCTCCCGTCCCCGTGGACCTCACCGCCGGCCGGTGGTCCCCGTTCCGGGACCGCCGCCGGAGGCCCAGGCCTGGTAGGCGGCCACGGCGGTGGGCAGGGTCGGGAAGATCCGGTCCGTGCCGACGGATTCGGTCAGTCCGTAAGCGTCCAGCTCGCCCCGCAGGTCCTGCTTGACCCGGGCCAGGGCGAAGACGACGCCGCGTCCGGCAAGCTCGGCCCGCAGCGCCTCGACCGAGTCCAGTGCGGTGATGTCGACCTCCACGTTGGCCTCCGTGTTGAGGACGAACCAGCGGACCGGGCCGGTCTCCTCGGCCACCGCCGCCAGCGCCCGGCGCCGGAAGTCCTCCGCGTTGGCGAAGAACAGCGGCGAGTCGTAGCGGTAGACGACCAGCCCGGGAACGGTGCGGGCCTGCGGATAGTCGTCGATGTCATGCATGCCGGGAACACCGGGCACCAGGCCCTGGACGGCGTCGTGCGGGCGGGCCACCCGGCTCAGCAGCTCCGCCACCGACAACCCCACCGCCACCAGCACCCCGTACAGGATGTCCAGCGCCAGCACCCCGACCAGGCAGCCGATCGCCAGCAGGAACTCCCGGCGCCGGAACCCCTTCAGCCGGCGCAGCCCCGACACGTCGATCATCCGGATCGCGGCGAAGACGACCAGCGCGCCGAGCACCGCCGACGGCGTGTACTTCAGCAGCGGGCTCAGGAACAGCAGCACGGCGAGCACGGCCACGCCCGCCGTCAGCGCGTACGCCTGGGTGCGCCCGCCGGCCGACTGCGCGAGCGCGGTGCGGCTGGCGCTGCTGCTCACCGGGAACCCGTGCAGGAACCCGGCGCCCAGGTTGGCCCCGCCCAGGGCGAGCAGTTCCTGGTCGGCGTCCAGCTGCTCGCCCTCGGCCCGGGACTCGAAGGCCCGCGCCGTGAGGATCACGTCGGTGTAGCCGACGAGCAGCACCCCGGCCGCGGGCAGCAGCAGACGGTGCACCTCGCTCAGGTCCGGCAGGGAGGGGCTGGGCAGTCCCGCCGGGATCTCGCCGATCACCGCGATGCCGTGGTCCTGCAGACCGAACACCGCGACGACGGCAGTGCCGAGGACCACGGCCAGCAGCGGCCCGGGGAGCCGGGGAAGGAAGCGGTTGAGGACGAAGAGGAAGAGCAGCGCCGCCGCGCTGAAGACGACGGTGCCGATGTCCGCCTGCGAGAGGTGCCGCACGAAGTACCGCAGCTGCGGGCCGAACCCCTCGCCCTCCACCTCGACGCCCGTGAGCTTGGACAGCTGGTCCACCATCATGATCAGCGCCACCCCGGCCAGATAGCCGATCAGGACCGGCCGCGAGAGCAGGTCGGCGACGAATCCCAGCCGGGCCAGCCACGCCAGCACGAACAGCCCACCGACCACCGCGGCGAGCGTGGCGGCGAGCACCGCGTAGCGGTCGGCGTCCCCGCCGGCCAGCGGCCCGACCACGGTGGCGGTCATCAGCGCCGTAGTCGACTCCGGCCCCACCGACAGCAGCCGGGACGACCCGACGAAGGCGTACACGGCCAGCGCCGGCAGGATCGCCCAGAGACCCGCGACCGGCGGCAGACCCGCGACACCCGCGTAGGCCATGACCTGCGGCACGAGGTACGCCGCGACGGTGCCACCGGCCAGCAGGTCACCGCGCAGCCAGACGCGCCGGTAGCCCCTGAGCACGGTGAGCCCGGGGAGCGGCGGAAGGGAGGGGCGCCATCCGCCGCTCCGCGGGACAGGCTGCGGCACGAGTCTCCTTCCGTCCCCCGGCCCATGATGCGGCAGAGACGCGCGGCACCGGGGGAGGCCTCGCCCAGCGCGTCCGGGCCGGATCCGTCGGTACCCTCCGGTCTCTTCTGACGGCCGATCACGGAGGGCCTCCCCGTGGCGGCGTCGCACCGCCGGGCCACGGGCGAGCGCACCGGGAGATTCCGCCCCGCGCCGTCCGGTACCGCCTTGCCCCTCCGCGCATGCGTTCCCGCGGCCGCCGGTCGCGTACGCGGGCGCCTGACGACGGGTGCTCAGGTGCTGCGCCGTTGGTCCGATCGGATGACGGTGCTGCGGCCGACGATCTAGGTTCGGGCCCGTGACCGGCAACGACGCGGTCCTGGCTCTGGTGGTCGCCACCGCGCTGGGGTTCGACTTCACCAACGGCTTCCACGACACCGGCAACGCCATGGCCACCTCGATCGCCACCCACGCCCTGCGCCCACGGGTGGCGGTCGCCGTCTCCGCTGTGCTGAACCTGCTCGGCGCGTTCCTGTCGACCGCCGTCGCGGCGACCATCGCCGGCGGCTTGGTCCAGAGCGGAGACGTGACCCTCACCGTGGTCTTCGCCGGCCTGGCCGGCAGCATCCTGTGGAACCTCACCACCTGGTACCTCGGCATCCCCTCCAGTTCCTCGCACGCGCTCGTCGGCGGCGTCGTCGGGGCCACGATGGCGGCAGCCGGTGCCTCGGCCGTCAAATGGCAGGGCCTGGTGTCCAAGGTGATCGTGCCCGCCACCCTGTCCCCGTTCATCGCCGGCACCGTCGCGGTGGTCGGCACCCACCTCGTCTACCGCCTCACCCGGGGCGTGTCCGAAGGCCCGCGCGACCACGGCTTCCGGCGCGGCCAGGTCGGCTCGGCCTCGATGGTCTCGCTCGCGCACGGCACCAACGACGCGCAGAAGACCATGGGCGTCATCACGCTGGCCCTGATCGCCAACGGCACCCTGGAGCCCGGGGCCACCTCCCCGACCTGGGTGATCACGTCCTGCGCGGTGGCGATCGCCCTGGGCACCTACATCGGTGGCTGGCGGGTCATCCGGACGCTGGGCAAGGGACTCCTGGAGATCGAGTCGCCCCAGGGCATGGCCGCCGAGTCGGCCTCGGCCGCGGTGATCCTGGCCTCCACCGACTTCGGCTACTCGCTCTCCACCACCCATGTGGCCACCGGATCGATCGTCGGCGCGGGGGTCGGCAAGAAGGACGCCGTGGTGCGCTGGAACGTCGCCCGCCGGATGGCGGTGGCCTGGCTGTTCACCCTGCCGGCCTCGGGCGGGGTCGGCGCCGCGGCCTACTGGGCCGCGAACGGGATCGGCGGGACCCTCGGCGTCGTGGTGATCTTCCTCGTGTTGCTGCTGGCCTCCACCGCCTTCTACGTCGCCTCCCGCCACCAGGCCGTGACACCGGAGAACGTCAACGCCACCTGGACCGGCTCGGTGGTCCCGCAACCCGACGCCGACAGGGCGGCCCTGTGAACACCTGGATCAACCTGGACGCGCTGTGGCGGATCGTCGCGGTGGGCCTTCTCGCCGGCGCCGGCCTGCCGGCCCTGTTCGCCATCGGCCTGCGCGCCCTCAACCCACCGGCTCCGGCGGACGAGGCTGTCACCGGGCAGCCGACCGCCGGGCCCGTCGGCCACGTGGTGGCGGGGCTGTGCTTCGCCGCGGTGCTCGCCGCCATCGGCTGGGGGATCTCCGTCATCGTCGGCCACAGCTGAGCGGCTTCAGCTGAGCGGCCACAGCTCGGGCAGGCCGCCGGGCCGGCAGCAGAGTCGGTCGATCCACCGCACCCGTCCCGAGGGCCGACGGCCGACAGGCGACCGGCGCGGGGGGGGGGGGGGGGGGCGCCCCCCCCCCCCCCGGGGGGGGGGGCGGGGGGGGCGGGGCCCGGGGGGGGGCGGCCGCCCCCCCGGGGGGGGGGCCGGCATAAGGGATAGGAAAA
>NZ_JBVHHB010000010.1:99894-105788 GCF_055561295.1 Kitasatospora sp. NPDC022785 | reverse complement strand
GGCCCCCCCCCCGGGGGGGGGGGGGGGGCCCCCCCCCCCCCCCCCCCCCGCGCGCCCCCCGGGCCGCGGGGGGGGGGGGGGGGGGGGCCGGCGCCCCCCCCCCCCCCCCCCCCCGGCGTGGGGCGCTCGTGGTCACGCGTCCGTGTGAGTCCGGACCAGGCAATCCCGGAGGGTGAGGACAGGGGCGTCGTCCAGGCCGCAGTGCTCGGTCTCCGGTGGCTGCGGGGCGGTCACATCGGATGTCGCCGTGCTCACTTCTTCCCCTGTCGGACTCACATGTCGTCGATGCTCCAGTGGCCGCACGTGAAGATGCTGAACGGGAAACAGGTGTAGTCCGTGGTGGTCTGCTCTTCGCTGTCCAGCAGCTGCAGGGCGTTGACGTCGTTGGTCATCGTACTCACTCGCTTTCCTCGGGTCGGGTCCGCTAGATGTCGCCGTAGCTCCAGTTGCCGCACGTGAAGATGCTGAACGGGAAGCAGATGTAGTCCGTGGTGGTCTGCTCCTCGCTGTCCAGCAGCTGCAGGGCGTTGACGTCGTTGGTCATGGGTGGTCACCTCCTTCCGGCCGGGTCGGGGGCGGGCAGCCACAGGCGTGGCCCGCCGTGGTGGAGCCGTACCAGCAGGCCGAGCGGCCCGGCGAGTCCGGTGTTGTAGCCGACGCCCACCCCGGTGAGGGTGTCGTCGGGGATCAGGAGCAGCCCGTCGTGGACGACGTGGCGCGCGTGGGCGCAGGCGAGGAGTTCCTCGGCGCGGCGCCGGTGGCCGGGGTCGTTCAGGGCCTCGGCGAGGTCGAGCAGGTACTCGGCGTTGCCCGCGAGGCCGTGGCAGGCGGCCGGCGAGCTCCGCCACCGCCAGCGGTACACCTCGGTCGCGGCCTGTTCGGCGGTCTCGCGGTAGCGGGGATCCCCGGTGGCCTGCCAGAGGCGGATCAGGAAGGTGCCGATGCCGGAGGCGCCGCTGCACCAGTGGGGCGCGTGCGCGGGGGTGTCGGCGCCCCGGTCCTCGACGGGCCAGCCCGCGCCGCCCTCCCGCACGCGTGCGGTGGTGAGCAGGGTCTCGGCGGCCGCCCGGGCGGCGTGGACGAAGTCCTCCCGCTCCGCGGCGAGCCCGACGAGCAGCAGGAAGGTGCCGACGCCGGCGACGCCGTGGGCGAAGCCGAGATGGGTGATTCCGGCGAGCTCGGAGTCGAAGTCGGCCGGGACGGGCCACACGACACCGGAGCGGCCCTTCGCGGCGGTGGTCAGCAGGGCCTCGGCGGCGGCGACCGCGCGTTCGCGGAACTCCTTGTCACCGGTGGCCTGCCAGAAGTGGAGCTGGGTGAGGCCGGCGCCCGCCACGCCGTGGCACACGTCGGGGTTGGGCCAGCGCACCGGCACCTCGCGGGCCAGCTGGGCCGCGTGCGCGGCGAGGCCGTCGTCGTCGAGCAGCCGGGCGGCGTCCAGCAGGGCCCAGGCGGTGCCGGAGCGCCCGAAGTGCAGCCCGGGCAGCTGCTGTCCGCCGGTCCGGGCCCGGGCGGCGATCCACTGCGCGGCCTCTGCGACGGTCGCCCGCAGCCGTGGGTCGGTCCGGTGTGCGGCGGCCGCGGTGAGGACGGACAGGACGCCGGCCGCGCCGTGCTGCACGTTCAGCGGATCGGTCCGCTCGGCGGAGGGGTCGGCGGGCCAGAGCCGTACCGGGTCCAGCGGGGTCATGGTGTCCATCAGGTGGGTCAGCCCGTCGGAGAGCAGCTGCTCCGCGGTCCCGCCGTCCAGGACACGCCCGCTGTCCGGGGCGCTCCCGGTGGCGGGGGGTGCGTCCACGGGTGCGGTCGCGGGCAGCCCGGCGAGCGTTTCGCGGACCGTGTCCAGGCTCCAACGGTCGTGGGGGTCCTCCGCCATGAGCCCCAGTACCAGCGGCTGGAGGGCGGTGAGCTCCGGGCGGTCGGCGAGGGCGGCAACCAGCAGGGCGACGAGACGTTCGTGTTGGCCGCGCGTCCCCCCGCTGTCCGGGGCGAGCGCGGGCTCGGCGCCGGTGAGCAGGTGGAACAGCACGGCACCGAGGCTGTAGAGGTCGGACTCCGGGGCGGGGGCCAAGCCGTTCGGGGCGCTGTCGAGGAGCTCCGGGGCGCAGAAGCCCGGAGTGTGGATGCCCGGAGCGAGGTCTCCGGGGCGGGCGAGGGCCTCCAGGTCGATCAGGCGGAGCTCGCCGTCCGGAGTGACCATCAGGTTGTTGGGGCTGAGGTCCCGAAGGACCAGGCCGACCCCGTGGACGGCCTCGACGACGGTCACCAGCTGCCCGGCCAGCTCCAGTACCGACGCCCGGTCGGGGCGGAGCCTCTCGGACACCCAGGAGCGCAGCGTCTGCCCGGCGATGCGTTCCTCGGCGAGGTACCGGTTACCGCCCTGGCCGAAGACGTCCAGCACCTGCGGACACAGGCCGAGCGGCGCGAGCAACGTGTGCATCTCGGCCTCGTGGCCCAGCCGCTCGCCCGAGTCGGTGCCTCTGAGGGTGGCCCCGACGTGCCGGCGGGCCTCCTTGATGACGACCTCCTGCCCGGTCCGCTGGTCGGTGCCGAGGAAGACTCCGCCCCGGTAGGAGTGCCGGATGGCCTTGCGCACGACGTAGCGGTCGTTCAGGAGGACGCTCGTCCCGGGGGCGGGCGGGGGCTCTTCGGGCGGGGGCAGCGGGGAGGTGGCCCAGGCGGGCGCGCTGAAACCGGCTCGCCGCCGGTCCCGGACGAAGCTCCCGTCGGGTGCCTGCAGCATCGGCTCGGGTGAGCCGTCGTTGGTGAGCCGGGGGTGGCCTCGGAAGGCGCCGTAGCGGTAGTGCACCAGGCTGCCCGGCCGGTACTGACGGTCGGAGAGGATGCCCGGCCCCGGCAGGTGTGCGGTGGCCCGGTGCAACTCCTCGGCCAGCTGCCGGAACTGGTCGTCGTCGCTCGGGTAGACGGTGATGAACTTTCCGCCGCCTCCCCGGTCGTAGCGGGCGGAGACGAGCTCCGTCAGACGGCCGGGGGTGCCGGCGCACTTGAACGGGGCCCGGGCGGCGACGAGCACCTCGGCGGCACGGGTCAGCACCATCGGGGCGGAGAGCGGGGTGGCCGACACGTGCAGCTTCCAGCCCTGCCTCCGGCCCGGGGCGGCGTCGCTCGGGGAGACGCGGCACCAGAAGTCCTCCGGGGTGACGGACCAGCCCCGAGCGCCCTGCCGGCGGAGCACCATCCCGATCAGGTCGGGGAAGAACGTGGCGTACGGATCTGCCGAGTCCTCGCCCGCCGTGTGCCCGTCTGCCATCGTTCTTCCTTCGTTCTCTGGAGACTGCCGGAGCCGGCCTGCGTCCGACCGCACCGCCGATCCTGCCGCCGCGGGACCTGCGGTTCATGGGGGACGAGCACGTATCTTCCGGTCCGCGGACCCCCATATACGCCCGCGCGGCGGGTGGGGTGGTCAGCGGTTCGCCACCTCGGTCCGCCACGGCGGAGCACCGAGGACCGGACACCGAGAACCGAGAACCGAGAACCGAGCACCGGCTCCCGACGCCGGAAGGCCGATCGCCGGTCAGCTCGGCACGGGCGGCGCCGGAGGCACCGGCGGCACGGGCGGCGCCGGAGGCACGGGCGGCACCGGCGACACGGGCGGCGCCGGCGGCACGGCCACCGGCGACGAGCCGCCGGGCACCAGCAGGTGCGGCGCCCCGCTGCCGTCCGCCGGGACGGTCCAGACGTCGGTGCCCTTCCCGTCCCGTCCCGGCAGCGCGTAACCGAGCGTCTCCCCGTCGAGCCAGGCCGCCTGGTCGTCCACGCTGCGCGACTCGGCCAGCTGGTGCTCGCGCATCCCGGCGAGCTCCAGGACGTGGAGCCGCCAGGGCGCGGCCGGGTCGGCCGAGACCTTCTTCTTGAAGGCGATCCGGGTGCCGTCCGGTGAGAGCGAGGGGCACTCGACGTTCTCCCGCAGGGTCCGCGCCGACCACGCCCGGAGGTCGCCCTCGATCAGGTGGGTCCGGCCGCCGGTCGACACGGTGGCGTAGAAGCGGTTGTCGTCGGCGGCGAAGTTGACGCCCCAGTAGTTGATGTCGGCGGCGTGGTAGCGGGTACCGTCGACGGTCAGCGGGATGGCCTCGATCGACTTGACCAGGTAGCCGGTGCGCAGGTCCAGGATCGACGTCCGGGTGGAGAAGGCGCCGGCCGCGTACGAGTCCCCCACGGCGAAGGTGGTCCAGGAGAGCAGCTGCCCGGAGGCCGACACCCGGGCCCGGTTCGGGACGCCGGGCACCGTCACCGTCTGGAGCTCGGTGAACCGCCGGTCGTACACCACCGCCTGGGTACGGGCCGGGACGCCGGGCAGTGCCCGCAGGCAGAGCGCGCGGTCCCCCGCGGCGTAGAACCGGGCGCAGGACGGCCCGTCCGGCGCCCCCTGGCTGCGGGCGACCCGCCCGGTGGCGGTGTCCCGGTAGTAGAGCCCGGGCTCGTCCAGGGTGAACGAGCTCTCTGCTGCGACGAGTTGGTGCCCGTCGCCGCGCTGCCTGGCGTGCAGCACGTACCCGAGCGAGCCGCCCAGCAACACCAGGACAGCGATGACCAGCACCGTCGATCGCGCCTTCATGAGACCTCCCGTCCCGGCAGGATCCGCCATGTGGCGGCGAGTGCGGCGGCCAGCGCGAGTGCGGAGACCGCCAGGGCCGGTCGCGGCCCCCACCACGTCCAGGCCGCGCCGAACCCGGCCGCTCCGAGCAGCCGGGCCAGCGCCTGGCCGGTCTGCAGCACCGCGAGCCCGCTGGCCCGGCGGTCCGGCGGCAGCACCGGCCCGGCGAGCGCCATCAGCACGCCGTCCGTGGCGGCGTAGAAGACACCCAGGAGTGCCAGGGTGAGTACGGCGGTCGGCCACCCCGGCGGGGCCGTCAGGGTGAGGTAGGCCGCGAGCAGCGCACCGTGCCCGCAGAGGAACGGGGTGCGCCGCCCGGTCCGGTCCGCGATCCGGCCCGCCGGTACGGCCAGCAGCAGGTAGCACGCCGCCGCGCCGAGCGGCAGCAAGGGGAAGAGCACGGCCGGCAGGTCCAGGCCGCGCTGGAGCAGCAGGTAGAGGAAGGAGTCGCCCACCGTCGCGGCCCCCAGCAAAGAGGCGGCGGTGACCACCCGCCGGAACACCGGGTCGCCGAGTGCGTCGTTCCCGTTCCCGTTCCCGTTCCTGCGCCGGGCCGGTTTCGGCTGGACGGCCGGCACCGCCGTCCGGGCCGGGACGAACAGCATCAGCACCAGTACGCCGAGCAGGCCGGTGGCGAAGCTGACCACGAACACCGCGTCGTACGCGTCCGCCGTCGCCCACAGCACCGCTGACGCGACCAGCGGTCCGAGCAGCGCCCCCGTGGTGTCCATCGCCCGGTGCACGCCGAACGCCCGGCCGAGCGCTTCCGGCGGTGCGCTGAGCGAGATCAGCGCATCCCGCGGCGCGGTCCGCACGCCCTTGCCGAGCCGGTCGGCGGCCAGGGCGGCGGCGATCCCGCCGGCGGCCCCGCCGGCCAGCAGCAGCCCGAGCCGGGAGAGCGCCGAGAGCAGGTAGCCGACCCCGGCGACCGTCCGGTGCCGGCCGCCGCCCCGGTCGGCCAGCCTGCCGCCGAGCAGCCGGACCAGCGCCGTGGCGCCGTTGAACAGCCCGTCGAGAAAACCGAACTGGAGGGGCGAGAGGCCGAGCCCCAGTACCAGGTAGAGCGGCAGCACGGCGGTGACCATCTCCGAGGAGACGTCGGTGACCAGGCTGACCGCACCGAGTGCGACGACCGTGCCGGGGACGCGGCCCCCCCCCCCCCCCGGGGGGGGGGGGGGGGGCGGGGCGGGGGCGCGGGGGGGGCCCGCCCCGCCCCCCGGGGGGGGGCCCCAGGGGGGGGGGTGGTTTGAATGGCGAGCCCGCCGGCCGGTGGCCC
>NZ_JBVHHB010000010.1:0-99884 GCF_055561295.1 Kitasatospora sp. NPDC022785 | reverse complement strand
GGGGGGTCCCCACCCCCGGGGGCCGGGGGGGCCCCCCCCCCCCCCCCGGCGCGCCCCCGCCCGCGGGGGGGCCCCCCCCCCCCCCCCCCCCCGGGGGGGGGCGCCGCGTCCGGACGGCGGCCGGTGGTGGCCAGGTACATCATCAGTGGCAGCTGTACTTCGGGCTGGTGTCCTTGACCTGGCCGTCCGCGCCGACGTAGCTCCAGCCGTACCCGGAGTCGGTGAAGTCCAGCTTCAGCACGCCGTATTCACCGCTGATCCGCTTCTGGCTGTTCGGCTGGACCTGTTCGATCGGGTACGGCTCGGCGCCGCCCATCCCGCCGACGATCTCGACGATCCCGTCCGCGGTGGCCTTCCCGTCCGGGTCCTGCGGGGCGAACCGCTCGTAGTGGTGGTCGTGCCCGTTCAGCACCAGGTCGGCCCGGGCGCCGTAGAGGATCTTCCACACCGGCCGGGAGACCGGGTCGTTGCCGTGCCCGCCCGAGGAGTACAGCGGGTGGTGCCAGTAGGCGGCGACGCACTTCTTCGCGTTGGCCGCCAGGTCGGCCTTCAGCCAGTCGATCTGGGCGCTCTGGTCGAAGGCGTTGGAGTCCAGCGCGACGAAGTGCCAGTTGCCCTCGTCGAAGCTGTACCAGCTCTTGCCCTGCGGGTAGGCGATGCTGCCGAAGTACGACTTGTACCCGGCGAGCGACCCGGCCGGGTCGTAGGTCTCGTGGTTCCCCGGTACCGGGTGGGTCTTCGCCTTGAACGCACCCCAGCTCTTGTCGTAGTAGTTCCGGAAGTCCGAAAGCCGGGCGTCGTCGTACTGGTTGTCACCCATCGTCAGGTAGAACTTCGGGTTGATCTGCTGGGCCAGCGCGGCGGTCTTCGGGTGCGCGCAGCCGCTGTCCGAGGCGGTGCACTGCGCGGCGATGTCGCCCGCCGCCACCACGGTGAACGCCCCGCCCGGCGGGGGCCCGTCGTCCAGCGCCCCGTACACCTCCATCTCGAACAGCGAGTACCCGTACGACGTCCCGCGCGCCGTTCCGTACATCCGGACGTAGCGGCCCTTGCCGGCCAGCCCCGTCCAGTCGTCCGTCCCGCCGTTCCCGGCCTTCTCCTCCGCCAGCCTCGTCCAGGTCACCCCGTCCGCCGACACCTCCAGCCGGTACGCCTTGGCGTACGCGGCCTCCCAAGCCAGCTTCACCCGTGAGACGTTGGCGTTCCCGCCGAGGTCCACCCGCAGCCACTGCGGGTCCTTCCCCTCCACGCTCGCCCACCGGGTGGTGGCGCTCCCGTCGAACGCCTTCCCCGCCGCGTACGACGAGCCTTCCGTGGACGACGCCGTCGCGGGCTTCCCCTGCGAGATCAGCGGATCGGCCGCCGCCCCCGCCCGCCCGGACCAGCCGAGCAACAGGCCGCCGAGCAACGCGAGCACAGCGGCGAACACACCGATACGGACAGGCCTTGCCGAGACACCAAGACGCATTCCTGGACTCCCTGACCTTGAGAAACGGCGAGAGCTGGGCACCGGCGCACACCACACGAGCCCACCGGTCAAGCGGCGACCGCACCACCGCAGCGGCCGGGTCAGAGCTCTCTCGCTGAGCGCGTCACACCCCGTTCGGTGCGGGTGCCGCGCCAAGCCGCCGGCCGACAGCCTAGTAGAAAGTAAAGTTTCCTATCAATGGTCGAGCAGGACCGAACTTCGTCCGGAGTCCGACCCACGGGGGGTCCGGGCCGGCGGGACAGGTGGCTCTCCGTCATCGATGTGACGGATCGTTGCCGCGGCTTTCCCTGTGGCGGTGGGGGCGGGACGGGGCGGACAATGTCATTGGTGGGCACACCCGGTGGGGGACGGGTGAACACGTAAGGCCGCCGAAGAGGCAGCCCCGAGTCCTATTCGCGCACGGACCGAATTGGGGGCGGCTATGACCGAGGATGTCGTCGCCGTCAGACTGCGACTGGCGCAGATCGTCGCGCAGGCCGAGACCGATGAGGCGTTTCGTCAGCGACTGGCTGACGACCCCGGCTCCGTCCTGGCCGAGAACAACATTCCCGAGGGAGCGGTCGAAGAGCTTTCCCGGGCGATCAGTGAATCGCGGTCGCGTTCCGCTGTGGCCGGAGAGTCGTTCGATCCGACCGAATGCATCCATACCGGCGGGTGCAACGACTTCACCTGTATCGCCACCTTCTGCGGACCTACCTGCCACCTCACGATCAAGATCGACGCTCCCGACGCATGAGCACGACCACCGCTGGGCCCGACACCTGGATGCTGAACGCAGTCGTGGAAGCGGTCGGTGGTCGCTCGCCCGACTGGCAGGTCACACCGGCCGCCGACTCCCTACAGCCGTGGATAACGGCCGCTCCCCGTGACCGCACCCTCCCTCGGCAAGGCTGGAAGCTCCACGTTTCCAGTTACGCCTCGACGGCGGCCGAAACCCTTGGGCTGGCTCTGCCTCCCCTGGTCGCCGCGGGAGCCGCCTTCAAGGTCATCGGATCTCTCGACTGGCTCGCCGGTCTGAACCGCGGAGCAGCGGGGATCTCGCAGGTCGGAAAGTTCATCACCGTCTATCCGAGGGACGAGGATGCGGCTCTTGAGGTGGCGGCCGCCGTTCAGGCCGCCACCCGGGGCATGCGCGGACCTCACATCCCGTCGGACCGCGCCTACGCCGACGGGAGCGTCGTCTTCTACCGGTACGGCGGGTTCGGCGACACCCGGATGCAGACCAGGCTCGGCGAGGTCGTCCTCGCCCTGCTGGACCCGGCGGGCCGGCTGGTGCCGGATGTCCGGGGAGCGGCCCCCCATGTGCCGACGTGGGTCGACGATCCGTTCCGAAGGAACGGCCGGAGCGCTTCGCACGCGCCGGCGGACACGGTGGCGGGCCGATACCGGCCCGTCATCACCCTGGCACACTCGCCCGAGACCGTCGTCCAACTCGCCCTGGACCTGTCCGTGCCGCGGGTGTGCGTCCTGAAGCGCGCGAGAGCGCGGCCGGCGGACCACCATGTCGAGGCCGACGACGGCGCCCTGCTGCTGCGGCGCGAACTGGACGTCCTGGCCCGGCTCGCCGGGCGACGGGTGACCCCGGCGGTTCTCGACGTCATCGACAACGGGGACGAACTGGTACTCGTCTCAGAGGACCTGGGCGGGGACACACTCGACCGGCACGTGCGAACGCTGTCCGGAGCGGGCTGCCGCTGCTCCACGGCCCGCGTCGTGGAGCTCGGCGTCGCCGTCGCGGATGCCGTGTCCGCCCTGCACGACATCGGTCATGTACACGGGGATCTCAAGTCGGCCAACATCGTCCTCCTGCCCGACGGCGCGGTGCGGCTCATCGACTTCGATCTGGCGTATCCCATCGGCGCCACAGGGCGGCCCGCCGGAGCCGGGACCCGCGGTTACGTGTCTCCCGGCTGCAGGGCGGGAGGCGCAGTGTCCGCGTCCGACGACGTCTACGCGCTGGGAGCGGTGCTCTATCTCCTGGTCACCGACGCCGAGCCCTCGCGGGCACCCGACGCGGACAACCTGCTGTCGAGACCGCTCGGACAGCTCAGCCCGACCGTCGACAGCGCGCTGGCAGCGGTCGTGTCGCGATGCCTGGCACAGGATCCCGCGCGACGGTTGACCTCGATGCGCGAGGTCCGACGGGCGCTGCTGACGGTGATCGAGCCGCACACGACGCGGGCACCCGAACCGTGCGAGGTGTCCGGCCGGGACGGGACACGGGCCCCGGACGCTTCGGACCTGCTCGAACTGGCCCGCCGGGCCGGTGACTTCATCTGCGCCCAGGCCGACTCCTCGGAGGAGGGAGTGACGTGGCGAAGCCGGTACCGCATCGGCAAGGGGCTGGTTGGCCGCGACCTCAACTCCGGGATGGCGGGCACCGTCCTCGCCCTGGCCGAGCTGACCGACGAACTGCGGGTCCCGCACCACGCGGACGTCCTGCGCGCCGCCGCACGGACGCTCCACGCCATGCCGCCGCTCCCCGGGGACCGGCCACGCGGGCTCTGCGTGGGGGAGATGGGAGTCGCCGCCGCCACCCTGCGGGCAGGGCAGGTGCTGGCCGACGAGGAACTCGTCCAGGCCGCTGTCGACCGGGCCGCCGGGCAGCCGCAGGCACGTCCCGACGACTCTCCCGACCTGTTCCACGGCCTCGCCGGCCGGCTGCTCGCGCACCTGATCCTCTGGGACGAGACAGGCGACGGGCGGAGCCTCGACCGGGCGGTGGGCTGTGGCGACACCCTCCTGCGGCAGCGCGAGGGCGAGCGCGGCACGGCGCACTGGCCGATCCCGGCGGGATACGGCGATCTCAGCGGCAAGAGCTTCCTCGGCTACGCCCACGGTGCGGCGGGCATCGCCGACGCGCTGCTCGACCTCTACGAAGCCACCGGTGCGCCCAGGTACGAGCAGACCGCGCGAGAGGCGCTCTCCTGGATCACACGCCAGGCGCTCCCGTGCCTGGAGGACGGGAGCGGGCTCGCCTGGCCCGTCGTCGAAGGAGGCCCGGCGTCCGCGCCGTTCTGGTGCCACGGGGCGACGGGCATCGGCCGGCTGCTCCTGCACGCCCGGCGCCTCGGTGTCGGACCCGACCCGACGGAAGCGCTCCGCAGCACCTGCCGCTCGGTGTCTCTGGGGGCTCGGTGGAGCGGACCGACCCTGTGCCACGGGCTGGCCGGGAACGCCGAGTTCCTCTGGGACGCCGCTCTGGCCCTGGACGATGACGACCTGCGGGCGCAAGCCCGTGAACTCATCGGCATCCTGGACGCGTTCACGGCCGAGACCCCGCAGGGGCAGGGCTGGATCTCCGAGGTCCCCCGCCGGATCACCCCCGACTACCTCGTCGGATACGCGGGCATCCCCTTGGTCCTGCTGCGCATGGCCAGGCCCCGCCGCAGCTGCCAGCTCAGCCGGGAGGGCTTCCGCCCTGCGGGCGGTCCGCAGCGCCGGAGCCCTTTGGCCCACCCCTGATCACGGGCGCGGCCGAGATCCGGGCCGGCCTGGGCCGGCCGTGGTGGGCCGGGGTGGGCCGGCCCTGGGCGAGGCCCGTGCCGACCGGCGGGACGGGGCGGGTCGGCATCGGCCCCGAGGGCCGGTCAGGGACGGTCCTGGTCGGCGGGGTGGTGCTGCCTGGCAGGGTCGGGCCGGGAGGGCTGCGGGGTCGCGGTGGCGGGCATGACGCGGCAGGCGAAGACGATGTGGGCGGCGATGAGGAGTACGACGGGGAGGCCTCCGAGAAGGAGGAGGAAGGCCGGCGCGAGGTTCGCGAGCAGTGCGAGGGGGAGGCGGGCGTTCCGGCCGCGCGACGCCCAAGGGGCCACCATGAGCAGGGCGGCAAGGACCGGGGCGCCGATGAACAGGGCTACGACGCCGGCGATCTGGAGGTACAGCCCCGGTGGGGAGTCGGGGAAGCCCGCGTCGGGGGAGGTGGACCCGACGGCGAGGGCCGGCAGGGGGGCCAGCAGGACGATCGGCGTCAGGTAGTAGACGAGGTAGTGGGCTGCGGCCTTTCCGGCCCAGCGCAGGGCCGTCCGGCCGTTGGTCGCCCAGGTGCGGGCACCGAGGGCGAAGGGGAGGAGCAGCAGCGGCGCGATGAACAGGAGCAGGAGCCCGAGGTCTCCGCCGGGGTACTCCTCAGCGAGTTCGAACAGCGCCAGGTAGGCGGCGGGCAGCGCGAGGAGGGTCGAAACGGTGAAGGAGTGGCCGACCGCGCAGCACAGGCCGTGCCCGGCCGGTCGCCCGAGCGGCGGCCGTCCGCGCCTCGGGCCGGCGGCGCGGGCTGCCACGAAGGGACCTTCCAAGGCCACCCCGGTCAGCCTGCGTCCTCGCGTGACAGCGCTCGGCCCGATCTGCTGGAACGCTTGCACAGGGCTTCCCCCTCCGTGAAATTGAACGCGTTCAAAGTAGCCGCTGATGCCACGTCCGGTCAATTGACGATCACTCAACTGCCCTGCCGGCGGCGCAGGGCGGCACGCCGGGACGGGCGGGGAACGCACGTGGCGCCCCCGCGAGGACTTCTGGCAGGAGACGGAGCGTGCGCGTGCACCAGGTGTCGGTGATCCTGGCCGGGGTCTTCCAGATCGTGCTGGGCGCGGTCGGGGTGGCGAAGCTGATCCGGTTCGTGCCCCGCTCGGTCATGGTCGGCTTCGTCAACGCTCTGGCGATCCTGGTCTTCCTGGCGCAGGTCCCCGGGATGACGCACGTGCCGTGGCCGGTCTACCCGCTGATCGCGGCCGGTCTGGCCCTGATGGTGTTCTTCCCGATGGCCGCCCTCGTCGTCGCCACCTCCAACCTCGCCGTGGGCGTCGTCGTCGGCTCGGTCACCGCGATGGTCATCTTCGCCAGGCGCGTCGCCCACCGCGCGGACGTCACCGCCGCCACCGACCCCGACGGCGGCCAGGTGGTCTACGCCGTGACCGGGGAGCTCTTCTTCGCGTCCAGCAACGACCTCGTCGGCCGGTTCGACTACGCGGGCGACCCGGAGAGTGTCGTCATCGACCTGAGCGGGGCGCACATCTGGGACGCCTCGTCCGTGGCCGCTCTCGACGCCGTCGAGGCCAAGTGCGCCCAGCGCGGCAAGACCGCCGAGATCACCGGTCTCAACCAGCCCAGCGCCGCGATCCACAAGACGCTCAGCGGCGAACTCGCCGGCCGCTGACGGACCGCACCGCACCGGCTCTCCGGACTCCCGGAGGGCCGGTGCTGTCGTTCGGCGCCGTCGGTGCCCGCAGCCGGCGTGTCGGCCGGCGCGGCACCGCTCGACGGCGGGCGTGAGCTCCACGCGCCGACCCCACCCCACCCGGCCGGCGGGCACGGACGGCGTGGTCCGCCAATCCGGCGACCTTGTTCTTGAATGGTCGCTCATGTATGTTCCTTCCATGCCCAGACCGCGTGAGTTCGACCCCGACACCGTCCTGAACCAGGCGATGCTGCGGTTCTGGGAGCGGGGGTACCGGGCCACCTCCATCGAGGACCTGGTGAAGGCCACGGGCGTCAAGCCCGGAAGCATCTACAGTGCGTTCCCCGGCGGCAAGCGCGCGCTCTTCGTGAAGTCGCTGGAGCGCTACTCGAAGCTGGTCGTCCCGCAGAAGCTCGGGGAACTGGAGGCGCCGGGTGCGTCGGTGGCGGAGGTCCGCGGCTACTTCGACGGGCTGGTGCGCGACCTGCTCAGCCCCGAGGGGCGCCAGGGCTGCCTCCTGGTCAACACCGCGATCGAGAAGGCCGCCGAGGACGACGAGGCGGCGGCCGTCGTGCGCGGCCACCTGGCGCGCCTGGAGCGGTGCATGACCCGCGCCCTGGAGAACGCGGTCCGCCGCGGCGAGGTGCGGGACTCCCTCGATGCGGGCGGCAGCGCCAAGCTGCTGGTCGCGACCTGTCAGGGGCTCATGGTCGTCGGCAAGGCGAATCCGGACGGGACGGTCCTGCGGGCGATCGTCGACAACGCCTTCGCCGTGCTCGCCTGACCGTACGACTTTCGGGCCACCGCGCGCGGTGGCCCTTTCGTCGGCCCAATAGTTGAATGACTACTCAAGAACGAGGTTCGGACATGAAGGCCATCGTCATATCCACTCACGGCGGCCCCGAGGTGCTGACCGTCACCGACCTGCCCGACCCGGTGCCCGCCGCCGGCGAGGTCCTCGTCAGGGTCAAGGCGTTCGGCCTCAACCACGCCGAGGCGTACATGCGCAGCGGCGCCTGGGGGCAGGTCGCCGCCGTCCCCGGAATCGAGTGCGCCGGCCTCGTCGAGGCCGACCCCTCGGGCCGGCTCCCCGCCGGGACGAAGGTGGTGGCGATCCTGGGAGGCATGGGCCGCACCCGCAACGGCAGCTATGCGGAACTGGTGACCGTCCCTTCGGCCAACGTCGTGGCCGTGAACGCGCGGCTGCCCTGGGCCGACCTGGCCGCGGTGCCCGAGGTGTACGCCACGGCGTACAGCGCCCTGCACGGCAACCTCGCCCTGCGGCCGGGCGAGACACTGCTGGTCCGCGGTGCGACCTCCTCCCTCGGGCAGGCCGCCGTCAACCTCGCCGTCCAGCACGGCGCGAGCGTGCTCGCCACGACCCGTCACCCGGCGCACGTGCCCCTGCTGAAGGAGCTCGGGGCCTCCGACGTGCTCATCGACGACGGTCACCTGGCGGCGGAGGTCGGCCGGCGGGGCGTCGTCGTCGACGCGCTGCTCGACATCGTCGGCAACACGGTGCTGCGTGACTCGCTGGCCGCGGTCGGGCCGCGCGGACGGGTCTGCCAGGTCGGCTTCCTCGGCGGATTCGCCCCGGTGGCGGACTTCGACCCGATCGCCGATCTGCCCAGCGGCGTCCAGCTCAGCTTCTTCGGCAGCGCCTTCGTCCTGGGAACCCCTGCCTTCCCCCTCGCGGAGGTTCCGTTGGACGCGATCTACGCCCGGGTCGAGGCCGGCGCCCTGCGGGCCCGCCCCACCCGGATCTTCCGCTTCGGCGAGATCGTCGAAGCCCACCGGGTGATGGAGGCCGGCCGGGCGCTGGGAAAGATGGTCGTCGTCCTCGACTGACGACGGTGCGCTCCCGGGCGCCGTTCGTGATTCGTAAGGCCGTACCGCGCCGGCTCCCGCTGCGCCGGCTCCTACAGTGGCGGCACAGTCAGGCGAGAAAGGTGTGTGAAGTGACGGACGATCAGTTCCTGCTTCCCCGAGCCGATGTAGGTGTGATCGGCGGGTCCGGGCTCTACGAGCTGCTGGACGACGTGGCCGAGGTGCGGGTGGAGACCCCGTACGGCGAGCCGAGCGACGCGCTGTTCGTGGGGGAGGTGGCCGGCCGCCGGGTGGCGTTCCTGCCCCGGCACGGGCGCGGCCACCGGCTGCCGCCGCACCGGATCAACTACCGCGCCAACGTCTGGGCGCTGCGTTCGCTCGGCGTGCGTCAGGTGCTCGGGCCCTGCGCGGTCGGCGGGCTGCGGCCCGCGTACGGGCCCGGGACGCTGCTGGTGCCCGACCAGTTCGCCGACCGGACCTCCGGACGCGTCCAGACCTTCTACGACGGACTGGCTTTGCCGGACGGTTCGGTGCCCGGGGTGGTCCACGTGTCGATGGCGGATCCGTACTGCCCGCAGGGGCGCCGGGCCGTGCTCGCGGCAGCCGCGGGCGCCGCCTGGGACCCCGTGGACGGCGGGACCCTGGTGGTGATCGAGGGGCCTCGGTTCTCCACCCGTGCGGAGTCACGGTGGTTCACCTCCAACGGGTGGTCGGTGGTCGGTATGACCGGCCACCCCGAGGCCGTCCTGGCTCGTGAACTCGGCCTGTGCTACACCTCGATCGCCCTGGTCACCGACCTCGACGCCGGCGTGGAGAGCGGCGAGGGAGTGACCCACGCGGAGGTGCTCGCGGAATTCGGGCGCAACGTGGAGCGGCTGCGCACGGTGCTGTTCAAGGCGATCGGGCGGCTTCCCACCGACCGGGCCTGCCCGTGCGGGCACGCGCTGGACGGCCTCACGACCGGTCTTCCCGGCGTTCCGGGCGACTGACCGGCCGGGATCGGCGCCACCGCCGCACGAGCCCGACCAGGAGGGCGAGTGCGGCGGTGGCAGCCAGGACGGACAGCCAGTTGCGCAGGTAGGGCAAGGGCAGCAGGGAGGGGTTGCCGTGATCGTCGCCGGCACGCAGAACGGCGGGCAGACCGACGGCGGTCACGGCTGCGACCACGATCAGCCAGCCGCGCAGGACCGGCCCGCGGGCCAGGCGGGCGCCGACGAGGCAGAGCAGCGGCAGCCAGACGCCGTCGTGCAGGATCAGCGCCCCGACCCCCCAGGTGAGGATCTGCGCCGGGGCGGTGATGTAGGAGTCGGTCAGCAGGCCGTACAGGCCGAAGCCGATCAGCGCGAGACCGGAGGCGAGGGTGGTGCCTCGGAGCCAGGTCGTCATCGGGCCACCTCGATCCGGGCGACCCACTTGGTCTGGAGCACCCCTGGGCGGTTCGGCGCGATGATGCGTGCCGGGAACCCGTGATCGGCGTCCAGCGTCTCGCCGTTGACCCTCAGGGCCAGCAGGGTGAGCGGGTCGTCGGCGTACTGCGCGGGCATCTCCATGACCCGGTACGGGCCGGCCGCCTCCAACGAGGTGATCCGTGCGGCGGTCCCGGCGGGCGCACCGGCCCGGGCCAGCAGGTCGGCGACCCGGACGCCGCCCCAACGGGCGCTCGCGCTCCACCCCTCCACGCAGGAGATCGGCAGGACCGCCTCGTGCTGGGGGAGTTGGGCCAGCTCGTCGAGCGTGAGCTCGTACGGCCGGGGCCCGTCCACCCGGAGAACCCAGGTGTCGGGAACGGTGACGGTTCCGGCCTGGGCGGCGGTGCGGTTGACCGGGAGACCCTGGGGGCCGAGGTCGGGGCGTCGTGGCGACAGCAGGTTCAGCGGGCGCAGCCAGGGCGCGGTCTGTCCGGCGGTGGTGAGCGTGACCGCGCCGACCGCCGCGGCGACCGACGTCAGGAGCGCACGCCGCCCGGGAACGGGGGCTTGTGGGCGTCGCCAGTTCCCGGCGATGAGCGGCAACTTGGCGGCGATGTGGACCAGCAGGCCTCCGGTGGCCAGCCAGCCGAGCCAGAAGTGGGTCTGCCGGAACGGGAACGGCCACGGGTACCACTGGAGGGTGTTCAGCAGGCCGGTGAACAGCTCCAGCAGCACGGCGGCCACCAGGACGGCGACACCCAGCCGCTCCAGCGCGTGCGGCACGCTCCGCGCCGGAGGCCACGCGAACAACCGGGGGTAGACCGTCCAGAGTTTGGCCCCGGTCAGGGGGATGGCGGCAAGGCCGCTGATGACGTGCAGTCCCTGGGTGACGCGATAGCCGTTCACCGGACGCGCGGGCAGCAGGCCGGACAGCCCGCCCGGCGGGTCCTGGAGCAGATGGCTGGCGAGCCCGGTCAGGAAGCAGACCAGGAGTGCGGCGCCCAGCCACCGGCCGAGGACGACGGCGGTGCGCGGCTCGTGCACCGCCGAGGAGAAGACGTCGTCACGGAACGGACCGCGGCGCAGGAACGCGGGTGGGGGCGGGAGCGCGGGACGGAGGCGGCGCCGGGCGCCGGAGTGCTTGGATTCCACGCCCTCATCGAAGCGTTACCGGGCCCTCGTCGGGTGGTGCGACGTGCTTACGGAATCCGAACGGCGGCCCGCCGGAGCCGTCCGCCCGGCGGGGACGGTGGCAGGGTGGGCGCGTGGCCACACGTACCCTGCTGCCCTGCACGCTCGCTCTCTCCGCGCTGGTGGTGGCTCTGGCCATGACCGTGACCGGCGGTGGCACGCTCGCCGACCGGAGCCCGCTGTGGGGCTGGTACGCACTCGACGCGGGACTGTTCGCGGCAGCGCTGGTGCTCCTGCGGCGGGTGCCCGGCCGCCGGGTGGCGCCGCTGGTGCTGGCCGGGAGCGTGGCCGTCGCCGTGGTCGGGCTGCTGGCTCCGCCGCGTACCAGCGACGACGCCTACCGGTACGTGTGGGACGGACGGGTGCAGGCGGCCGGCATCTCGCCGTACGCGCACGCCCCGGACGATCCGGCGCTCGTCCGGTTGCGCGACGAGGCCCTGTTCCCGGCGACGGACGGCTGTACGGGGTGGGACGAGCGGCGGACGGCGTCCGGCGACTGCACCCGGATCAACCGGCCCTCCGTGCACACCATCTACCCCCCGGTCGCGCAGGTGTGGTTCCTCGCCGTGCACCCCTTCGGGGGCGGGGTGCGGGGGGTGCAGGCCGGGGGTGCGCTGCTGGCGGTCGCGACCACGGGCGTGCTGCTGGCTATCGGGCGGGGGAGCCGGCGGGCGGCCCTGTGGGGTTGGTGCCCCGGCATCACCGTGTGGGCGGTCAACGACGCGCACATCGACACCCTCGGGGCTCTGTTGGCGGCCGCGGGGCTCGGCTGTGCGGCCCGCCTCCACGTGGCCCACCGTCGTGCCGGAGCCGGAGCCGGAGCCGGAGCCGGAGCCAGGGCCGGAGCCAGGGCCAGGGCCGGTGCCGGAGCCGGGGCCGGTGCCGGAACGGGAGTGGGGGCGGGAGCCGCAGGCGTGCTGCTGGGCGCGTCGGTCGCCACCAAGCTGCTGCCGGCCCTCGCCCTGCCCGGAGCCCTGTCCGGGGCGCTCTCACGCCGTCCGACCAGGAGCGACCTCGCCGTCCTCGGCGCGGCTCTCGGGGCGTTCGCGGCGGCGTATGCGCCCCATGTAGCCGTCTCCGGCCCGGCCGTCCTGGGATACCTGCCCGGATACCTGCGGGAGGAGGGCTACGAGCAGGGGCACCTCGACCGGTTCGGGCTGCTGCGGCTCGTGGTTCCGGACGGCTGGGCGCCATGGGCGGCGGGACTGGTGGCGGCGGCGGTGGTGCTGTGGGTGCTGCGGCGCGGTGACCCCCGCCGCCCGTGGCGGGGCGCGCTGCTCGTGACCGGGACGGCACTGCTGCTCGTCGCGCCGGCCTACCCCTGGTACGGCCTGCTGGTGGTGGCCCTGGTCGCACTCGACGGTGCCTGGGAGTGGCTGGCGGTTCCCGCCGCCGGGCAGGTGCTCTACCTGGTCGGCGGTGAGGTGGCTCAGCAGGCCGCCTACGGGGCGGCCCTGGCCTGCGTCCTCCTGGTGCCGGTGCTGCGCGGGCTCGCGCGGTCCCCGCAGGGCGGGACGGCGCCGTGGTCCACGCGTGACGCGCCCGGCGCGGAACGGCCCGTGGTGCGCGGACGGAGATGACGAAAGCCTGACGGCTCGGCGCCGGATCTGGTCGCGGCACCGGTGCGACTGGTCGAATCGGAGGCGTGGACAGAACAGCGAAGCATTCCGGGGGCACCCCGGTGGGCCGGCGGGTGGTGCTCGGCATGCTCGGCCTCGGCGCCGTGGGCGTGGCGGCCGGCCCGTATCTCCAGCGGGCCCAGGACGCCGTGGCCGGGAAGGATCCGACGGGACTCACCGGACTGCTGCCGGGCGGTGGCGGCTTCCGGTACTACTCCGTGGTGCCCTCGGTACCGGCCAGGGGCCCGGATACGTACACCCTGACGGTGGACGGGCTGGTGGAGCGGCCCGGCAGCCACCGCCTGGCCGACCTTCAGGCGATGCCGCAGCGCCGGATCGTGCGGGACGTGCAGTGCGTGACCGGCTGGCGGGTACCGGACACACCGTTCGAGGGCGTGCCGCTCGCCCACCTGCTCGACGCCGCCGGCGTCCGGGCGGGCGCCGGAGCTGTGCGGTTCAGCTGCTTCGACGGCGAGTACACCGAGAGCCTCACCCTGGAACAGGCCCGGCGTGACGACGTGGTGGTCGCGCTCAAGCTCCAGGACGCCCCGATCTCGCACTCCCACGGCGGACCGGTGCGCCTCTACGTGGCGCCGATGTACTTCTACAAGTCGGCCAAGTGGCTGTCCGGGATCACCGTCACCGACACGGTTCAGCCGGGCTACTGGGAGCAGAACGGCTATGACGTCGACGCCTGGGTCGGCCGGTCGAACGGACGTGACGATGCGCCGACCGCCTGAGCTCCTCCTCCGTTTCACCCGCGCCGAGCGCT
This sequence comes from Kitasatospora sp. NPDC022785, assembly GCF_055561295.1. Taxonomy (NCBI): domain Bacteria; kingdom Bacillati; phylum Actinomycetota; class Actinomycetes; order Kitasatosporales; family Streptomycetaceae; genus Kitasatospora; species Kitasatospora sp. NPDC022785. The sequence continues at coordinate 86,404 of NZ_JBVHHB010000010.1, read as the reverse complement.
GGGTGCACCGCGCCACCGCCGCCCTGATGCTGACCTGCCTGGCCACCGCCGCCTGCCTCTACGTGACGCCGCTGGCCGAACTGGTCGGGCGCCGAAGGCTGGTCGCCACCGCCCACGTGTGGTGCGGCCTGGCGCTGCCGGTACCGCTGCTGCTCGGCCTGGCCTTCCGGGCGGTGCGCGCGGACGTGTCGAGGCTGAGCCGCTTCCTTCCGGCCGACCGGGCGTGGCTGCGGGCGACGTGGGCGCGCGCGTCGCACCGTCCGGCGGGGAAGTTCAACGCCGGGCAGAAGCTGTACGCCCAGTGGACGCTCGGGGCGATGCTGGTGATCCTCGGTACGGGCCTGTTGATGTGGCTCACCCACCTGACGCCGCCGGCCTGGCGGACCGGCGCGACCTTCGTCCACGACTGGCTCGCGGCGGCCATCGCCACGGTGACGGCCGGGCACATCCGGATGGCCGTACGGGATCCCGAGGCCCGGCGCGGGATGCGGACGGGGCTGGTCGACCGGCGATGGGCCGAGCGGGAGCACCCTCAGTGGCCGGCCGGGAGCCCGGCGGCCCAGGAGGAGTAGGCCGACGAGGAGGTCCTGTCCGGCCGGTCCCGCCGGGCGCGAGATCGACCGGACCGCGATCGACCGGACCGAGATCGGTCGGACCGAGATCGACCGGACAGGACCTGGCTCCCGCTGCGCGTCTCGTCAGCGGGGGCGGACCGCCTTCCGGAAGGAGAGGAAGCGGCGGCCGTGGGAGGACCAGCGCTCGGTCTCGACGAGCCCGGCACGGCCGGCGCGACGGACGGTGGCCGCCGCGCCGCAGCGGGCCCAGGCGAACGGAGGCCCGAGCCGTCCCTCGGGGCCCTCGACCCGGACGGTGATCCGCTCGTCGACCTCCCCCGGCTCGACTTCGACCAACAACAAGCCTGCCGGAGCGAGGAGTTCGGCGCTTCTGGCGAGCAGCAGCCCCGGGTCGCCGCCGATCCCGAGGTTGCCGTCGGCGAGGAGCGCGCCACCCCAGCGGCCCTCGGCGGGCAGCCGGTCGAACACCGACCGGCACAGGGCCGGCCCGCCGAGCATGCGGGTCCGGGCCACCGCGGCTCCGGTGATGTCGACACCGAGCGCCGGCACGCCGAGGCCCAGCAGAGCGGCGACGAGGCGGCCGGGACCGCAGCCGAGGTCCACCACCGGCGCGGGCAACCGCGTACAGCGCAGCAGCAGGCCGTGATCCGCGCCGGCGGCGGGTGCGCACCAGCGTTCGACGTCGAGCGGGATCCGGCCGCCGTCCTCGCGTCGCAGCCACAGCGGGCCCCGCCCGGCACGAACGGCCTCGGCGAACGGGTCGTCCACCCACGCCTCCGCGGCGACGGTCACCGCGTCATCTCCGGCGCGGCCCCGATCAGGCGAAGGCATGCCGCGAACCTGCTGCCCGGAGCCTCGGCGGCGACGTGGCGCGCGTCCCGGATGGTGTCCACGTCGGTGAGCACCGGGAGATGACCGACCGTCAGGCCGTTCGCCGTCAGTCGGTCGAGCAGGCCCTGCCCGGTCTCCGGTGTGGACATGGGCAGGCCCAGAAGCAGCCGCCGGGCCAGTTCTGCGGTGGGCCTCGCCAGCCCGAGAGCCCAGAAACCGCCGTCGCCGGCCGGGCCGTACCAGGCGTCGACGCCGGTGCGGCGGGCCGGCGACAGGGGCTCCGCGAGGAGGGCGCCGCCGATCTGCGGGGTGTCCATGCCGACCAGCAGCGCGGGCGTGTCCGGGGCGGTCCCGGCGGCGTGCGCGAAGGCGGCCGCGAGCCGTTCGTCCAGCCCGCCCCCCGACTGCGGCACGACCTGCCAACCGGGCGGCAGCCAGGGGCCGGCCTCGCCCTCCAGCACGAGCAGCCGCCGTCCGGCCGGTACCCGGTCGAGGGTGGCAAGGGTGTCGGCCAGGGCGGCCTCGGCCAGCGCCGCCGCCTGCTCGGGTGTGCAGGGCGGGGTGAGGCGGGTCTTCACCCGTCCCGGCACGGGCGACTTGGCGATCACCAGCAGGGTCGGCGGCGGAGCGGCCAGAACGGCCCGCATGTCCCGGACGGCCTGCCGGGTGCCGCGCACGGTTCCGGTGACCTTGGAGCGGCCCGTGCGAGGCAGGTAGTCGACGGGCGTCTCGGCGATCCGCATCCCGGCCGCCGAGGCGGCGAGCACCATCTCCAGCGGGTAGCCGGAGCGGCGGTCGCCCAGGCCGAGTGCCAGCAGCCGTTCACGGCGGGCGGCCCGCATCGGCCCGAGGTCGTGCAGCGGCGCCCCCGTGCTCGCCCGCAGCCGGCGGGCCAGGGCGGCATTGGCGAGGCGGGCGTGCAGCGGCCACGCGCCGGCGGTCGTGGGGCGGCGGCGGCCGAGCACCAAGTCCGCCGAGCCCGCGTGGACCGGCGCGGTGACGCGCGGCAACTGTGCGGGATCGAGGGAGCCGTCGCAGTCCAGGAAGCAGACCAGCTCGGCGGTGGCGGCCAGCAGCCCGGCGTGGCACGCGGCGCCGAAGCCGCGCCGCGGCTCCTCGACGACGCTCGCGCCCAGCGAGCGCGCCAGCTCGGCCGAGCCGTCGCGCGAACCGTTGTCGACGACGATCGCCCGCCAGCCCGCGGGTACCCGTCCCAGCACCCAGGGGAGGGCCTCGGCCTCGTCGAGGCACGGAAGGATCACATCGGCGGGTGGCAGTGGGGGATTCGGAGAGATCACGTCGGCCACGCTAAGGGCGGGCGGCCCGGCGGCGGCCGAACGGCGGCCTTACGAAAGTCCTACGGGCCGTCGCGGGCGTGGGCGCCGTGCCCGGCCCGGCCGCGATCCTACGGAACCCGAAACGTGAACCCCGGCCCGGCCGCGATCTTACGGAACCCGAACGTGAACCCCGGCGCGGCACCTGCCCACGGCCGCAGCTCGTATCCTCGGCGAGGTGAACGAGAGCCCCGCTTCCTCCGGACCACCGGACCCCGCCCGCATCCTGGTGGTCGACGACGACCTGACCGTGGGCGAGGTCGTCGCCGGCTACCTCACCCGGGCCGGCCACCGGGTCGACCGGGCCTGCGACGGCAACCAGGGCCTCGACCTGGCCCGCAGCAATCGCCCCGACCTGCTGGTCCTGGATCTCATGCTCCCCGGGATCGACGGCCTGGAGCTGCTGCGAAGGCTGCGCGCCACCGAGAACGGCGCCGACCTGCCGGTGGTCGTGCTCACCGCCAAGGGCGACGAGGCCGACCGCATCCTCGGCCTGGAGCTGGGCGCGGACGACTACGTCACCAAGCCGTTCAGCCCGAGGGAACTCGTCCTCCGGGTGCAGTCCGTCCTCCGTCGTTCCCGTGCCGCCGTCCCCTCTGCGCCGTTCCCCGCGCCGCTGGCCTCCGGGGACATCACGCTCGATCCGCAGGCTCGCCGGGCCCACCGCCGAGGAGATGAACTCCTTCTCACACTGCGGGAGTTCGACCTGCTCGCACACTTCCTCCGGCACCCCCGGACGGTCTTCGCCCGGCAGGAGCTGATGCAGCGGGTCTGGGGATGGGACTTCGGCGACCTGTCCACCGTCACCGTCCACGTCCGCCGGCTGCGCGAGAAGATCGAGGACGACCCCGCCGCACCGACGCTGATCACCACGGTCTGGGGCGTCGGCTACCGCTACGACCCGGTGACGGCCGGGATGGACGGCCCGGCGTGACGGACCTGCTGCTGATCGCCCTGTTCGCAGGCCTCGGCGCCACCGGCGCCGGCCTCCTCGGATGGGTGGCCGTACGCCTGCTGCGCCGCCGCTCGGTGGCGCTCTCACTCTTCTGCGTCGCCGTCGTCACCGTTCTCGCGGTCACCTCCGGGACGCTCGCCGTCGCCCAGGCGATGTTCCTGTCCGGGCACGACCTCGGCGTGGTGATCACCGTGCTCGGCATGGCCTCCGTGGTCTCACTGCTCACGGCCGCGCTGCTCGGACGCCAGGTCGTGGCCGGCAGCCGGGCCCTGACCGCGGCCGCCCGCACCGTCGGAAGCGACACCGGGTTCACCGCTCCGGACCACCCCCTCGGGCTCGAACTGGCCCAGCTGAGCGAGGAGCTCGCCGCCACCAGCGCCCGGCTCGCCGAGTCACGCTCCCGCGCGCAGGCGCTGGACGCCTCGCGGCGCGAGCTGATCGCCTGGATCTCCCACGACCTGCGCACCCCGCTGGCCGGCCTGCGCGCCATGGCCGAGGCGCTGGAGGACGGGGTGGCCGACCAGCCGGAGCAGTACCTCCAGCGGATCCGTGCCGAGGTCGAGCGCCTCACCGGGATGGTCGACGACCTCTTCGAACTCTCCCGGATCCAGGCCGGCGCGCTGTCCCTCTCGTTGTCCCGGGTGTCCGTCTACGACCTGGTCGACGACGCACTGGCTGGTGCCCACCCGCTGGCGCGGCAGCGCGGCGTCCGTCTGGAGGGCCGTCAGGTCGCCGCCGAGCCGGTCGAGGTGGACAGCCGCGAGATCACCCGGGTGCTCGGCAACCTTCTGGTCAACGCTATCCGCTCGACGCCCGAGGAGGGTGTGGTCGCCGTCTCGGCCCGCCGCGAGGTGGACGAGGTGGTGCTGTCGGTCACCGACGGCTGCGGGGGCATCCCGGAGCAGGACCTCTCCCGGGTGTTCGAGACCGGCTGGCGCGGCAGCGCCGCGCGCACGCCTCGGCGGGATCCCGGCGAGGGAGGGGACAGCGGTGCGGGGCTCGGCCTGGCCATCGTCCGCGGCATCGTCGAGGCGCACGCCGGGCGCGCCCGGGTGCACAACGTCGCAGGGGGCTGCTGCTTCGAGATCGCACTCCCGGCGGCGCGTGCGTAGTCAGGCCCGCAAGGGCGCGGCGGCGAACCCGGCGATCCCCGCACGGAACGGGACCCGGGCCCGCCAGCCGAGTTCGGCACGCAGCCGGGAGGAGTCGGCCGTGATGTGCCGGACGTCCCCCAGCCGGTACCGGCCCGTCACCACGGGCGCCGGCCCACCGCAGGCGTCGGCCAGGGCCCGGCCCATCTCGCCGACCGTACGCACCTCGCCGCTGCCGACGTTGTACGCCCGGGAGCTGCCCGGCAGCCGGTTGCCGAGGTCCTCCAGCGCGGCGAGGTTGGCCGCGGCGACGTCGTCGACATGGACGAAGTCCCGGCGCTGGCCGCCGTCCTCGAACACCCGGGGGGCCTCGCCGCGGGCGAGCGCGGAGCGGAACAGGGCGGCGACTCCGGCGTACGGGGTGTCACGCGGCATGCCCGGGCCGTAGACGTTGTGGTAGCGGAGCGCCAGGACGGACCCGCCGCAGGCGCGGGCCCAGGCCGCGGCCAGGTGTTCCTGCGCGAGCTTGGTCGCGGCGTAGACGTTGCGGGGGTCGCCCGGTGCGTCCTCGGTGACCAGCCCCGGCCGCAACTCGGCGCCGCACCTCGGGCACGGCGGTTCGAACCGGCCTGCGTCGAGATGGTCCGGTCGTCGTGGACCGGGTGCCACGTCCCCGTGGGCCGGGCACACGTACCGGCCCTCGCCGTAGACCACCATCGATCCGGCCAGTACCAGCTTCCGCACCCCGCCGCGTGCCATCGCGGACAGGAGGACCGCCGTTCCGAGGTCGTTGCAGCCCACGTAGTCGGGCGCGTCATCGAGGTCGAGCCCGAGACCGACCATCGCCGCCTGGTGGCAGACCGCGTCCACGCCGGCGAGGGCCCCCTCCACGGCCGCCGCGTCCCGTACGTCGCCGCGCCGGAACCCGACGCCGGCCGGCAGTACGGGCGCCGCACCCGACGGGTGGACCGCAGGCAGCAGTGCGTCCAGCACACGGACCTCGTGGCCCGCCGCGACCACGGCACGGACGACGGCCGAACCGATGAACCCGGCACCGCCGGTGACCAGAATCCTCATGACCGGCGACGCTACCGGCCGGGGACGGCACGGTGGCCGACGACTGGCGTCACGTCATGCATCGGTAAGGGAGATTCGCCCTTCCCCCGGCGGACGCCTGCTCGCCGGGGCCGTCGACACCGCCGGCGCCGACCCCACCACGCACGGCCGTGCCCGCAGGCACGGTGTGGCGTCGGCTCCGCCGCGGGCGAGTGCGCCGACGTGACGGGGCGCAGCGGGTGCGCTGGCGGGCCTTCGCCTCCTACCGGCCGCACGGGCGGGAGGAGCGGCCGAACAGAGGGGGGCGGCGCGCGTTAGGGCTGCGGGCACCGGGGTAGCCGCGATCAGGTAGCGGGGGGAGAGAAGCGCTCGACGACAACCTGACCGGAGAGAAGGGATTCCCGACATGTTGCTGCTCGGACTCTTGCTGATGGCCGCGGCCGGTGCCTTCACCGGTCTGTTGATCGCGGACAACCTCTCCGGCGGGCCGGACTACCAGGTGACCGTTCTCGGCAACGACCTGGTGGTCATGAACAGCCTGGCCGTCTTCCTGTCCGGCGTCGCCCTCGCCCTGCTGTTCTGCCTCGGTCTGGCGTTGATCGGCCTCTCCCGGCGGGCACGCCGCCCGGTCGGGCTCGGCGCCCACCGTCGGGTGCGTCCGCAGGCGTACCCGGCCGCGGAGGCGGACACCGCGGGGACGCGACCCGTCGGTCCGGCGGAACCCGTCGAGCCCGCCGCCTACACCGCCCGGGAGGAGGTCACGTCCGAGCAGGAGGCCGCTGAACGGGACGGCGCGGCCGCCGGACCGACCGCACCCGAGCGCCGCGGGCGGATCCGGCACCTCCTCGGGCATTGAGGCCGGCGGCCGGCCCGCGCGACACCTGCGATGCGCCGTGGCGCAGGCCGACGACTCCGCACAAGCACAGCCGGACCATCGGAGGCCCGGAGGGCCGGGCCTCCGGGCCTCCGGGCGGTGACGGCTCCGCCCCGCCCGGTCAGCCGATGAGGCCGAGCCGCTGTCCGCCCCGGCCGTGCAGTCGCCTCAGGAAGGCGAGCACGCCGGCGGAGCCGCCGGCCCAGGTGGCGCTCGACCCGGTCAGCCCGGCGTCCGGGAACACCGGACGCGACGAGGTGCCGCCGCTGCGGCTCAGGATGATCGCGGCGACGGTCTCGGCGGCGTCCCGGAACTCCTCGGACCCCGACGCCTCGGCGACGTCCACCATCAGGTCCCCGACACCGGACAGCCCGCAGCACTGGGTGACCAGCGGCATGCGGGGCGCCAGGGCGGCGCAGGTGCGCGCGGCCCGCTGGGCGAGGGCGAGGTACTCGGGTTCGCCGAGGCGGTCGGCGGCCCGGACGAGCACCGCCCCGATCCCGGCCAGGCCCCGGCACCACGAGCCGTAGCGGCGTGTCGCCCCCGGGCCGGTCGCCGCCGCGACGATGCCCGGCGTGAGGGCGGCGAGCTGCGCGCATGCCCGCCCGGCCCTGCGGACGGCGGCCGGCTCCCCGGTCGCGCTTGCGTACTCGAGCAGGAAGTAGGCGACCCCGGCCTCGCCGTGCGCGAGTCCTTCGCGCAGGGCGGCGCTGCCGACGGTGCCGGCGCCGACGGGCGTCAGCCGGGCCCTGCCGGACGCCAGCATCCGGTCACACTCGGCGGCGACGGCGAGGTGCCGGTCGGCGAGCCGGCTGTTGTCGTCCGCGACGGCGTGCCGGGCGAGAAGCAGGCGGCCGACGCCGATTCCGGCGACGCCCTCGATCAGGTCCGCTTCCGGTGGTCCGCCGTCCGGGCCCCGGGTCGGAAGCGCCGGGTGGCCTGCCGGCCCGGCCGGTCGTGTCGTTCGGGGCCCTCTCCGGTGCCCGTCCACTTCCCCGTCTTTGTTCTTGTCGCCGTGCCCGGCGTCCGGGGTCGCCCCTGCTGCGGTGAGGAAGAGCTCGACGCCGGTGCGGCCCGAGTAGAAGCCGGGTGACAGGCTCCTGGACTGGCTCGCCGTCCAGTGCGCGAGGGCGTCGACGGCTTCGCGCACCCCGTGTCGGTGGAGGTGGTGAAGGAGTTCCAGGCCGAGCCCCGAGCTGCCGCGGTAGACGTCGACCGGCGTCGGGATGGTCGCGCGTGCGGCGAGTACGGGGTCGGACATCCTGCGGGCCTCGTCGACGCAGAACGCGGTCGTGTGCTCGATGATCTCTTCGAGCAGGCCGTCGTCGAATCGGACCCGGCCGGGACCCCGGGACGCCCGGGGTGCCTCCGGCGGCTCGAACGCCGCGGGCACCCCCGTACGGAGCCGGTCGGCGCCCGCGGTCCGCACGGCCGGATCGAAGCTCGTCAACTCGGCGATCGCGGCCCGGATCCGCCGGTGCTCGTCGCCGGGCAGCGCCCATGCCAGGCCGGCGAGGGTGCGGTCCCGGTTGACGGTGGCGTCCGTGTCGACGATCACCGGATCCATGCCGGTGGCGGCGAAGCAGAGGGTCGCGCCCAGGGCGTAGTAGTCGTCGGCGGGCTCGGCCGGTCCGGTCGCGCGTCGGACCGGGTCACTGTAGCCGGGGGTCGAGCCGTCCGGACCGACGCCGTCGAGGGCGCTGATCCCGAAGTCGATCACGTGGCACCGGCCCGTGGCGTCGAGCACGACGTTGTCGGGCTTGAGATCGCGGACGACCACGCCCCGGAGATGGATGGCGTCCAGGACGCGCAGGAGCTGGGCGGCCAGGTCGGGGAGCGTGCGCGACGGCCGGGCCTCGTCGTCCTGGTACGGGCCGTTCTCCTGGACGTCCCGCCGCAGGTCCCGGTCGCCGCAGGCGGTCATCACCAGGTACTCGTCCGAGCGGTGCCGGAAGTAGTCGAGCGCGCGGGGCACCCCCGTGACGGTGTCGAGCGCGGCCAGCACCGTCCGCTCGTTGCGCAGCCGGTCGCGGGTGTCCGCTCCGGACTCGTCCTCGGCCACGAAGGCCCGGGCCTGCTTGACGACCACCGGCAGCCCGGTGAGCCGGTCGGCCGCGCGGTAGACGTTGCCCTGCGGCTTGCGCACGATGCCGCCGGTGACCCGGTAGCGTCCGTCGCCGAATCCGGGGGAGGACTGCGGCCGGGCGCCGTGCCCGGGCCGGTTCTCGAAGGGGTCCTCGGCCCACGGCGGGCAGCGGTACGCACCGGCGGCCAGGCCGTCGAAGGCCCGGCCGTCCGGACCCACCATGACCGACTCGAGTCGCCCGCTCCGGCCGGTCCGGTAGTCGCCCGTGAAGGGCCCGTAGCGGTAGTAGACGGGGGAGCGTGGATCGACCCGCCGGTCGCTGACGATCTGCGGACCCTCCCGGTCGCGCAGCAGGGCGACGAGTACGTCGGCGAGCCCGACGACGGTGCCGGGTGCCGGGTAGACCGTGATCGCCTTCCCGACGGCGCCCGCACTCGACACACCGGAGTTGATCGCCCGCAGGGTCTCCGGACTCCTCGCCCACTTCGCGTGGCAGACGTGGCGCGCGAGCACCGGCAGGACGAGGCCGGTCACGGCGTCGAGGTCGCCGGGCCGCGCCGAGATGTGCAGCTTCCAACCGTGCTCCATCGCCGGCATCCGCGGATCGTTCAGGTACGACCAGGTGTCATCGGACCATCCGCTGCGGCCGGCGATGGGCGCGGTCACCGCTAGGAGTTGAAGTCGCAGGCGAAGCGGGTGGTCGCGGTCACCCACGGGTCGGCGAGACACGCGGTGGCGTCGTGGTCGCTTCGGTCGTCGTCCTCGAACACGATGGCCTCGTCGTCGACCACCAGCGGACCCGCGTCGCGGATCTCGTCCATCATGGCTACGGGCATGTGACGCCTCCAGGTCTTGTCGTGCGTCCGGCGACGGCGCGGGTTGCGCCCGTCGCGGACCGCCAGGCCCGATGGGGCCGGGGTCCTGACCCCCGAAGGTAGGGAGGAATGATCGGCCTGACAAGGGGTCAGAACACGTGAATTTCACAGGGAGCACACATTCATGGAGGGATGGTGCGCTCCGGTGGGTTCTCGGTCCCGCCGCCTCCGGGCCGCTGGGGCGTGGCCTGATCGTTCCGTTCCCGCCGAACTGTGACCGGTCGAGGGGTGGCGTCCGGGGAGGACCGGCTGGAGTGGCGACGGCCGGCCGCGTGGGCGAGCCGCCCTTCTCGGGGTCGGGGCGTGGCGCATCCGCCCCCCCGGGGATCACAGTCCGCGTGGCGGTGCGACGCCTGGCCCGGATCCGGGCCGCGGCCTTGGTCTACTCATGGGGCCGGGGTCGTCGTCCCGGTCCAGCCAGGGCCGGTCGACCCGGCCGAGGACCGGCAGGAGGAGAGTGGTCATGACGTTCCAGCATCCGGCGCAGAAGGGCGACGACGGGCGGCGTGGCCGGTTCGAGGAGGCGGCCGAGCTGGCGTCGAACTTCACGAGTTCGCCGTTGTTCGCCGCCCTCTGTCTGGGACTGGTCGGCCTGTTCGTGGCGGCTCATGTCGCGGGGTGGTCCGCGAGCTGGCAGTTGCTGGTCGGTGACGCGATGAGCGCGGTGACGCTGCTGTTGCTGGCGTTGCTGAAGAATGCGGAGCGCCGTGCCGAGCACGCGATCCAGCGCAAGCTCGATGCGATCGCCGCGGCCCTGCTGGAGCAGCAGGAGGGCAAGCGGGGCGAGGCGCACGAACATCTGAAGAGGGCCATTCGGATGGAGGAGCGCCTCTGATCCCGTCGCGGTCCGGACATCGTGGCCTCCTCCGCAGCGGCGAAGCCGGAAACAGGGTTGCGGAAACCGGCATTTCGGTTCATATAATGTGTTTCATGGCCGAGGTCCAGGAGTCGCGCAGCAGCTGGACGTTCCTGACGCAGCACGCCAGGGTCCTGCTGCTGATCTCCCGCGACGCGGACGTGCGCCTGCGGGACGTCGCCGCGGCGTGCGGGGTCACCGAGCGGGCCGTCCAGGCGATCGTCACCGACCTGGAGAGTGCCGGCTACGTCACCCGCACCCGGCGCGGGCGCCGCAACCACTACCAGGTCGTACGCGGCACGCACTTTCGCCACCCCGCCGAGGAAAGCCACGAGATCGCCGGGCTGCTCGGACTGTTCGCCGACAGCGCCCGGCTCCCCGGCAGCCCGGAGTCTCCCGACATCGCAAGGGAGTGAGCGCCATGACCGCACCACGAGTCCCCGACTCCCGGACCTCGCTCTCCGGCCCGGGCGAGGCGAACGGAACGCCCCGGCCGGGCACCGTCCCGGACCGTGGCAGCCTGTCTCCCTCGGTGGACCAGGTCTCCCGGCCGCGGTCGGCTCCGGGAGGCCCGGACGGACGGCACACGGGGCACCGTGCTGAACCGCAGAGGGGGCCGGCTGCGGACACGCCCACCGCCCGCCCGTCGGCGGCCTCCGGCCCGGCCGAGGTCCCGGTACCGCTCGGTGAGGTCGCCGGGCCGGATCTGGCGATCCGGCTCACGCCCGGCCGGGCGGGTCGCTGCCGTGCGGAGGTGCGCGGCGAGATCGACACGGACACGGCGCCCGAGGTCGTCGACGCGCTGACCGCGGCGCTGCGGGACGGCATCACGGGCGTGGACGTGGTGCTGAAGGACGTGTCGTTCTGCGACTGCGGCGGCCTCAACGCCCTGCTGGAACTGCGGCTGCTGGCCGAGGAGGCGGGCAAGGACCTCGTACTGGCGGGAGCCTCACCCCAGGTCCTGCGGCTGCTGGACCTGACCGACACCACCGCTCTGCTCACCGCACCCGCACGCCTCCGGCGTGACCCGTAGACGTCCTCCGGCGCCCCGCCCGGCTCACGACGATGCCGCGTGCTCCGTGCGCTCCGCCTGGTCCAGCAGCAGCCGGGCGAGTTCGCGTGCCTCGGCCGGGCTCAGCCCGGCCCAGATCCTCGATGTCCCGCCACGTTCGGGCCCGACGGCCAGCGCGATCCGGCCGAGGCGCAGTCCGGCTGCGCCGAGCCGGAGTCGGCGAACCTCGATCCGCCGCCCACAGGCCGTCACCAGCGGTTCGATCCCGGTGTCGTCGGTCGCACGCGACAACGTCCTCACACCCCTTCGATACGTCCCGGTCGGTATAGGAGGGAACGCGTACGGCGGGTGGGCCATTCCACGGCCACCCCGCGGGGCGGATCCCTCGCCCCGGCCGCGGTGACGCGGCAGGCCGGCCGCCGAGGCGGGAGCGGTGGCCGCCCGCACATTGTCGGCGGCAACTCGACGGCGCCCGGCGGCTTTCATCCGGTACGAACACGAAGTCCGTGCCGGGCGGGAGCCGCTGCATGTTTGTGGGTTCCACCAGTACGACGCCCCGGCCGACGGGAGGGAGACTTCCCGCCAGAGGCCGCGGCCTGTCCCGAAGGCCGACGCCAGAGGAACAGAGGGGGAACAGCACATGAGTGGTCAGCTGTACGACGAGATCGGCGAGGCGTTCGAGGGCTTCAAGACCCTCCCTCTCGCGCGCTACGGGGAGGTGCCCGGCTTCCTCTCCCTCGTCGGTGACGTGAACGGCAGGTCGATCCTCGACCTGGCCTCCGGAACCGGCTTCTACAGCCGGGAGTTCAAGCGCCGCGGCGCCTCCCACGTCCTCGGCGTCGACATCTCCACGGCGATGGTCGACGCGGCCCGGGCCCTGGAGGACAGCGAGCCGCTGGGCGTGGAGTACGAGGTCGGCGACGTCGCCGAGCTGCGCACCTTCGAGCAGCGCTTCGACATCGCGGTCGCGGTCCAGCTCTTCAACTACGCCGAGGACGTCGCCACCATCGAGCGGATGTGTCGCAACATCCACCGGAGCATCGCCGACGGGGCCGAGTTCTTCGCCTTCGTACAGAGCCCGGAATTCCGTTTCGACGGGCCGTCGCTGGCCAAGTACGGCTTCCTGTGCGAATCACTCGGCGAGGAAACCGAGATCGGGCCGCGTGTGAGGATCACCGCGCTTCTCGACCCGCCGATCTCGTTCGTCGCGAACCCGCCCAGCCGCGAGGTCTACGAGAAGTGCCTGCGGACGGCCGGATTCGGCGAGGTCACCTGGGTCCCCCTGGAGATCTCCGCCGCCGGCGTGCACGAGTACGGCAAGGAGTTCTGGGACGACTACGCCGCCAACCCGCCGCTGACGATGCTGCGCTGCCGCGCCTGACTCCGAGCGGCCCGCCCCCGGTTCGCCCGCCCCCGGATCGCCCAGGGGCGGGCGGACCTCCGGCATATCCCTACGGGGAAGGGCGGATGTTCAGGACGGGGCCGGAGGGCGGACCCGCAGACGCGGCCGGCGAAAAATCCGTACCGCGTCCGTCCGCGCAGGAGCAAAATCGCCCCATGGCGGACATGCGAGCGTTCCGGGATGCGGTCACCAGCTGGGCGGCGGGCAGCCCCGGTGGGCCGGCGGATGAGCAGACGAGTGAGTCGGCGGGTGAGCTGGCGGGTGAGCTGGCCGTGCGACTGCGCGTACGGACGGCGGTGCTGTTGGAAGGGCCGAGCGACCTCGCGGCCGTGGAGGCGCTGGCCGGGCGCTATGGCCGGGACCTGCCCGCCGAAGGGGTGTGCGTCATCCCCATGGGTGGCGCGATGAGCATCGGCCGCTACGCCGGCCTCCTCGGCCCGCCGGGGCTGGGTCTGCGCCTCGCCGGGCTCTGTGACGAGGGGGAGCAGGGCTTCTACGAGCGCGGTCTCGAGAGGGCCGGCGCGCCGCGGCAAGGGTTCTTCGTGTGCGCGGCGGACCTAGAGGACGAACTCATCCGCTCGCTGGGTGTGGCACGGGTGGAGGAGATCGTCCGGGCCGCGGGCGACCTCCCGGCCTGGCAGACCTTCGTGCGCCAGCCCGCGCACCAAGGCCGCTCCCCGCAGCGGCAGATGCGGCGCTTCCTCGGCACGAAGAAGGGCCGCAAGATCCGCTACGGCAGCCTCCTGGTCGAGGCCCTCGACTCCGCGCCGGTGCCGGCTCCCCTCCACGATCTGCTCGCGAGCCTCTGACCGATGCGCTGATCGCGGGTCGGCAGCCCCGGCTGCAGCCGGGGCTGCCAGGAGGCCGCGGTCCGGCAGCCGGGCGGTGAGCGGCACGAGGCCGCCGGGCCCGGGCCGAGGTGGGCCCGGACCCGGCGGTGGCGGGTCGGTGGTGGCCGGTTCAGCGGGGTGCGCTGCTGTCCCAGTACTTCCGCGGTCCGCCGAAGTCCGCGCCCTGGCTGGTGAAGCTCCAGAGGCTGGTCTGGTTCAGGCCGTTGGGCGCGTTCCCGTAGTCGTACAGGACGCCGATGTCGGCCTTGCCGTCACCGTTGAAGTCGCCCGCCAGGGGCCTGCTCGCGGCCCAGTTCCAGCTCTGGGCGGCGTCCTCGCTGTCCCAGACCTTGCGCGGCGGAGCGAAGCCGGCACCGTTGCCGGTGAAGGTCCACAGGCCCGTGTGGTTGCGGCCGCCGGTACGGCCGTAGTCGTACAGGACCCCGACATCGGCCTTGCCGTCGCCGTTGAAGTCCGCGGCGACGGGCTTGCTGGCGTTCCAGTTCCAGCTGTCCGAGGCGCTGTCCCAGGCCTTCCTGGGGGAGTCGAAGCCGGTGCCGTTGCTGGTGAAGGTCCACAGGCCGGTGCGGTTGCCGGTGGTGGTACGGCCGTAGTCGTACAGGACGCCGATGTCGGTCTTGCCGTCGCCGTTGAAGTCCGCGGCGACGGGCTTGCTGGCGTTCCAGTTCCAGCTGTCCGAGGCGCTGTCCCAGGCCTTCCTGGGGGAGTCGAAGCCGGTGCCGTTGCTGGTGAAGGTCCACAGGCCGGTGCGGTTGCCGGTGGTGGTGCGGCCGTAGTCGTACAGGACGCCGATGTCGGTCTTGCCGTCGCCGTTGAAGTCGCCCGCCACGGGCGCGCTCGTGGACCAGTTCCAGCTCCTGACGGGGTCGTCCTGGCTGTCCCACGCCTTGCGCGGCGCCTCCAGCCCCCGGGCGGCGCCCTTGAACGTCCAGAGCGCGGTGCGGTTGCGGTCGCCGTCCCTGCCGTAGTCGTAGAGGACCCCGAGATCGGCCTTGCCGTCGCCGTCGAAGTCGCCGGCGGCCAGGGTGCTCGAGGACCGGCTCCAGCTGTCCGCGCCACTGTCCCAGACCCGGCGCGGTGCGGCGAAGCCGGAACCGGTTCCGTTGATGAGCCACAGACTGGACTGGTTACGTCCGTCGGCGGACCGGCCCTCGCCGTGGAGCACCGCGATGTCGTCGTTCCCGTCACCGTCGAAGTCGCCGGTCGCGTCGAGGTGTTGGGGGGCCCTGAGGTGGCCGATGATCGGGGCGTGATCGGAATAGCCGGTGGGCGGACCGCTGTTGGGCCGGTTCTCGGACGTGTCCATCCGGGACCGGTCCACGTCGCAGGCGGTGAACCGGGTGCCGGCCTCGCCCCAGGAGGCGAAGATGTGGTCCCGTTTGCGCAGGACGTGCCCGCTGCGGTCGTCCCAGGCGTGATGGGTGATCTCGTTGACCTCGTCACCGGCACCGTAGGACCGACGGTCGCACTCGTCGAAATCGTCCGAGATCGGCTTCAGCCCCGGGCTGTCCGGAAACATGTTGAAGTCCCCGCCGAGCACGACGTGACCCCGGTCCGGCCAGATCTCGCTCTTCACGTTCTGGATCTGCCCCGACCGCCGCGGGTCGGAGCCGTCGGCGAGGATGTGGGTGGTGCACACCCGCGTGGTCCAGCCCTCGACGCGGACGCACAGGACGGGCAGGGTCTGCCGGTCACCGCCCGCGGGCACGGTGTTCGGCGACGTGACCTCGGTGACGCGGCCCTTCACCGCGAGGCCCACCCCCAGCTCACCGCTGAGCCCGTTCCGGCAACCGGCGGTCCCGTCCGGGCGGGCCCCCGTCGCATGCTCGATCGACCAGCCGCTGCCGAGCGCCGTCCTCAGCAACTCCATGTGGCTGCCGGGCGCCTCGCCGCACACCTCCTGGAGCATGACGACGTCGGCGTCGTGTTCGGCGACCACCTGGGCGATCTGTTCGACCTTCTGCCGGGGCTCGGCGCGGTACGGGCAGAAGCCGTCCTGCCCGCGACTGCCGCCGGCCTCGCCACAGATGTTCCATGACACCACCCGCAGTTCCGGCTCGGTCAGCAGAGCCGGTGCCGGGAAGGCCTGCTCCTGGGCGGCGACCCGGATCTTCCCGGCCGCCTGGGCAGGCGCCCCGGCCGGGGTGAACAGGGCCCAGGCGGCCGCGGCCGCCACGAGCACGCAGGCCGTGCGGCGTTTCAGTTTTCCCATTCCCACTGTGTCCCTTCCTGATCGGAAGCCTCGACGTCCTTCACAGAACCTCGCTCTTGCGGTGCGGCGGAAAGGCTCAGCCGAGCTTGCTGGAAGCCCACTGCCAGCTCTTGACCTGGTCCGCGGCACTGTCCCAGCCCACCTTGGGGGCGGCGAAGTCCAGACCGGTGCTGGTGAAGGTCCACAGCGCGCTGCGGTTGCCCGAATCGGTCGTGCCGTAGTCGTAGAGCACGCCGACGTCGGCCAGCCGGTCGCCGCTGAAGTCGCCGGCCACGACCTTGCTGCCACTCCACTTCCAACTCCTGACCGCGGTGTCGTCCTGGCTGTCCCACACCTTCTTGGGGGCGTTGAAGCCGGCACCGTTGCCGAGGAAGGTGAACAGCTTGGTGCGGTTGCGGCCGTCGTCGCCGCGGCCCATGTCGTAGAGCACGCCGACGTCGGTCGTGGCGTCGTTGTCGAAGTCCCCGGAGAAGGGCTTGATCGCGTGCCAGTTCCAGCTGTCCGCGCCGCTGTCCCAGACCTTCTTGGGGGAGTCGAAGCCACTGCCGTTGCCGGTGAGGGTCCAGAGCCCGGTACGGCTGACGTCCCCGCTCGTCCCGTAGTCGTAGAACACCTCGATGTCGGGCAGGGCGTCGAGGTTGTAGTCACCGACCGTCACCTTGCTGGCGGCCCAGTTCCAGCTCTTGACGGCGTCCGTCCTGCTGTCCCACACCAGCTTCGGGCTGGTGAAGCCGTTGCCGGTGCTGGTGAAGGTCCAGATGCCGGTTCGGCTGACGTCGCCCGTCCGTCCGTAGTCGTAGAGGACACCGATGTCGGTCTTGCCGTCCCGGTCGAAGTCGGCGGCGATGGGCTTGCTGGCGCTCCAGTTCCAGCTCTTGACGGCGTCGTCCTGGCTGTCCCAGGCCTTGACGGGTGCGTTGAAGCCGTTGCCGGTGTTGGTGAAGGTGAAGACTTTGGTGCGGTTGCGGCCGTCCTCGGTGCGGCCCATGTCGTAGAGGACGCCGATGTCGGTCCTGTCGTCGCCGTTGAAGTCGCCGACGGTCACCTTGCTGGAGGCCCAGTTCCAGCTGTCCGCGCCGCTGTCCCACACCTTCTTGGGGGAGTTGAAGCCGGTGCCGTTGCTGGTGAAGACCCACAGGCCCGAGCGGCTGCGGTCGCCGTCCCTGCCGTAGTCGTACAGCACCGCACGTCGGCCTTGCCGTCGCCGTTGAAATCGCCCGTCGTCCGGTCGGCGCCGGCTTGGTCCGGGTCGGTGGAGCCGTCGGGGAACGGCGGTTCACCGTCGACGGTCAGGCCGGCCGGCTTCCAGCAGTTCGGCCACGCGACCACTCCCTGAACGGCGAGCACGTTCTCCGCGATCCGGATCTGCTGCTCCTTGGTGGCCTGATAGGCGTACGGCGCGTATGTCCTCCCGCCGTACTCCTCCCAGGTGGTCGGCAGGATCTGCAGACCGCCGCCCAGGTTCGTTCCCTTGTGGTAACTCCAGTCGCCGCTGCTCTCGCACTGTGCCACCTTGTCCCAGGTGGCGACCGACGCGGCTTGGGCCGTGACGGCGGGGACTGCGACGAGCCCGGCGGCGGCCAGCGTCACGGTGGCGGCGTTGACGAGTCTGTGCTTCCCGCGTATCGGAAGAATCATGTCCTGAATCCGTTCGACCTGATGAGTGGTCAGCTGACCTTGCTGTTGTTCCAGTTCCAGCTCTTGACGGCGTCCGTCTTGCTGTCCCAGGTGAGCTTCGGGCTGGTGAAGCCGTTGCCGGTGCTGGTGAAGGTCCAGATGCCGGTGCGGTTGAGGGAGTCGGTCTGGGCGTAGTCGTAGGCGACGGCGAGGTCGGTCTTGCCGTCGCCGTCGAAGTCGCCGGCGAGGGGCTTGCTGGCGGTCCAGTTCCAGCTCTTGACCGCGTCGTCCTGGCTGTCCCAGACCTTGACGGGTGCGTTGAAGCCGTTGCCGGTGCTGGTGAAGGTGAAGAGCTTGGTGCGGTTGCGTCCGTCGTCGCCGCGGCCCATGTCGTAGAGGACGCCGACGTCGGTCTTGCCGTCGCCGTTGAAGTCGCCGGTGGTGGGCTTGCTGGAGGCCCAGTTCCAGCTGTCCGAGCCGCTGTCCCACGCCTTCTTGGGGGAGTTGAGGCCGGTGCCGTTGCTGGTGAAGGTCCA
Organism: Kitasatospora sp. NPDC022785; assembly: GCF_055561295.1. Lineage (NCBI taxonomy): Bacteria > Bacillati > Actinomycetota > Actinomycetes > Kitasatosporales > Streptomycetaceae > Kitasatospora > Kitasatospora sp. NPDC022785. The sequence continues at coordinate 68,241 of NZ_JBVHHB010000010.1, read as the reverse complement.
CAGGCCGGAGTGGCTGCGGTCGCCGTCCTTGCCGTAGTCGTAGAGGACGCCGATGTCGGTCTTGCCATCGCCGTTGAAGTCGCCGACCGTTGCCTTGCTGTTGGTCCAGTTCCAGCTCTTGACGGCGTCCGTCTTGCTGTCCCAGGTGAGCTTCGGGCTGGTGAAGCCGTTGCCGGTGCTGGTGAAGGTCCAGATGCCGGTGCGGTTGAGGGAGTCGGTCTGGCCGTAGTCGTAGACCACGGCGAGGTCGGTCTTGCCGTCGCCGTCGAAGTCGCCGGCGAGGGGCTTGCTGGCGGTCCAGTTCCAGCTCTTGACCGCGTCGTCCTGGCTGTCCCAGACCTTGACGGGTGCGTTGAAGCCGTTGCCGGTGCTGGTGAAGGTGAAGAGCTTGCTGCGGTTGCGGCCGTCGTCGCCGCGGCCCATGTCGTAGAGGACGCCGACGTCGGCCTTGCCGTCGCCGTCGAAGTCGCCGACGGTCACCTTGCTGGAGGCCCAGTTCCAGCTGTCCGCGCCGCTGTCCCACACCTTCTTGGGGGAGTTGAAGCCGGTGCCGTTGCCGGTGAAGGTCCACAGGCCGGAGTGGCTGCGGTCGCCCTCCTTGCCGTAGTCGTACAGCACCGCGACGTCGTCACGGCCGTCACCGTCGAAATCGCCCCTGACCCGGGAGCTGTCGTCGGTGGAGGCGAGGGCCGGGTCGTCGTCCACGATGGAGTTGAGCCGGATCGGCTGGTACTCCTCCGAAAGGGAGAAGTAGGCGTACGGGATCACCCGGTGGTGGACGCCGGTGCTGCTGAACTCGTAGCCCCAGTAGGACGACTTGGAGGAGTCGGTCCACTTCTCGAAGAGAACGATGTGGCCGTACCTGCCCGGGTTGGGGTTGTTGAGGGCGTCACCGGGCTTCAGCTCGTCCTTGCTGATCGCGTGGGCGACGCCGGACGGGATGAAGGTGGGGGTGGCCTCACCTGGAGCGGGCAGGCCCCACGCCATGGAGACATAGCCGGAGCAGTCGGTGCGCCAGCCCTGGTACGAGCCGCCCATGTTGTACACCAGGCCCTTGTCCACCCAGGTGGCGGCGCGGCCGAGGACCTCGCTGCGGGTGATGGACTGGGCAGCGGCGAGGGGCGCGGCCAGGCCGTCGGCGCGCAGCTGGGAGGTGGGGACGCCCTGGCCCAGGCTGGGGTGGTCGTCCGCCGACGGGCTCGCCGGGTTCGCCACGGCGGCGCCGGGGTCGGCGGTGGCCGCGGGAGCGGCGGCAACCGCGCCGAACGCAAGGGCCGTTGTCACCAGAGCTGCGACGGATGAACCACGGGCTATGAGAGAGATCTTCATGTCGGCTTTCTGTTTTCGGGCAGCCTTCGGCGTGCCGAGGTGCCCGGTGAATTTCGGTGAAATGGTCCAGAGCCGGGTGGACGGTGGTCCGCCGATTGCGCCGTCCTGATCGGTGCTCTGGTGGTCTCCGGCCCCGACCGCCGTATTCCGCCCGGTGTTTGCCGGGTCAGCGGCTCAGCGGCTCAGGCTGTCGGCGGCTCAGTGCGGATCGGCATGGCGCCGAACTGCACGACCGTCGGGCGTCGGGCTGCACCGGGTCACGCCTCTGTGTCGGTAGGCAAATCAGCAGTGCAATGGCGGCGATACACGGCATCAGTGTCTGACTCTTCGTCTGCGCCGCATGCACCGGGTCAGGACACCGTTCGGATGCTGCTCATGCCTCGACACCCCCGTAGCCCCCCTCGGCGTCTCATCGAGCAACGGCACCAGCTGCCGTCACCTCATCGACGTATGCCGGTGGGACGATGTGACAGGACGTCGAAGAGATTCTGGAATTCTTCCCAGAGGGGCCGGCGTGCCGCAGCAGCCCGGCCGAACCGTCGACGGCCTCCCCTGCTCGGGGAGAGCGAACCTCGCGGACCGGCCGGTGTGACTCGGCGCAACCGACCCTCTGGGAGCCGGGTCACGTGCCGGCCTGGCTGTCGACCGGGCGATGCAGAGGTCGTGGCCGAACCGGATGAACAGGGCGAAGAGGGCGCGGGCCGGTGGAGGCGAGGAAAGGCAGCTCGGTGACGGCACGGCGGGGGTAGGTGGGCGAAGCCCGGCGCGAGTGCCCTTGGGGCCGGCGGCGTAGATCCCGTCGAAGCACGCCGCACGGCTGCTGGGCCGGAAGCGTGGGCGGCTGTGGCCGCGGCCTTGGTCTCCTGGGCCGCGAGGCCGGCAACCACGGCGGTGGTCTCGCGGCTGCTCCCGCCTCACCGGCCGATCAAGGTCATCCCCGTCACCGGCCTGACCGCGACCCTCAACCCGGCCCCTTGGCGGCCGCAGAACTCAGCGGGGACGGCGCATCCTCGACCGCGATCGGGAATCGCGATCCGCCGGATTGAAGACCCGGGAACTGGAAAGACGCAGCTCGACCTCCGCGTCGGCGGATGGCCATTGTCGGGAGCAGCGAAAATCGGAGGTCATCGTGATCGTCCTCGGAGTCATCCTCCTCGTTATCGGATTCGTCACCGGTCTTTCCATCCTGTGGACCATCGGCATCATCCTGGTCCTCATAGGCGTGGTCCTGTGGATCATGGGTGCGGTCGGCCACGAGGTCGCCGGCCGCCGCCATTACTGGTAGAGGCCGGCCGAAAACTCTCCGAAGTCCGGCGGGTGCGCGTTCACAGCAAGGCGGGTTCCGCGCGGCCGGCACCGAGGTCGTGAGAGCGGGCCTGGGGTGCCGGACCGCGCTGATTCCAACACCCGAAGGCAGCGGGTGGCGGTTTGGCTCCCCCATGCAGATCCCCGGATGCCCGACTCCCCGCGTGCCGCAGAGGCGTCGGGAAGGGCACCGAACTGGTGGAGGGGGCACGGTCAGGCAGCACGCGGCGGGCGGGCCCTGAGAGGACCGCCCGCCGCGTGCTGCCTGACCGGCAGCCCCTCCCACGAGCCGGCGACCACCGCGGGTACGGAGCCTCGACTCTCTTCGCCTCCTCGCCCCTTCATCGCCTCGCCTCGTCGGAACGCGGCAACTCGGTTGGCGCGGGAAGGGCGGTCTCATACGGTGGCGCCATGCATGATGAACCCGCACGTGCGGCAGGATTACTGAATGCCCAGGCGAAGGCCGTGGAGCTGTTCTCCGAGGTGGAGAGGCGAGGTCTGATCGCGGCCGGGGAGGGCGAGCGGGCGGTCAGCGACCGGATCCGTGATCTCGCGAACGAGATGTTCGACGTGAGGCGCCACTGGCACAAGCGGATCGTCAGGTCGGGACCGAACACGCTGCACCCGTACCGGGAGAACCCGCCGGACCGGGTGATCGGCGAGGACGACATCGTCTTCTGCGACTTCGGCCCCATCTTCGAGGAGTGGGAGGCCGACTTCGGGCGGACCTTCGTCCTCGGCGACGATCCGGACAAGCACCGGCTGCGGGACGACCTGCCGGCCGTCTTCGCGGCCGGCAGGCGATACTTCGAAGCCCACCCGGATGTCACCGGCGCCCAGCTCCACGCCGAGGTGGCACGGCTGGCCGCCGAGGCCGGCTGGGGGCTCGGGGGTTCGATCGCCGGGCACCTGGTGGGTGAGTTCCCGCACGAGAAGATCGACGGCGCTGACATCGAGTCGTACATCGCGCCGGGCAGCGACCACCCGATGCGTCGCACCGACCGGGTCGGGCGGCGCTGCCACTGGATACTGGAGGTCCACTTGGTGGACCTCGAGCGTGGCTACGGCGGCTTCCACGAGGAGTTGCTCGACCTCGGCTGACCGGAGCACCGGCTTTTTCCCGCACCACCCTTCATCATCAGACTTCTCCAGGAGGTTGTCCGCATGGCTGCTCCGGCCACTCACCAGCTGTTCTCCTACGGCACGTTGCAGTTGCGCGAGGTGCAGCTCGCACGATTCGGTCGGCTGCTCGAAGGGAGCCCCGACGCACTGCCGGGGTACCGGCTGACCTACATAGAGATCACCGATCCCGAGGTGATCGCGGCCAGCGGCACCGACCGGCACCCGCTGGTCGTCGCCTCGTCCGATCCGGGCGACGCCGTCGACGGCAGCGTCTTCTCCATCACCGACACCGAACTTGCCGCGGCGGACGACTACGAGGTCGACGACTACGCCCGGGCGGAGGTCGTCCTGCGCTCGGGCGTCAAGGCGTGGGTGTACCTCGACGCGACGGCGGGGGCGAAGGTCTGACGGTTCGTCGGTCTCCCGTGGCGGAACCGTCCCGGGGTGCGACCTCGATCACGTCGCGCTGCCATCCGGGCTGGTGAGGCCGGGCGGCTGAGGCCGGACCGGTGAGGCCGCGCGGGCGCGGACCTGGTGGGGCGAACCCCGTGGGCCGCGCCCGCGCCGACCTCACTGGCAGGACACAGTGTGTCCAGCACCGAATCCGGTTGCCGGCCCGGGCGCCGCCTGAGTAGCGTCGCCGTCCGTGACCCCGACTTTGCGCACCGAGCGGCTGCTTCTGGACCCGTACGTCCCCGGCGATGAGGAGGGCTTCGTCGCCCTGTTCCAGGACACCAGGGTGTCGCAGTGGATGGGTGACGGCCCCGCGTCCGAAGCGGAGGACCGGGCCCTGTTCGGGCGGATCTTCACCAAGGTCTATGCCCGGAGCCTCTTCGACGTCTGGGCCGTTCGCCGGGACGGACTCCTCGTCGGGCATGCCGAGATCAAGCCGACCGATGTCACCGGGGGCCACGAGATCGTCTACGCCCTGGCGCCGGCGGCCTGGGGGCTCGGCCTGGGCACCGAGCTGGCGCAGGCGATCACCGCCTACGGCTTCGGCACCCTCGGACTGGCGGAGGTCCACGCCACCGTTGCCGCACCGAACCAGGCCTCACTGACCCTGCTGCACAGGATCGGTTTCGAGCACGTCCGGGACATCGAGGAGGACGACGGAAGCACCACCCGCGTGTTGGTCCGCCGTCCGGTGGCGGGCGCCGAGTAGCCCTCGGTAGCCCTCGCCCGACGGGGGATCCGCTGATCGAGGTCCTACCGGTCGTGGCGCCGACGCGCGAGATGGACGGTGATGTCGGCGGTGATCTCGACCGTCTCCGGCAGGGCCCGCATGATCCGGCGGAACACCTGCTCCTGCTCCGCGAGCGGCAGCACGAGATAGGCCGAGACGGTCGAGAGATGGCCGACGTACTCGCGGGCACTCACCGTCAGACGTCGTTCGATGACCGACTGTCGGACACCGGTGAACCACTCGGACAGTTGGAGCTCCGTACCCGGCCACTGCAGGTCGTGCCCCGGCGGCGTCCCGTCGGGCGACGGGACGTCGTCGCTCTCCAGGAACGGCGCCCGGGCCGCGCCGACGGCTTCCTCCACCGCCGGGTCGGCCGGCCGTACCGGCCCGCCGAAGGAGGCGAACACACCACCCGGCTCCAGCAGCCCGGCCATGCGTGACCACCGGCCCTCCGGGGTGGTCCAGTGCAGTGCCGCTGCCGCGTAGACCAGCCCGTATCGCTGGCCCGGCCGCAGGTCCTCGAACGCCGCCTGCACCGCCGTGACGTTCCCCGGCACGTGCTTGCGCAGCTCGGCGAGCATGGCCCCGTCGGGCTCGGTCGCCGTGACCGCGACCCCCCGGTGAGCGAAGAGGCGGGTCGCCTTGCCCGTCCCGGCGCCGATTTCGAGGGCGGTTCGCAGCGGACCGCCCGCGTACGCCGCCACGAGGTCGAAGAGCTCCGCGGGATACCCCGGACGGAACCGTTCGTAGGCTTCCGCCATCACTCCGAAGCTCAGCGCACGACTCGACATACCGAGCATCCTGGCACGAGCTACGCCGTCGATGCCCGGTCTTTCGCGCGACCCACGGCCCCGGGCTCACCGGGCGCGGTGTCGAGCAGGCGGGCGGTGTTCAGTTCGGCGAGGGCGCGTCGGATCACGGTCGCGTCGGCCGCCGGGTGGGTGCCGGCGACGGCGGTGCCGAGGTCGGTGAGGGTGCGGGTGCCGTCCGCGAGGTGGAAGACGGCTGCGCACAGCGGGCTGAGGAGGTGCCCCTGCTCGGTGTGCTCGTCGTAGACGGCCAGGCGGCCGTCGGCGAGCTCCTTGACGCGCAGCCCGTCGCGGTGGGCACGGAAGGTGGTCATCGGCGGCGCTCCTTGCGGTGGCCCGGGGTCGGGTGTGGTTCAGGAGGTGAACTGGTCGCGGAGGTCCTCGGCCCCCGGGCCGGTCTGGTCGGCCTGGGCGGCGATGACCGGCACGGTGCGGTGGATGTCGGGCCGGTCCCAGCGGGAGAGGTACTGGTCGAGGGCGGTGTGGCGCTGGATCCAGCCGGTCATGCCCTCGACCGTGCCGGGGAGTTCGTCGAGCAGGTGGGCGAAGACGCTGTGGTGGTAGGCGATGGCGTGGGTGGTGGTGATGCCGGTGACTGTTTCGAGGTGGTGGCAGCCCTCAGCCAGCGGGAAGGCCCGGCCCCGGTCGGCTCCGCCGAGGTAGAGCAATGACCAGGACCTGCCGTCGAGTTCGGCCAGGGCTCGGCGCAGGACCCAGGTGGCACCGGGCAGGAAGAGAGCGTCGTCCTCCAGGACGAGCAGGGAGTGCAGGCCATCGATGTGGGCCTGCTGGATGGCACGGCGGTGGGAGAGCGCGCAGCCGATGCGGTGGTCGCCCGGTGTCGCGGTGGCCGGTTGGCGGTGCACGCGTTCGGGACGCAGGCCGAGTCGGGTCAGGCGCCGTTGCACGGCCTGCCAGCGGTCGGGTCGTTCGTCGAGGTTGATGCAGGTGATGCCGCCGAAGGCGGTGAAGGGGTTGCGTTTCTCGGCCTCGTAGTCGGCCAGTGCCTGACGGACGGCCTTCTCTCCCAGGACGGCGGTGAAGTGGTCGATCGCCTCGTCGGCGCTCTGGCCGAGTTCGTCGTAGCCGATGAGGTAGTTGAGCAGGCGCTGGTACCAGGTCGAGGCGCTCCCGCCGCGACGCGGTCCGTCGAAACGGTGCGTCCAGCGCAGGGCGGGCAGGCACCGTACGGCGTGGCCGGCGCGGCGGAACTTCTCGTGCAGGTGGCCCTCTTCGCCGCCGTGGCCGGCGAAGGCGGGGTTGAGCCCGGGCCAGGCCCCGGTGCGGCAGGCGAACAGGCCGAGGCCCTGCATGGCGATCTCGAAGGGCGGGGCGGCGGGGTCGGTGCCGCGCGGGTCGGTGCCCCAGACCCCGTACATGAGCCGTTCCCAGCGGGGTTCCCAGTGGGTGGACACCTCGCGTCCGTCGGCGGACACCAGCGGGCCCTGGAGCAGGTCGGCGCTGTCGGGGTGGGCGTCGATGTGGTCCAGGAGACCGGCCAGCGCCCCTGGGTGCAACTGGACGTGGGAGTCCACGCACAGGACCCAGTCCGAGGTGGCCTCGCGGAAGATCCGGTCGCGGGCGGCGGTGCCGAGGCGCCGGTCGTAGGGCACGTAGCGCAGTTGGGGAACCTCCTGCTCCAGCCGCTTCAGCGCCCAGGCGTGCGGGCCGGAGGGGTGACTGTCGACCACCATGATGCTGACCCGGTCCATCACCTCCGCGTGGTAGAGGAGCAGGCTCGTCACGGTGAAGTACACGCCGTCGTAGTCGTCGTACGTCCCCATGCCCACGGTGAGGGTGCGCGGTTCCTGGGCCGGTCCGGGTTCCGGGCGCAGCCGGAAGCGGTCGCCGGACGCGGCCACCAGCTCCCGCAGGGCGGCCAGTCCCGCCTCGTCCGGCGTCCCGGCCGGTTCGCCGGAGGGTTGCGTCGTCATTGCCGCCTCGCTGCCGGGACTGTGTGCCGGCCGCCGGGGCCGCTTCCGCCCGCTCACCGGCTCGCTTCGCAGTCCTGGGCGAGTTCGCGCAAACGCCGGACCTCGGAGGTGAGTTCGTCGATGCGTCGGTTCAGGGCCTGGATGCAGACCAGGGCGATGCCGTTGGCGTCGACGACGGGGATCACGCGGGTGTTCTCGTGGTGGAAGTCGAAGGCGGCATGCCAGTCCTGGGCCATCGGGCCGATGTGGCGGACCCGTTCGGGCTCCCAGAGGTAGCGCCAGGTGCTGATGGGCAGGTCGACGACCGTCTGTAGCACCTGGTGGCCGTTGACCGCCCCGGCCGGGGCGACCGCGGAGGCGCCGGGGGCGGCGGTGGAGGCCGGGGCGGCCTGGGCCGCTCTGCCGGAGCGTCGGAACAGTCGCACGGTCAGCAGCTCCAGTCGACCGGGACCACGTCGCACTTGAGCCGGCGGTCGCTGGGAGGCGGCGTGGGGGCGCAGTCCGTGCCGACGGTGATCGCCCCGTGCGCCGAGGCCGCGACGTGGACACCGTCGCCGACCAGCACGGCCTCGTAGCCGTTCAGCAGCTCCTGGATGGTGCCGGGGCCGAGGTTCTCCGAGGCGGTGATGCCCGCGAGGCCGCCGTAGTTGGTGTAGGCCGACCCCAGCAGACGGCCGCCGGACGTGTAGAACCGGACCTGCAGGCCCACCAGCGGCCGCCCGGTGACGATGTCGGTGACGGTGGCGGAGATGTTCTCCAACTGCAGGCTCGTGAGGTTCAGCGCCCCCTGGCTGGCACTCATGCCGACGGGCTTCAGACTGGGGCAGTCGGCCTCGCCGCAGATGGGCGGCTGGGCCACGGCGGGCGTGGCGGAGCCGATGATGGCGCCGAGCGACAGCGTGCTCACCGCGACCGCCGCGAGTCCGGCGATCCGGCTTCCTGAAAGCTTCATGCTCTTCTCCACGGGTGACTCGGTGGCGGGGCCGTCCCGCGCCATCTCACCCGGACGGCCCATCATCCGCTCCCGGCAATCAGGACATAGAGGATGGCGGTCGCGCATTGCGCCCCATCGGGTGACCGCCGCGGTCGAGGCCGCGTTCGCTCACCGGGCTCCTGTCCGAGCGGCCCGAGCGGCCCGGGAGGCGCCCGGGTAGGCCCGAGCGGCGCCCGGGAGGCCGGGAAGGTCACCGGTGGTGGTCGCGATGCCCGTCGGCGGACGCCCACGGGACCGGAAGGTCAGCCGTGCTCCGCCGAGCCGGTGAGCCGGAGCTTGCGCTGGGCCCGCTGGTAGAAGGTGGTGTGGCCGAGGCGTACGACGCGTGCGGCGGCGGGCAGCATGTTCACCTCGACGATGTCGCCCGGTGAGACGTGGCCGACCAGCAGGCCGTCGGCCTCGATGGCGAGGTCACCGCTGTGCGGCAGTACGTCCAGTTGGAGGCGCTCACCGCTGGAGAGGAACACGGAGCGGTTGAACGCGGCGTGCGGAGCCACGGGAGTGATCAGCAGTCCCTCCGCGTTGGGGGAGACGATCGGGCCGCCGGCGGAGAAGCTGTACGCGGTGGAGCCGGTCGGCGTGGCGACGACGACCGCGTCGGCGGTGTAGGACACGAAGGGCTCGTCCTGGACCCGCACGGCCACCGCCGCGGACTTGTGCCCCGGGCTGCGCAGGAGCACGACGTCGTTGAGCGCCGTCTCCTCGGTGGCGCCGAAGCGGGCGTGGACGCCGGAGCGTACTTCCACGGTGAAGCGCTGGTCGTCGATGGCGTCCAGCGCGGCAGGGAGTTCGGGGATGTCGACCTCGGCGAGGAAGCCCAGGCGACCGACGTTGACGCCCAGGACGGGGGCGTGCCCCCCGGTCATGAGCCGCATGGCGCGCAGCATGGTGCCGTCCCCGCCCAGGCTGATCATGAGGTCGGCGCTCGCGGTCATCTCCTCGGCCTCGACCGGTATGGCCTCGCAGCCGATTCGTGCCACCTCCGCCGCCAGCCCCAGGACCTTCGCACCCCTGGCCCGGCTCCACCGCACCACTGCATCCACCGTGGGCGCGCAGGTACGTTCGGGGTGGAGCACCAGCCCCACCGTGCCGATGAATCCCATCCGGAGCACCTCGATATCGGCCGGGTCACTGTTGCTCCCTCCAGTCACGCACAGCCGGTCGCCGGCTTCAAGGTCACCACGGGGCTTCGGTCCGTCGCGGGTGTCCACGCCGGACTCCCGCTGGGCCGGTGACCGGCCCGCTCCTCGGCGTCACGGCCTCGGCCGGCGGCCGCGAGGAGCTCCTCCGAGAGCGTCCACAGGCGCCGGGCGTTGTCCGGGTCCACGGCGTAGCGGGCCACGCCGTGGAGGGTGCCCGTGTGGCGGTCGACGGTCTCGGTCTCGTTGCAGTCGGCGAAGTAGCGGCCGCCGATGCCGTCGAGCAGGGGTGAGGTGGCGAGCAGGACGGAGGTGGCGGCCCCTGCTCCACCGGCTTCATGAACGGCCCGGGTGGCCCCGGCGCCGGGCGACGGCCGGCGCACGGCGAAGGGGGAGGCCCCAGGCCCGGAGCGAGCGTGCCGTCCACTCCGGGCCTTCAAGGCGTGCGGATGTCAGCCCGGCAGGCTGACGACCAGGGACTCGGACTCCGGCGACAGGTAGTAGTGATCGGGGAAGTAGTCGACGTGAAGATGGTCGAGCGAGTTCCCGGCGTCGGCATGGCGGCCGTACTCCTCGACGTTGGCCGCGAGTACGTCCAACAGGCGGGGCTCCCCGGTGATCCGGAACCGGTCGGAGCTCCCCTCGACGGACAGGGTGACCGCCGCCTCGGCGACGGTCTCCACCTCCAGGACCGCCAGACCGCGGTCATAGGGCGCCGCATCGGTGACCGGGGCGAGCCCGACACTGCCGGCTCCCGAGCGGATCACCTCCGCGGGCGCCAGCAGCTCCTCCCGATCGCCGAGGAGCAGCGCCTCCCCCGTGCTGTCCGAGCAGTGGATCTCCATGGTGTTCCTCCTCCTTCGGGCGGGTCGTGCTCCGCGGGCCGGCCGGGGCCGTCGGCGACGGGGATCCCGCGATGGCATACCGGTCGCGCGTACGGCCGTTCGCCGCCGCCCCGACTCGCTGGCCGGGCATGACGCCGAACTGAACGAGGAGGACCCGGCTTTCACCAACTGGCAGGCATTCGGCCGCCTGGTGCTCGGGCCCTACGACCCGTGGGGGTTCGTAGCCCTCCGGACGTCCCTCCGGACGTCCGCGTTCCGCGTCCGCCACACCGAGGGCTACACGGCCCTGATGGAAGAGATCTGGCGGTTCGGCCTGTCTGACCATTCCCGCCGCGGGCTGATGCGACGCGAATCGTCAGACAAGCCCTCGGGGACCGAGCCGCACGGGCGAGGGCACCGTCCCGCCGATTCCTGCTGCTGTCGGCCCGTTGTCACCGAGGGGGCGCGGCCGCGCCGGTCTGCGGGTCAGGCGCTGAGGAAGCCCGCGTCCGAGAGCACTTTCTGGCCGTCGGGGGATTCCACCAGGGCGACGAAGGCCTGGGCCCCGGCGCTGTTGGGGGCGTGGGTGAGGGGGTGTGAGCGATTGCCCGCCGCGTTCCGCCGCCATGACGCTCTCCCGCCGCCTTGTTGACGAAATGTCAGCAACTTCGACGCAGTGTCTTGACGGTGCATGGACACGGCTCTACAACGTAGTCAGCTCCCAGATCCCCCCACCGCCGGGGAGCAGTGAAAGTTCGCCTTCTCGATCCCCCCTCACCGAGGAAGAGGCTTTCCCATGCGTCTTCACCGCCATCTTGCCGTCGCCGCCACCGTCGCCTCCGTGCTCGCACTGGGCGCGGTACCCGCCTCCGCGACGCCGGAGCCCGCCGCCACCCCGGTGCTGACCGCCGGCAGCGCGGGCGGCACCGCCGTCGCGGCGGGCGACGTGCTCGCCGCACCGCTGGCCGCGAACACCCGCGCCACCTTCTACTCGACCGCCACCAGCACCACCGGCGTCACCTGCACCCTCTCCCAGCTCTCGGCCACGGTCCTGGGCAACCCGGCGGCGCCCGGCACGGCGACCGAGTCCCTCACCGGGCTGACCTTCGGCTCGTGCACCAGCAACGTCACCGGTGTCACCTCGGTCCGCAGCCTGACGGTCGGCAATCTGCCCCACGGCATCGCCGTCGACGACGGCCCCGGCCTCCCGGTCACCCTCACGGCCGGAGCCGCCGGGCCGATCCAGGCCACCGCCGTGCTCAACACCTGGTTCGGTACCATCACCTGCACCTACCAGCTCAGCGGCGCGTTCACCGGCAACGCCGACAACGCCGCCCACAGCCTCGGCTTCCGCAACGAGCACTTCGCCAAGAGCGGCGGCTCGGGCCTCTGCCCCGCCGACGGCTACTTCTCCGCCGCCTACGGCCCGGTCACCGACACCACCCAGCCCGGCAGCCCGGCGGTCTACGTCAACTGACCCGCGTCGGCCCGACCGGCGACCGGCGACCCGCGGTCACCGGTCGGGCCCGGCCCCGTCGTTCCGGTAGCGCCGTCGCCACGGCCGGGCGGTGGGGCGATCGCGGACCGCTCACGGTCCGCGGTCCCGCTCACGGACCGCGGACCTGTTCACAGACCGGAAGGGGCCGCAGCGTTGGCTGCGGCCCCTCGGTGGTGCGGGGTCGGTCAGGAGACGTTGAGCGCGGTGTCGTCGACGACGAAGCCGGTCTGGAGGGAGCTGTCCTCGGTGCCGGTGAACTTGACGGTCACGGTCTGGCCGGCGAAGGCGGAGAGGTCGTAGCTGCGGAGGGTGTAGCCGGTGCCGGCGTTGACGTTGCTGAAGGTGGCCAGGGTGGTGCGGTTGGCCGGGACGGTCAGCTTGTCGTGGACGGTGGAGCCGGACTCGGACGTGTCGATGTGCAGGGAGAAGCTGAGCGTCGCCCGGCAGCCCTGCGGGATGGTGACCGACTGGGAGAGCGTGTCGGTGTGGGTGGAGCCGTAGCCGTCGAGCCAGGCCTTCCAGCTGCCGGAGTGGGCGGCCTCGCTGCCGGAGTTGTCGATCACGCCGGCGGTGGCGTTCCACGGTGTGGCGCTGCCCGTCTCGAAGCCCGGGTTGCCGAGCAGTTGGGCGGCGGTGCAGCCGCCGCCGGTGCCGGTGACCGTCCAGGTGAAGGTGGTCGAGCCGCTCGCGCCGGTGGTGTCGGTGGCCGTGACGCTCACGGTGTACGTGCCGGCCGCGGTGGCGGTGCCGGTGTCAGGCCGGTGGCGGGGTCGACGGACAGGCCGGTGGGCAGGCCGCTCGCGCCGTACGTGAGGGTCTGGCCGGAGGCGGAGTCGGTCGCGTGGATCTGCAGGCTGACCGAACCGCCCTGCGCGGTGGACTGGTTGCCCGGGTTGGTGACGGTGACGGTGACGGTGTTGCCGGAGGTGCTGCCCGAGGTGAAGGCGGCGGTGCCGTTGGGGGTGCCGAGGCCGGTCGGGCCGGGGTGCTGTTCTCCGGGTGGCGCTCGCGGAGACCGCCAGGCGCGTGCCGCCAGGCGCGGGCCGGCGGGCGCGGGCCGGCGCGTGCCGTGGGACACCGGTCAGGGAGTGCGGGCGACGAAGAGCTGGTACCCGAGCAGCGTCAGGGGATGGTCCTCGCCGGGCAGGGTGAGGGCGGATCCGAAGCCCGCGGCGGCCAGCACGTCGAGCCACCCCTGCCGGGAGGGGGGTCCGGCCTGGGCGGCGGGCGAGGGGGCGAGGAAGTCGCGGGTGATCAGGCGGTCGAGGTGTTCCCGGGTCGGCTCGACGGCGAGCAGCCAGCCGCCGGGAGCGAGCAGGCCGGCCAGTCGGCGGGCACGGTCCCCGGCGTCGCGGGCGCCGCCCAGTACGCCGGTGGAGACCACCACGTCGACCGGGCCGGGTTCGGCGGTGCCCGGCCCCCCGTGGGGGTCCAGGAGTCCGAAGCGTAGCCAGGGGTGGTGTCGGAGCCGGGTCCGGGCCGCGCCGAGGAGGACGCCGGACGGCTCGGTGCACAGGTAGTCGACGGAGTGGACGGCCCCGCACGCGGACGCCAGAGCGTCCGCGATCGCCTCGGTGGCCGCCCCGGTACCGGCGCCGAGTTCCAGCAGCCGCAGCGGACGACGGCCGCGGTGGGCCGTGGCGATGTGCCGTACCGCCGAGCCGAGGGCGCTGCCGAGGTAGCGCCCTGTGGCGGTGGACCGCGTCAGGGCGTCGATACCGCCGGCGCTCCCGTCGGGGCGGAACAGCCTCCCGGCGGGCTGCTCGCCCGAGAGGAGACCGGGCAGGTGGGCGGCGCCGCGTCGCAGGTGGTCGATGACGGCGGCCGCGCCGAGGTGGCCGGTCCAGGCCTCGGCGGCCTGCTCCCAGGCCGTGTGCGCGGTGGCGTCGTCGACCGGCCGGGCACCGTGGACGTGCTCTCCCCGGAAGGTGACCAGCTGCTCCCGTACCAGCGTCCGCAGCCAGCGTGCGGCGAGCGGGCGGTGCTCGGGCGCCACCCGGGCGGCGTCCGGGATCTCGGCGCGTGGGTGACCACCGGCCGGGTCGTTCAGGACGCCGGCGCTCTGCAGGGCCGACAGCATCGACAGGAGCACGGCGTCGTCGAGCCGTTCGACGAACAGCCGCGCCTGCCCGGCGGTGACGCCGATGGCCTGCTTCCAGGCGGTGTCCGCCGCGGCGCCCACGACTTCGCGCAGCCGGTGGTCGGCGAGCTCGGCCTCGCTGTGCGGCGGGCGGACGTGGGCCACGACGGCGCCGAGGGCGTCCATGGCGGCGTACACGTCGTCCTGGGCGGGTTCGGGGCCGACGTGGAGCACCTGGCGGAGCGCGGCGAGGTCGGTCCCGCGCAGCGTGGTGACCCGGCTGAGCCGCCAGAGCAGCTCGGACGGCAGGCTCAGGTGGGTGGTGCCGGACTGTTCGAGCTGGGCGGGGAGTTGGTCCGCCGGCTGGTCGGGGTCGCCGCAGAGGACCGTCCCGCCGGCGAGCAGGGTGGCTAGGGCCAGTTCGATCCCGAGCTCGGTCGCCGGGTAGAGCACGGTGTGCCGGATCGGCGGCGAGCCGAGTACGCCGGCCCAGTGCCGCAGCCGGCGTTCGGCCTGCGCGCTCTCCGCGGCGGGGAGCGCCGCGTGCGCCGCCACGCGTTCGGCCACAGCCTCCGGCAGGCCACCCTGCGGTGCGACGCCGAGCAGGAGCCCGATGCCGCTGATCGCGCGGCCGCCTGCGACGACGGCGGGCCGGTCGCCGAGTGTGCGCAGGGCGCTGACGAGCGCGGGGATGGCAGGCACGGTGATCACTCCGGGGTCGGCGCGGGCGCGGGGACCACTGAACCATGTCGCGTGCATGAGCAGCACTGATGTTCGGGTCAAGTTTCGGCAATGGTTTTCATCTCACGCTGGATCGGCAGGAGACGAGCCGCCTGCGCCGAGCCCGCGGCCCCGGGCTCCCGGGCACCGTCGGGTCGGAACCGGCGGAGAGCGCGCGGAGGTCCGGGTCGCCGAGGGCGAGTTCCTCGGCGACCCGGCGCCGGGTGACCGGGGTGACGCCCTGGCGCCGTGGGGCCCGCCTGCCGGTCGGCGTGGTGGGCGGTCAACTCCACTGCCCCCGGCTCGACTTCGGCGAGTATCCGGAAGGAGGCCGACCGGGCGCGTTCACGGGCGATCTCGGAGAAGCCGCAGGTCTCGGCGTTCGCCCGCTCGGCCTGCGCCAGCGTGACGCAGTCGGCCGGGCCGCGGGCGAGGGGATCGACGGCGAGTGCTCGGGCGAGGGTGTGGCGGTGGACTCCGGCGCTGCGCTCGTCCAGGCGCGGCGGCTCGGGTACGTCCCGGATGGCGCAGAGGCCGCGCGCCCCGGGCGGCGGCCGACATCGCGCTGGGCTCGGAGGGGTGCCGGCCGAACGCCTGGCGGACCGGTTCGGCGTGCGCGGCGGTGAGGGTGGAAGCGGCCGGGGGAGCCGGGCGAACGGATCGCGCTCCGGAATCTCCCGGTCCGGGCCCGGGTCGCCCCGTCGTCCGGGCGGCCCGGTGGAGCCGACCACGAGCAGGTCGTCCGGGCCGGCGGCGGCGACCAGGGCTGGGCCGGCCGGGCCGCGGATCACCAGCGGGCGCAGGACGAGGCCGGCGGGGTAGCCGCCGAAGGCCTGCTCGAAGGTGGTGTCCAGACGCTTGCGGGTCGCGCGCTCCAGCTCGGAGTGGGGTCGCGGGCCGTCACGGCGCGACGGCTCCCAGGCGGCGACCGGGACGAGTGTCGCCGCGCGGCGGGTGGCCTCGTCGACGGCGCGGTACAGGGCCGCGGGACTGCTCAACGACCCGTTGAGCCCGACGATCACCCGTGTGGTACCGGTCATGGCCGCTCAACTCCTTCTCGGTGTTCGGCTGCCTTCAGTGAAACCCGCCGCGGGAGCGGGCGGAGCGGCCGCTGATGGGGCTCTGACGCCCGCGCGTGCTTCTTGACGGGGCCTTGACGAGCTGCCGGTTCTCCCGGCCTCAGCCGAGGCCGGGGACGAACTGGACGAGCAGGTCGATCGCCTTGATGCCGAGGAACGGCAGGATCAGCCCGCCGAGCCCGTAGACGCGGAGGTTGCGGCGGAGCAGGTCGGTGGCGGAGGCGGGCTGGTAGCGGACGCCGCGCAGGGCGAGCGGGATCAGGGCGACGATGATCAGGGCGTTGAAGATGATCGCGGAGGCGATGGCCGAGGTCGGGCTGTGCAGGTCCATGATGTTGAGGTGGACGAGGCCGGGGTGGGAGTCGACGAACATCGCGGGGATGATCGCGAAGAACTTGGCGACGTCGTTGGTGATCGAGAAGGTGGTCAACGCCCCTCGGGTGATGAGGAGTTGCTTGCCGACGCGGATGATCTCGATCAGTTTGGTGGGGTTGGAGTCGAGGTCGACCATGTTGCCGGCCTCCTTGGCGGCCGGGGTGCCGGTGTTCATGGCGACGCCGACGTCGGCCTGGGCGAGGGCGGGGGCGTCGTTGGTGCCGTCGCCGGTCATCGCGACCATGTTGCCGGCGGCCTGTTCCCGTTTGAGGTAGGCGAGTTTGTCCTCGGGGGTGGCCTCGGCGAGGTAGTCGTCGACGCCGGCCTCGGCGGCGATCGCGCGGGCGGTGAGCGGGTTGTCGCCGGTGACCATGACGGTGCGGATGCCCATCCGGCGCAGCTCGGCGAAGCGGTCCGCGATGCCCTCCTTGACGACGTCCTTGAGCTCGATCACGCCCAGCGCCCGGGCGCCGTGCCGGTCGTGGACGGCGACCAGCAGCGGGGTGCCGCCGGCGGCGGAGATCCGGTCGACGACGCTCTTGGCCTCCATCGTCAGCCGTCCGCCGGAGCGCACCACCCAGTGGGCGACGGCGCCGGCGGCACCCTTGCGGATGAGACAGGTGGCGCCGTCGGGCCAGGCGAGGTCGGCGCCGCTCATCCGGCTCTGGGCGGTGAACGGGACGGTGCTCCGCTCGCCCAGTTCGCCCTCGGCGCGTGGCGGTGTCCAGTACTGACGGTCGGTCAGCTCGATGACGGAGCGTCCCTCGGGGGTCTCGTCCGCCGCAGAGGCGAGCTGGGCGGCCTCGGCGAGTTGCTCGACGGTGGCGCCGGGCAGCGGGTGCAGGGCGACGGCGCGGCGGTTGCCGTGGGTGATGGTGCCGGTCTTGTCGAGCAGCAGGACGTCGACGTCGCCCGCGGCCTCGACGGCCCGGCCGGAGAGCGCGACGACGTTGCGCTGGACGAGGCGGTCCATGCCGGCGATGCCGATGGCGGAGAGCAAGGCGCCGATCGTGGTCGGGATGAGGGCGACCATCAGGGCGACCAGCACGACGGTGGTCTGCGGGGAGCCGGCGTAGATCGCCATCGGCTGGAGGGAGACCACGGAGAGGACGAAGACGATGGTGAGTGAGGCGAGCAGGATGTTGAGGGCGATCTCGTTCGGCGTCTTCTGCCGGTTGGCGCCCTCGACCAGGACGATCATGCGGTCGATGAAGCTCTGGCCCGGCCGCGAGGTGATCCGGACGACGAGCTGGTCGGAGAGGACGCGGGTGCCGCCGGTCACGCTGGTGCGGTCGCCGCCGGACTCGCGGATGACGGGCGCGGACTCGCCGGTGATCGCCGACTCGTCCACGGCCGCGACGCCCTCGATCACCTCGCCGTCGCGGGGGATCACCTCGCCGGCGGGGACGAGCACGATGTCGTGCAGCAGCAGGTGCTCGGCCGGGAGGGATTCGTGGCGGCGGTCGGGGCTGCCGACCCGCCAGTGCAGGAGGCGGCGGGCCGTCGTCCCGGTCTGTGCCTGCCTCAGCGAGGCGGCCTGCGCCTTGCCCCGGCTCTCTGCGACGGCTTCCGCCAGGTTGGCGAAGAGGACGGTGAGCCAGAGCCAGAAGCTGATCATCCAGGCGAAGACGCTCGGGTGGACGACGGCGGTGAGCGTGGTGAGGGCGGAGCCGGTCTCGACCACCAGCATGACCGGGTTCCTCGCCATGGCGCGCGGGCGGAGCTTGCGCACGGCGGCGGGCAGGGCTTCGCGGAGCTGCTGCGCGGTGATCAGCCGGCGGCGGCCCGGGCGGGGCGCGCCGGGGCGGTGGCGCGGGGGTGCCGGCTCGGCGCCGGCGGCCTTCGTGCGGCGGGCCCGGCCGGGCCCGGCCGGGTCGGGGGTGGTGGCCGGTGGGGTGAGGGCCGAGCGGCGCATCAGTTCTGGGACCTTCCGGAGCCGACCCGGCGAAGCGGGACGGCATGTCGGCGATGACGGGACGAACGGGACGGGCACAGCGAAGCACCGACCCGCCACGGGCCGTACGCGTTTTGACGCCCGCTTGGCGCGGCGCGGGAAGTCCTTGATGCGGCCCTGACGCACGCACCTGCTGTCCCGGCGTGCCCTGTCGGCCGGGGTGGGGGCACCGGACGCGCCGGGCTCGCCCGTGGCTGCCGGGCTTGCGCGAGGGCGGCCAGGGCGTCCATCGACTGCGGCGCGAACGTATGCCCGGATGGTGGCACAAGGGATGCCAGTGCCCACGGGGAGTGACGATCCCGTGCGACGGCGTCAAGGTTGCGCCAAGAAGGGCCGTCCGCGCTCGCGATTTCGGCGATCCCAGGTGTATCCCGTTGCTAAGGACGTATTACGCAGGCTAGACTCACATCACAGCCTATGAATCAAAGGAAGCGAAGCGTCATGGCCGAGGACACTCGGGTTATCGTCGGAGTCAGTGGATCACTGGGCAATCTGGCGGCCCTGCACCGCGCGATGGAGGAGGCCGTGCTCCGCGACGCCGTGCTCGTCCCGGTGATCACCTGGACGCCGGTCGGCGGCGAGCCGGCCTACCGGGCCCACCCGTGCCCGCCGCTGGCGAAGCTCTGGGCGCAGGCGGCCGGCGAGCGGCTCGACACCGCCTTCGAGCAGGCCTTCGGGGGCTACCCGACCGGCGTCCGCATCGAGCCGCTGGTGCTTCGGGCCGAGGCCGGCCGGGCCCTGGTGGAGGTCGCGAACCGCCCGGACGACCTCCTGGTGGTGGGCACCGGCCGGAGCGGTCGGCTGCCGCGGATCCTGCGGCCCTCGGTGAGCCGCTACTGCCAGGCGCACGCGGCCTGCACCGTGATCACGGTGCCCCCGTCCGAACTGCTGAAGGACCTCCGGCACGTGGCGCGCAGCGCGGACCTGCTGACCCTCCTCGCGGCCTGACCTCCTGACGGTTCGACCGCCTGATCGCCTTCTGTGGCAAGTCGGTCGCTGTGCGATCTGTGGGCGGTGGCCCTGCGAGCAGACGAGGGCAGCGTGGAACAGGTCCTTGAGTCCGGTGTTTGTGTGTCGGTTTGTGGCGCTTGAACTGCGCTTCTTCGGCGAGTGACCTGACGGTGAGCTGTCCGGCGGAGTGAAAAGGGACGCCGGTCGGGAGACGCATCATGGCGTCGGTGATCGCGCGAATCTCAGCGCGGTCCTCGGCGTCTCCGTGGTCGGCCGAGGGCGCAGCGGGCCTGACCGCGAAGTTTCGTGACGGTCCGTCGGGTCGTTCGGCGGGCCGTTTCGGTTGTTCGAGCCGGTCGTGGGCAGGGTGGTGCCCCGGCTGTCGCGTCGGGTGGGCGCCGGGTTCCACGTCTCCGGCGGCGGTCCCGCCCGCGCTCGGGGGTGTGGATCTCCAACACGAAGGTCCGCTGGGCGAAGGTCAGCCCGGGACAACTCGTGCAGCTGGAGGCCCTGGGAGTCGGCTGGTAGGGCGGCCCCGGGTTGGTTGGTCTACCAGTGCTCGTGGTGGTCGCAGCGCATGTCGTACTTGTCGTGCTTGTGGTGCCTGATCGTGGTGGGGTCGGTGGCGGTGAGGGAGGTGGTGTCACCGCCCCCGGTGAAGGTCGCGGTGCTGGTGACCTCGCCGCCGGCCCCGCAGGAGACGGCGACCTGCAGTGTGATGGGCGGGTAGCTGCTCCCGGCGGGAAGGGCGTCACTGCGGGTGCAGGTGAGCGTGCCCTGGTCACAGGGCCAGCCCGTGCCGCTGATGCTGTCGGCATTGAGCCCCGCAGGGAGGGTGTCTTGCACGGTGACCGTGGTGCCAGTCGGTCGGGGCGGCCCCGGCGGCGTTGCCAACGGTGGTGGTGTAGGTGCCGTCCCGTCCCTGCGTGAAGTGCCTGGTGTGGGTCTTGGTGATGGTCAAAAGACGGGACCGTGAAGGAGATGGTCACCTGGCCGTTGTGGTTCGCGGTCCCGATCGTCGAAAGCGCGTAGCCCGTGCCGGTGCCCGTGGGGGTGGCGAAGCTGCTGCCCCCACCGCCCCCACCCCGAGGGGCTACCGCTCCCGGTCCGACCTCCGGCGCCAAGGGGTCGTCAAGATCGCCGCGCGGCCCGTCAGGGAGGCGTCAGGGCCGGTCGGATGCCGTACCGGCGGGCATAGCGTCAGCAGCGAGGAAACGGTTCGCCACCAGAGTCGACGACTGGACGGCGGACCGTGCCGAATCCCAGCCCCGGCGGTTCCTCCGGGGCCGTTTCGGCGGCCAGTGAAAAACAGGGGTGGGGGCGCGCGGCGATTGCCAAAGGGTGCCCGGGCAGATCGGTTGTCGTGGGGACGGCCCCGCCGGGGGTGGCGGGCTCAAATCCGGTCGACCTGGCACCCGAGCCGCGCGCCCCCCGTCACCGGCACCTCATGCGCGGCCTCCCGTGGTTGGTCCCGCGGGTCGTGGTGGAACAGCCCGGAGCAGGTGCGCGGCCGCCGCTCAGTGGGGCGCCGGCAGCGGGAATGCGACCTCGTAGGCCTGCTCCGTCCCACCCCGCAGGAAGACCAGCCGGACCCTCAGCGCGCCGGCCTCCGGTGGTACGGGCGGGCGCCCGCAGATGCTGCCGTCGGTCCGCAGTCCGTCGGGGCTGAGCCCGTGGGCGCCGCCGTAGTCGAGGTAGTGGCGGCCGCGGTCGTCGACGGCCTCCAGCCAGAGGAACAGCGGCGGTGCGTCGGTGGAGGCCGGGTGAAGATCACCCGGAAGGGGTGGGGTGACGGAGTAGGAGACGCTGAACCCCTCCGTGGTCCTCGTCAGGGTGTGAACGGTCAGCTCGTGCCCGCCGTCCAGGATCCGGACACGATGCCCGCCGCCGGTGGTGCCGTTCGCGCTCATTGCTCCGTCTCCGCGTGCCTTCTGGTGCTGCCGGGCGCCGGGGCCGGGCAGGAGCTGTACCGGTCGGCCGCGGTGTCCGGGTGGCCGACCCTTGAGGGGCCAGGTGACCTCGTGGCCGGTCCGGACGGTGTCCCCCATCGCCGCCGATGAACCGGCAACCCGTGAGGCCGCCGTGGAAGTTCTACCAGTTCGGCTCGGGGTGCGGGCCGTCCGGCGGGTCGACGGCCGGCCGTCCACGGCGGAGTACTCCGCCGTCACCGTGGCCGCCGGTCGAGGACGACCAGGACGAGCGCGGCGAGCGCCATGACGCCGCCCAGCCCCAGGAACGCGTACTCCAGCCGACGGCGCTCGCGCCCGCTGACGAGGACGTGACGAGGGTCCGCAGGGTCGTACCGGATGCCGACGTACGAGCCGTCGACGAGGGGCGCGCGGCGGCTCGACGGCACCGGCGAGAAGACCTCGACCACGCGGCCGTCGTCGGTGGTGAACTGCAGCAGCGGGCGGGAGACGGCCGAGCGGTCCTCCGGCCCTGGAACGCGCTCGCGCACCAGTGCCCGCACCGGCACGCCGGCCCGGCGCAGCCGCCGGAGGTCCCGCAGCCCCGCCACGCCGGCCAGGTAGGAGACCAGGCCCCCGAGGGCCGCGAACGCCGCCAGGGCGGTCGCGATCCCGGTCGTCGTCCCCATGGTCCCTCCTGTCCTCGGAACCCTTGGCACCTGCCGGATCCGCCGCTCGCGACCTGCCCAGTATCGCCGTCGCCGACCGGGTGTGACGTCAGCCCCGCGTCAAGATTCCACCCCGGTTCACGGCACGTCGCGGCGCCGGCTGTCGACACGGCGGCGAGCCCGGCCGGCATCGACAGGGAAGGCAACAGGAATGGCGGCGGGAATGGCAGCGGGAAGGGATGTGGGAAAGGCAACCGGGAAGGCAACAGGTAAGCCGCTGGCGCATATTGACGAGTTGTTAACAATTCCTGTCGCCGACTAACGTGATCGAATCATCGACCGGGGAGGGGATGATCAGCGGTGAGTGGTTCGCCGAAGAACAACGAGGGCGTCGACCCGCCCGGGAGTATCGCGCCGGTGAGAGCCGCGCTGACCGAACTCGCCGACGCGAACACCACGATCCGCGGACTCGGCGCCCACTCGGGTGCCTCCGCGGTGGCCGCCCTCGATGGTTTCGCCACCGGTGGCGCGCTCCGGACGGCGCTCGCCCGGTGGCAGTGCCAGGCCGAAGCGGTGGACCAGGCGCTCCGCGACGCCTCGACCGCCCTCGGCGACGGCCGCCCGAAGCCTTCCGCCTGACGGTGCGTCCCGGCCTTGGGCGTGGCGTGTGCGACCGAGGGCGACGTGCAGGCCGCCGTGCCGTGCGCCGCCGGGCACGGCGTGCCGTTCGTGCCACGCTCGGGCGACCACGACTACGCGGGCACCGGCTGAGCCGGGGGTGGGCTCGTTCGCGCCGTGGCGGGCCGTCCGTTCCCGGCAGGCGCGCACCGTGTCGTCCTCCCGCCCCGGCCGCTACCGCCGGTCCGGGCCGGGGCCAACCGGCTCAGCTCCTCGTCCGGGCCGGGGCCAACCGGCTCAGCTCCTCGTCCGGGGCGCGGCCCGGCCGATGTCCCGCGGGAGTTCGAGACCGAGGACGCGGTCGAGGCGCACGGAGGTCTCGAACCGGGCACCTGCCGGCCCGGAGCCATCGGCGATCCGGTCCAGCTCGGCCAGGCCGGTCGCGGTGTCGAGGTCGTTCTCGAAGGCTGCGAAGGCCCGGTGGGTCGGGTCGGCGAGCGAGGGGAGGGAGGGCTCCTGCGCCCAGTCGGCGACCAGCCGCCGCCAGCGGTCGAGCGTTTCCTGGGCGGCGGTGAGTGTCCGGCGGGTGAGGTCCACGGGTACCCGGTAGGGGTGGCGCAGCAGCGCGAGGCGGACGGCGAGCGGCTCCACCTCCATGCGGTCGAGGAATCCGAGCGGTGGTTCGCCGGGGACCGGCGGCCGGGCGGGCGCCGTGGCGGTGACGACGGCGCCGGCGGCCGGCCGGGCGGCGCCGGTACCGGGCGCGAGCAGGTGGACGTCGGCCGGGGCGGTGGCACCGTCGGGGTCGGGCGGGTGGACGCCGATCAGGTCGGCGCCCCGGGCCAGCGCCTTGACCTGGGCAGGCGGCAGGTCGGGGTATGCCCACACGAGGCCGACCTGGAGATCCCCGCCGAGCTCGCAGACGCGGCGCAGCACGTCGGCGACCAGCAGGGCGCGCAGGTCCGCGAGGTCGAATGGGTGCTCCGGGCGCCCGAGGTGGACGGCGACGCGCAGCAGGCCGCGCCAGGCGGGGCGGATCTCGGCGGTGGTGCCGGTGCGGGTGTCGGTGAGACGCAAGGATTCCTCCCGGGGCAGGGCAGGGCAGGGTGATCGGACGCCGGGTCGTTCGGTCAGGGTCATCGGACGCCGGGGCGTTCGGCCGGGGCCGCGAGTTCCCGGCCGAGGCCGTGGTGCAGGTCGCGCAGGAGTCGGGCGGGGGCGCCGAGGCCGGCGAGGCGCGCGCGGCTCTCGACGAGCCGGCGGGCACGGCGGCCTTCCTGCCCTTGCCGGATGGAGGCCGTCAGCGCCGCGGCATCGAGGGCGTTCGAGGGCGAGCGTCATCGCCCCTGGCTGTCTCCAGTGTCGCCCCGGCGGCCGCAGGCGGCCATGCCGCGGCGTGCCCACCGGTGCCGGTCACCGGCCGCGCCGGGCCGCGCCCCCGACCGGCGGGCAGGCACAGCCGTCAATTCGCGCCACTTCGCTGACAGAAGCTGTCAGGGAAGTGGCCATAGCGTCCGCTGCATGACGAACAACGGCTTCGCTTTCCTCACCGGCACCTACGACGTCGCCAACCGCTGGCGCAAGAACTTCCTCGACCCCAGCGAGGGCGAGGAGCACTGGGAGGAGTTCCCCGGCGTCACCCGCGCCTCCGTCCACTTCGACGGCGCCGCCAGTTTCGACGAGATCGAGTTCCCCACGAAGGGCTTCTCCGGTCTGACCCTGCGCCTGTTCGACCCGGCCACCGCCCAGTGGTCGCTCTACTGGGCCAGCAAGCGCACCGGCACCCTCTTCCCGCCGGTCAGCGGCGGCTTCCGCCCGGACGGCACCGGCGTCTTCTACGGCGACGACGAGCACGACGGCCACGAGATCCGGGCCCGCTTCATCTGGTCGGGCATCACCGCCGACCGCGCGCACTGGGAGCAGGCCTTCTCCCTCGACGGCGGGCGGACATGGATCACCAACTGGCACATGGACCTGACCCGGCGCACAGCCGCGGCCGGCGAGTGACGGGACCGGGAGCAGGCCTGCCGCAGCGCGTCGAGGGCGCCTACCGGCCGGCCCCGCACGCCGGGGCGAAGCCCTGGCCCGCTGATTGGGATCCCGTCTCGCGGGCAGGCGCCGGTTGGCTCGGAGCCTCCGGGCCGCACCTGTGGAAGGGGAACGCCATGAGCACGGTGAAGGAGTCCATCGACGTCGAGGTCCCGCTGCACAGCGTCTACAACCAGTGGACGCAGTTCGAGGACTTCCCGCGGTTCATGGACGGCGTGGAGCAGGTCCGCCAGACCGATGACCGGCACTGCCACTGGACGACGAAGGTCGCCGGCGCCCGGCGCGAGTTCGACACCGAGATAGTCGACCAACTGCCCGACGAGCGCATCGCCTGGCGCACCGTGGGCGGCGACGTCCGGCAGATGGGCGTCGTGACGTTCCAGCGCATCGACGAGGCCCGCACCCGCGTGAGCCTGGCCATGGACTACGAGCCCCACGGCATGGCCGAGAGGGCGGGCGCCATGCTCGGTGTCCTGGACCGGCAGGTCAAGGGCGACCTCAAGCGGTTCAAGGGGTTCATCGAGGAGCAGGGCCGGGAGCGGGGCGCCTGGCGCGGCCGGCTGACACCGGACGGCGGGCCGGCTGCCCCGGCCGGGGCAGGGCCGACCGGTCCCGCCGACGCGCCGGACAGGGAGACGCCGCAGACGCGGATGACAGGGGAGGGCGCGCCGCCTCTGCCGGAGGACGGCGGCCGCGGCACGTCGGCGGGCCTTCCCGCCGACCCGGACGACATGCGGCACGGCTGACCGCGACGAGCCCACCCGTGCGGGCTGCCGGCCTCCGGGCGCCGGCAGCCCGCTGTTCTCCGGCGTAGAGGTCTCCTGACGAGGGTGTCCGAGTCCGCCGCCGGGCGGCCGAATCCGTGGGCGCGTGCCCGGCCGAGGCGTCGGCGATGACGCGAGCGGTCACCGGGCCGGCCCCCGGAGGGTCAGGCGGCATGTCCTGCGTCGATGTCGGTCACGTCGCGGAGGGTGAGCGGGTGGCCGTGGTCGGTGGTGGTGCGGGTGACGAACGGGTCGAGGAGGAAGCCGACGTGGTCGCCCCAGTCGGCGCGGTCGAGCACGCGGCCGGCGAACCACGCGACGGCGTCGGTGAGGACGGGGACGCCGTCCGGGCCGGGGGTCCAGCGGACGGCCGTGAACTTGTCGACCCGGTCGCCGGTAAGGCCGCCGAACAGTTCGGCGAGGTCGTGGCGCTGCCGTGACAGCAGGTGGACCGCCAGGGTGTCGGCGCGCGAGGCGACGGCGTAGGTGTGGTTCGCCTTGGAGATCCACACGGTGAACCGGGGCGGCCGGATCGAGCACTGCCCGGCGAAGCCGACCAGACAGCCCGCCCGTTCCTCGCCGACGGCCGCGGTGACGACGTGGACCGGACAGTCGAGCATGGCGGTGAACGCGTCGAACCTGCTCATGGTGCGGGCCTCTTTCCTCGGTGTCATGCGTTTCCCCGGTGCCGTGCGGCGGGTGACAACGGCGCCCCCTCCCCGGGCCCGCGCCCGGCGCGATGGGGTCGGGACGATACGGGAGATGTGAACGAGGGGGCACGGGGCATCCACCATTCCCCCCGGACGGGGAGGACATGTACCTCCGCGGCCCGGGTAGACGCCCGGGCACCACACCGCAGGGAGGAGTACGGAGTGAGCCATCTGATCGAGGACGTCGTGGAGGCCTGCATCCTGGGGCCGGCGCCGCAGATGATCCGCATCTGCGCGCGCTACGCCAGTGACGACCCGCTCGCCCTCACACTCGGCTTTCCGGCCCGGGCGTCGGTCCGGCCGTGCGAGGACGTGGAGACGGAGTGGACCGCCGCGCGCGACCTCTTCGCCGCCGGGCTGGAGGCGCTCTCCGGCCACGGGGACATCCGGGTCGGCCCGTGGGAGGAGGGGTTCACCCAGATCCAGATCCATGGTACGGAGGGCTGCGCGCTGGTCGTGTTGCGCACCGACGAGCTCGCCAGGTTCCTCGACCGCACCTACCGCGCTGTCCCGGCAGGTGACGAGAGCTCCTTCATCGACTGCCCGGACACGGTTGCCGAACTCCTCGGCGACCGGAGCTGAGGCGCCCGGAGCCGAGCCGCCTCCTCCCGCGCGATCCCACCTCACGCGATCGCACCTCACCGGGTCGCGCGCCCGCCCCCGCGCCGGAACCGGACCGCGGAGATGCCCAGGGCGAGGAGCAGTACCGCGATGCCGAGGAACAGCAGGTAGAGCAGCCCGTGGGCGACCACGCCGATCAGCCCGAGCACGATCGCGATGATGATCAGGAAGAGTACGAGCGCCATGGCGGCCCTCCTTCGTGGGCATGTCCGCGTCCTTCGCGGGCATCCATCGGCGGGCGGGCGCCCATCGGCGGCACCACCGGCGTCGGACGTCGGACGAGGAGCCGCCGGCGAGTACGATGCCCGGCACCCGGGCCACGAGCCCGGCGGGCGCCGGCGCCCGCAGTACGTCGACCGCCCGCAGTACGTCGACCGCCCGCAGTACGTCGACCGCGCGCAGCACGCCGACGGCGAGACCTGCGCCGCAGAAACAGAGCGAATCGCAGGACGATGATCAGCAGGGTCATGATGTCCCCACCTCCGGCCCTTCCGTCTGCCCGGCTCGGCGGGAAACACTCGCGGTGCCGGGGTCGTCCGGTGGTACGGGAGTGAAGCCCGCAATCTCCGGTTGTGCAGGAGGATGCTGGGCAGGCGCGCGTTATGTTGCTGCTCAGACCACCCGGTGTGTACCCGGCGCAGGGCGACACGGCCCTGTTGGCGGAGAGCCTGGCCCGGGAGGGTCCGCTGCGCGGGGTGCGCTGCCTCGATCTCGGGACCGGCAGCGGTGCGATCGCGCTGGCGGCGGCCTGCCGCGGTGCCCGGGTGACGGCGGTGGACGTGTCCTGGCTGGCCCTCGCGACCGCGGGCGCGAACGCCTGGCTCCACCGGTGTCGCATCCGGCTGCGCCACGGCGACCTGACCGGCCCCGTCCGGGGCCGGCGGTTCGACCTGGTGCTCAGCAACCCGCCGTACGTGCCCGCCGAGCGGCCCGGGAGCCCGCGGCGGGGCGTCGCGCGGGCCTGGGACGCCGGGCCGGACGGCCGGCTGCTGCTCGACCGGATCTGCCGCGAGGCCCCCGGGCTGTTGGCGCGCGGCGGGGTGCTGCTCGTGGTGCAGTCCTCGCTGGCCGACGTCCGGGCGACCGTGCGAGCCCTGGAACGGGCCGGGCTGCGGGCCGAGGTGGTGGCCCGGCGGCGCCAGCGCTTCGGGCCGGTGATGACCGCACGGGCGGTCTGGTTCGAGAGCCGCGGCCTGATCGACCCGGGCGTTCGCGAGGAGGAACTGGCGGTGATCCGCGGTGCCCGCCCTGCCTGACTCACCCGCCCGTCCCGTCCTACCAGGGCGGCCCGAGCCGTCCGGGCCGTCCGAGCCGTCCGGGCCGTCCGGGCCGTCCGGGCCGTCCGAGTCGCCCGCGCTGTCCGAGCCGGCCCGCCCCGATCGTGGCGGCCCGCGGCGGGTGCAGCCGACGGGGCACGGCCCGGTGCTGATCGAGGGCCCGGTCGAGATCGTGCTCCCGGACGGCACCACCGTCCGCTCCGACCGTCCGATGGTGGCCCTGTGCACCTGCGGCCGCAGCCGCCGCTACCCCTTCTGCGACACCAGCCACCGTCGCCACCGCCCGGGCGGCTCACCCGGCCCGGGCGGTCCACCCGGTTCCGGCGAGCGGTCCGCCGCGCAGTGAGCTGCGCCCGGCCGCCCACGCGCCGGTCAGGTGGTCGGCCAGGCGCTCCTCGGCGAGCGAGCTCGCGGCGACCCCGAAGGCCACGTCGCCGGCCAGCCCGGGCTCCGCCGCGAGGAGCGGGGCGATCACCCCGTGCCGGACCAGCTGCTCGTGCACGGCGTCGGCCTCCACGTGCTCCTGGTAGAAGCGGATGCCGGCCGGCCCCGCGCCGAGCCGCTCGAACGCCCGGACCAGCCGGGCGGACCCGGGCGAGGAGGTGATCTCCACCGCCGCGAACTGCCCCACCAGCGCGCCGCGCAGGGCCCGGTGGAGACCGAACAGCGACATCAGGTTGACCACCGCCAGCGCCGGGGCGGCCGCCGCGTCGACGTAGTGGCCGTACGTGGGGTCCAGGCCGAAGTCCGCCATCATCTCGGCGAAGAGCCGGGAGTGCGCCCGATCGGGGTGCCCCGCCCCGTACTCGTCGTACTCGACGGCGAGGAAGGCCGCCTGCGCCGCGCCGCCGAGGCGGGGCGCCGCCCACAGTTGGGGGTCGGCCTCCTTGAGGTGGTACAGCGAGCGGTGCACCAGGTACTCGCAGGCCTGCCAGCGCCGTCCGTCGGCCAGCAGGAAGTGGGAGGGGCCGGTGCCGGTGCGCGGCTCGGTGAGCAGCCGTTCGAGCAGGTCGTCCAGCGGAGGCGGCCCGCCCGCCTCCGCCCGTACGGAAGCCAGGAAGTGCCGTTCCAACGCGCGGCGCAGTCGCAAGAGTCCAGGGTCCCACTCCCAGCCCGGGTCGACGCCCCCGAAGCCGCGGTAGTGCAGCTCGTAGCAGACGTAGAGGGCCAGCTGAAGGTCCTCGCCCCACGGGTCCTGCGTGCGTACCGGGACGGGGTCGGGCAGGCCCGCGGCGCCGGGCGGGCCCGAGGCGAGGACGGTCCGGACGGCCTCGGAGAGCGGGCCGCGCGGGGCGGGCAGGCGGGGCGGTCGGGAGGTCTCGATCACGGTGGTCTCCTCACGCTGGTCTCCTGGTGGTGGTCTCCGAGGGAGGAGGGGCGGCTGCGGTCAGGTCGCGGCGAGTTCGAGGGTGCAGCACTTGGCCCCGCCACCGGCCTTGCGGAACTCCGACACGTCGACGCCGACCGGCTCGAACCCGCGGCCGGCGAGGCGGGAGGCCAGCCGGTCCGCGGTGGCGGGGAGCACGACGTGGTGGCCGTCGCTGAAGGCGTTCACCTCGAAGCGGCCGGCCTCCTCCCGGGTGGCGAGCAGGGCGTCCGGGAACAGCGCCGTCAGCGCCGCCAGACTCGGCCGGTCGAACGCGCCGGGGTAGTACAGCACCTCGGTTTCGCTCAACACGCACAGCGCGGTGTCGAGGTGGTAGAAGCAGGGGTCCGCCAGCCGCAGGGTCACGACCGGGAGGCCGAGGCGGCGGCGGACCTCGTCGTGGGCCGCCGGCTCGGTGCGGAACCCCGTACCGGCGAGCAGGATGCGGCCTGCGGTGAGGATGTCGCCCTGCCCCTCGTTGACGTGCGCCGCCATGCCGACCTCCGGGAACGGACGGCCGGCGAACCAGCGCCAGAACGCCACCGCCTCCGGTGCCCGTTGCGGATGGCGGAAGCGGGCGATCAGCACCCTCCCGTCGACCACGGTGGCGGCATTCGCGCTGAACACCATGTCGGGCAGCCCCGGCACCGGGTCGGCGAACTCCACCAGGTGCCCCAGGGAGCGGTACACGCCCACCAGCTCCTCCCACTGGCGGACCGCCCGCCGCCGGTCGACCGGTCGTTCCGGGTCCATCCACGGGTTGATCGTGTAGTCCACCGAGAAGTAGGTGGGCGGGCACATCAGTACCCGGCGGCGGAGCGGAGTTCGTTGCGGGCGGGGCATGGCGGTCACACCTCCGGTTCGGCGGCCCCCAGCGCGCGTCTGCCCGGCACGGGCCGGCTCACTCGGACTCCGTTCGGCCGCCCGAGGTCCGGCCGCCCGAGGTCCGGGCGCCCGACGTCCCGCCGCCCGCCGTCAGCGCCGCGAGCGCGTCGACCACGTCCGGCAGCAGGCCGCGCCGGGCGAAAGCGGCCCGCTGGGCGTCCGCGCCGGCGCCGCCGGCCAGCAGCCGGGCGCAGAGCCGCCGGGCCAGGTCGAGGTCGCCCTCTGCCGCCAGGCCCGGCGCGGCCCGTTCCAGCAACTCGTCGAGCAGCACGGACACCGGCGCGGACCTGGGCGCGTCGTCGCCGCCGCGCACGTCCAGGGCGGTGCCGTGCAGCCCGGCCGCCGCGGCCCGCCGGTGGGCCGTGCGCAGCAGCCGCTCCCCGACGGGCGGACACGGCCGGTCCGTCTCCGCGAGCAGGACGCGGGTCAGCCCGCGGAGCAGCACCGCGATCAGCACCGGGACCCCGACGTCGGCGTTCACGTCCGCGATGCGCACCTCCAGCGTGGGCAGGTGCTCGGACGGGCGGGCGTACCAGTAGATCATCCGCCGGTCGACGACGGTGCCGTCGGCGACCAGCCGCTCGACGTACCGCTCGTACCCGGTCTCGTCGAGGCTCGGGGCCGGACCGACCGTCGGCCAGCGTTCGTAGTGTGTCGCCCGCGAGCTCGCCCCGCCGCGGTCCGCGCCCTCGCAGAACGGTGAGTTCGCACCGAGGGCCTGGACGACCGGCAGCCACGGGCTCAGGCGGGTGCTCACCGCGAGAGCCTCGCCCCGGGTCAGGTCGCCGACATGGACGTGGCAGCCGCAGACCTCCCCGCCGGCCTGGTCCGCGACGCCCGGCCCCACATGGCCGGCGATGCGCCGGTAGCGCGGTGCGTCGGTGACCGGCAGCGGATGGGCGCTCGGCAGCACGGCCGACCCGGACGCGACCAGCAGGCAGCCGGCCCGGGCCGCCGCCGCCGTCAGGGCCGCCCGGACCGCCAGCAGGTGTGCGCGCAGCTCGGCGGCGGTGCGCACCGGGGGAGTGCAGCCCTCGATCTGGGTGGCGTAGAACTCCGCCTGTGCCCGGTCGCCGAGTACGCGCGACACGTCCCGCAGAACGGAGGGCGCCCGGGGCACCGTGGTCCTGGTCCGGGTGTCCACGAGGAGGTACTCCTCCTCCACACCGAAGCGCAGCGGCCGCACGTCGGCCTCCTTCCCGCGGTGCGGTGCCGGCGAACGGGAGGGCCGGGGGACACCGCCGCCTCCCGCGGCTACCCGCCAGGGGCGGGGCCAAGCCCGAGCCGGCCGGGCGGTTTGAGGTCCGCCAACCGGAGCAGACGCCCCGGGACGCCGGCCGGACCACGGCCGGGCCGAGAGCAGAGGAGCGACGCCATGGGCGCCGGGGACAAGGTGAAGAACGTCGCCGAGAAGGCGAAGGGCAAGGCGAAGGAGTCCGTCGGCAGGGCCACCGACGACCCCGGTCTGAAGGCCGAGGGCCGGGCGACCCAGGCCAAGAGCGACCTCAAGCAGGCCGCCCAGAAGGTCAAGGACGCCGCCAAGGACTGACCGCCGACGAGGAGGAGCACTCATGAGCATGGTGCGGCAATCGATCGACGTGGACGTGCCGCTGCACACCGCGTACAACCAGTGGACGCAGTTCGAGGAGTTCCCGAACTTCATGGACGGCGTGGAGGAGGTCCGGCAGGTCGACGACCGGCACAACCACTGGAAGACCAGCATCGCGGGCGTGAGCCGCGAGTTCGACACCGAGATCGTCGACCAGGTGCCCGACGAGCGCGTGTCCTGGCGGACCGTCGGCGGGGACGTGCAGCAGATGGGCATGGTGACCTTCCGGAAGATCGACGAGAACCACACCCGGGTGAGCCTGGCGATGGAGTTCGAGCCGAAGGGCCTGGCCGAGTCGGCGGCCGACACGCTCGGCATGGTCGACTGGCGGGTGAAGGGCGATCTCGACCGCTTCAAGGGATTCATCGAGGGACGCGGCGGCGAGAGCGGCGGATGGCGGGGCCGCCTCACCCCGGCCTGAGGCCGCCCGGAACGACAGAAGGCCCCCGTCTTCCAGGGCGCCGCGCCGGCCCACGGTCGGCGCGGCGCCCTGGACGGCTGTCGGGGGCCGGCGGCCTTCGTCCCGAGCGGTGTCACCGTCCCGAATGGTGCCCCTCCCGGCGTCCCGAATGGTGCCCCTCCCGGCATCGGAGCCGCAGGTTACGCCGGCTGCGGTGGGGTAGGCGCGAGGTCCGGACCGGAAGCGAGGAGAACCGAGGTGACGTCATGCGATGTGTCCCCTCGCTCGAGGTCGACCTCGACGGCGCCCCGGGCTCGGAGGCCAGGGCCAGGCGCGCCGCGCGCCGTTTCCTCGGTGAGCTGGCCGGTCTCGGCAGGGGCCGGCTGAGCCCCCAGACCTGCCAGGACGCGGTGCTGGTGGTCGGCGAGCTGGTGGGCAACGCCTGCCGTCACGCGCCGGGCCCGTGCACGCTGAGCATGGCGGTCGCCGACGCGGGCGTCGAGATCGCGGTCGAGGACACCAGCCCGGAGCTTCTCCACCCGGCCGCGCGGCCCGGGCCGGGCGGGTACGGACTGCTCGTGGTGGCCACGATCGGCCACCGGGTGCACGCCGTCCGCACGGCCACGGGCAAGATCGTCGAGACGACCGTCCGCGACCGCTGAGAGCACACGCGCCCTATCGTTGAACAAGGACATGGGAGGAGCGGAGGCCATGGAAGCCGACGGTGGCCCGGAGGGGCTCACGGTGACGGTCAGCGCCTCGGGGCGGAGCGTGGTCGTCCGCCCCGAGGGCGAGCTGGACCACGACACGGCGCAGCCTCTGCGGGAAGCCCTGGAAACGGCCCTGCACGGCCCGCCCGGGCCGGTCGTGATCGACTGCGACGGCCTCTCCTTCTGCGACTCCACCGGCCTGAACCTGCTGCTGCGCACCCGCCTCGCCGCCGAGGGCGGCGGCCGGGTGCTGGTGCTCGCCGGTCCCAGCCCGATGGTGGCCCGCATGCTGGAGATCACCGGCGCGGCCGAGATCTTCCGCATCGCCCCCTCGAGGGCCGAGGCGCTCGCCGGCCAGGACGGCTGATGCCACCCGCCGCCGACCAGCGCAGCCTGGCCCTCGTCTCCGGCAGGGGAGCGGTCACCAGGTCCCGCGAGTTCACCCGCGCGGCCCTGTTCGACTGGGGCTGGCTCCCGGCCGCCGGGGACGAGCGCCGGGCGGTGGCCGAGGACGTCCTGCTGGTCGTCAGCGAGCTGGTCACCAACGCCGCCCGGCACGCCGGTGGTCCGATCGAGCTGCGGCTGCGCCACTCGTCGTCGGGGCTGCGCGTGGAAGTGTCGGACGAGAGCCCCGAACCGCCGGTACTCCGGAGCAACGACGATCCGGCGGTCCCCGGCCGGCACGGGCTACGTGTGGTCGCGCTGCTCTCCTGGGCCTGGGGCAGCGTGCCGGACGCGGGCGGCAAGACCGTGTGGTCGGAGATCGCCGCCCCGCCGGCCCGCCTGGGACCCGCGACCGGACGCGACCCGCACTGAACTGACGGCGCCCACGTCCCGCGCCGCCGGCGGACGCCCCGCCCGCACGCGGCACCGCCCGGGCCACCGGCCCAAGCCGCCGGCGGACGCCCCGCCCGCACGCGGCGCCGCCCGGGCCACCGGCCTAAGCTGGACCCACACCTCAACACGGTGCCTCGCACCGTCCCCGGCAGCCCAGAGACGCGAACCGGGACCTTGGCAGGACAGACCAGGGGGCGCGGATGTCGGAATCGCACAGCGAGAGCGCCCGGCTACGGGCCACCATCGACCGGCTGCGCAGCGAGGTGGAGGGCCAGCGCCGCGCGATGCGGACGCGCGCCGTGATCGAACAGGCGAAGGGCATCCTGACCGAACGGATCGGGTGCACCCCGGACGAGGCGTTCAGCCACCTCGTCCAGCTCTCCCAGGACAGCAACCGCAAACTCGTCGACATCGCCGCCGACCTCCTCGGGACCGTCGCGCCGCCGGAGGCCGACGAGCACCTCCCCGTGGTGGAGCGGCGTCCGTCCTTCGCGCCGCCCGCCCCCGTGATGCGCGGCCCCGACCCCCCGCAGCCGCGGGCGGGCGCTCCCGCGGTCGGGGGCGAGTACGCCGCCCGCTACCACGTCACCGCCTCGGCCCTCGGCTCGGCCGAGACACCGGACGAGCTGGCCGCCCTGCTCATCGAGGCCGCCCTCGCCCCGCTGGGTGTCGGCGCGGTGGCCCTCACCGTCCTGGAGCCCGACGGCGCGCTGAGGCTGGTCGCCAGCCACGGGGTGCCCGCCCACCAGCTCAGCCAGTGGCAGCGCATCCCCCCGCACATGTCCCTGCCGCTGACCGACGCCGCCCGCGCCGGAGCGACCGTGTGGGTGCGCGGCCGCTCCGACTTCGCCACGCGGTACCCCGACCTGAAGGGGGAGGACCTCGTCCCCGGCGACACCGTCTGCGCGCTGCCGCTGCGCACCGGCGAACAGCTGATCGGCGCGATGAAACTCGGCTGGCCCGGCGACTTCCACGCCGACGGGCCCACCGCGCACCACCTCTCCGCCCTGGCCCGGCTGTGCGCCGCCCAGCTGCTGCGCGTGCTCACCCCGGGCGCGGAGGAGGAAGCTCCGGTGCCGGCCGGCGAGCCGTGGTTCCGGGCGGTCCTCGACGCGCTCCTCGACCCCGTCCTGATCCTGCACGCCGTCCGCGAGCCCGAGGGGAAGGTCACCGACCTTCGGGTCGGGCACGCCAACGCCGCCACCGTCGACCTGGCCGGGCGCACCGGTCAGGACATCGTCGGCCGGCTGCTCAGCGAGCTCTACCCCGGCATGGTCTCCTCCGGCACCTTCCAGCACCTGCTCGACGTCGCGGCCGGCGGCGTGCCCTACCGGGGTGAGGCCGAGCAGTACGTCGAGGTCGTCGGCGGCGCGGTCCACGGCTCGACCATGACCCTCCATGCCACCCCGTTCCTCGACGGCGTCCTGGTCAGCTGGCGCACCCACGACGAGCAGGAACGCCGGGAACAGCAGCTCGCCCAGGCGCAACGGCTGGCCGGCCTCGGCACCTGGCAGTGGGAGGTCTCCGCCGCGAGACTCGACTGCTCGCCCGAGGTCTTCCGGCTGCTCGGCCTGCCGGAACGGGCCGAGCCCGGCACGCTGGGCCCGGCCGAGGCGGAGGCCGCCATCGCACCGGCCGACCGTGCCGCCGTCCGGCTCCTGGCCGAGCGGCTGCTCGCCGGCCACACCTCCGCCACGCTCGAGTTCCGGGTCGTCCGCGCCGACGGCGTCAGCCGGGCCGTCCGGGCCATCGCCGAGACCGTCCCCGGGCAGCTGGACGGCGAGCCTCTCGCCGTACGCGGCGTCATCCAGGACATCACCGCCTGGCGGCACACCGAGAAGGCGCTCGCCGACACCCGGGCCCGGCTGGCCGAACAGGTCCGTCAGACGGCCGTGGAGCACCGCGCCGTCCGCGCCCTCCAGCACGCGCTCATGGACGTGCCGAACGGCCCGCCCGCGCCCAACCTCGACATGGCGGCCCGCTACCTGCCGGCCGAGAGCGACACCCAGGTCGGCGGCGACTGGTACGACGCCCTGACCCTCCCCGACGGCACCGTCCTCATCGTGGTCGGCGACGTCTCCGGCCACGGTCTGCGCGCCGCCGCCGGCATGGCGCAGCTGCGCGACGCGCTGCGCGGCCTCGCCTTCACCGGGGCCGAACCGGACCAGTTGCTCCAGCGCCTCAACCAGATGCTCTGCCACCTCGGCGGCGAGTTCATCGCCACCGCAGTCTGCGGCCGGCTCGACACCGGGCGGCGTACCCTCACCTGGGCCAGGGCCGGGCACCTGCCGCCCCTGCTGGTCCACGACGGTGTCGGCCGCTACCTCGACCCGCCCCTGGGACCGCTGCTCGGCGCCCACCCCGGCGCCGTCTACCGCAGCACCGTCCTGACGCTCGCGCCGGGCGACCTGGTCCTGCTCTTCACCGACGGACTGGTCGAGCGCCGCGGCGAGGGCCTCGACCGCGGCCTGGACCGGCTGCTCAGGGCGGTCGAGGAGTACAAGGTGCCGGGGATCCCCGGCTGCCTCGACCACGTACTGCGCCGGCTCAAGGCACCCAACCCGTACGACGACACCTGCGTCATCGGCATCCGGTTGTCCTGAGACGGCCGGCGCCCGGGCCGCGCGGGCGGAGGTTCACCGGCGCCGCGCCGGCGGTACGCCCGACACCCGAGTGGCGCGGACCCTCCGTCGTGCGGGTGCGGGTGCGGGTGCGGGCGCGAGGGCCCGGCGTCACGGCGCCGGGTGCCATTCCGCGAGCAGCACGGTGGCGTCGTCACGAAGACCCGCACCCTGGTAGTCGAGAAGGGCGCGCACCAGCCGGCGCAGCGCCTCGGGGGCCGGCTCACCGGCCGCCACCGAGCGCACGACCAGGTCGAGCAGCCGCTGCTCGCCGAATTGCTCTCCGGTGGGGCCCCGGCCCTCGGTCACCCCGTCAGTGTGGACGAGGACCCGGTCACCCGGCTCCAGCTGGGTGTGGTGGACCGTCCGGTTCGCCACCGGGTAGCCCTCGCCCAGTCCGAGCGGCAGCTCGGAGCGCCGCCGCAGGGCGTCGGGCACGACGTGCTGGCGGCGGATCAGCA
Organism: Kitasatospora sp. NPDC022785; assembly: GCF_055561295.1. NCBI lineage: Bacteria > Bacillati > Actinomycetota > Actinomycetes > Kitasatosporales > Streptomycetaceae > Kitasatospora > Kitasatospora sp. NPDC022785. Next base: position 31,442 of record NZ_JBVHHB010000010.1, on the reverse strand, counting down.
GCGGCGGCGGATGGCCGCAGTTGACCCACGACAACCGGCCGCCGGCGAGATCGATCTCGCCGAAGACCGCCGTCAGCAGCCGGCCCGGTATCCAGCGGGCGAGCACCCCGTCGACGGCCGCCACGATCTCGGCGAGGCCGCCGCCGGCCCGGCGGACCGACCGGCAGCCGGCCAGCGCCACCGCCGACGCCCCGCCGGCCGCGAGGTCGTGCCCCATCGCGTCGACGACCGCCAGGTGCAGCCGACCCTCGTCGAGGCTGTGGTCGAAGGCGTCCCCACCGATCTCGTACGCGGGCTCCAGCACGGCACTGGAGGTGACCTGGCGGGTGCCCAGTGTCATGGGCGGCATGAACGCCCACGCCAGCTCGGCCTGCAGGGTCATCGGGCGGCGCCGTACCGTCCGCGCCACGGTGTCGCTGAACGCCGACTTCGACTCCACGAGGAGGGCGGTCAGCGAGGCCAGCGTCCGGCACCGATCGATCGTCGCGGCATCCAGCGAGGTGGCCGCCACCCGCAGCACCCCGATCCGCTCGATCCCGTCGGCCAGCGGGAGCCACAGGGTCAGCCCGGGGCCCGAGGAGAGCCGCTCCGACATCGTCCGGTACGCCCACCCCGCCAGCGTCCCGTCGATCTCCAGCACGTCGCCCGCCTGCCCGGCCGCCGGATCCGCCCTGTCGGAGGGCGCGTCGGACGGGAGGGCGACCAGCCGACCCTGTTGGACGTCCGCCAGGTACACGGCCGCGCCCGCCAGGCCCATGGCGGCGGCGGTGCGGCCGATGAGGGCCGGCAGGGCGCCGGGGGCCGTGGTGTGCGACTCCTCCAGCACCGTGCCCAGCAGCCGTCCGAACGCGGCGTCGTCCATGATCCCGGCCACCTCAGCCCCCGGCCCGGCGGGCCCGGTCCCGGAGCCCGGCACCGGCGGACTCCCCGTCGGAGGGGAGGCGTCCGAGGGAGGTCATGCGATCACGTCCTGTCGGGTCTGCTCGATGGGTGCGGTGCGGTGCGGGGCAGGGGCGGCGCGGTCGTGGCGGCCATGGCCGGTCTCCTCGGCGCGCGAGGCGGTCCCCGTGCCGCGCGTCTGCCCGGTCGGCGGACCGGGAAACGGCGCAGGACCACGTCCGTCGCCATGACGATCGTCCGTTCGTCGCCACGCCCCGCGTCGGGCGCCTCCGGAAAAGGTTGATCCGCCCGGCGGCCGGGCATAAACGAAGAACGGAGTGCCGGGCTTGCCGCCCTCTCCGCACCGGCGGTCTCGCAGCCGCCGGATTCACGGCACGGTCACCGTGCCGGGACGCCGCCGCCTGAAGAAGCCGGGTGTCACGGTCTCCCATCATCCGATCCCTGCGTGCCCCCGTCGTGGCTGTCCGTAGCCGCCGCGCGGGTGGAGGCATCACCCTGTCCGGGGGTGAGGTGGCGCGGGGACAAGCCAGGGAGATGACCCCGTGTCCGCCCTCACCACTGCGGTGCTGCCCGCGAGCGCGCCACGAGCGCAGGACTTCCACCGACCGACCCGCGACGAGCTGCGGGGCATGGGCAAGACCGAGGCCCGGGCGCGGAGCGACGCGCTGTTCGAGCGCCTCGCCGGCCTGGACCGCGAGTCGGACGCCTACAGCTACGTACGCGGCACGATCATCGAGCTCAACATGCCGCTGGTGCGGTTCGTCGTTTCCGGCTTCCGCAACCGCTCCGCCGAGCTGGAGGACCTCCTGCAGGTCGGCACGGTCGGGCTGATCAAGGCGGTGGACGGCTACGACCACCGGCGGGGCGTGGAGTTCGTGACGTACGCGATCCCGACGATCGTCGGTGAGATCAAACGGTTCTTCCGTGACACCTCCTGGCCGGTGCGGGTCCCGCGCAGCCTCCAGGAGCTCTACCTGCGGGTCGCCCGCCGCTCGGACGTCCTGGAGCAGGAGCTCGGGCGGCTGCCCACCGCGGAGGAGCTCGCCGAGAAGCTGGACTTGGACGTCGCCGAGGTCGCCGCCGCGCTCGGCGTGGGCCGTGCCTACCGCTCGGACTCGCTGGACGCGCTGCGTGAGGACCGCGAGGACGAGACGGGCAGTGCGCTGATCGACCGGCTGGGCGAGCGCGACCGGAACCTCGCCCTGGTGGAGTTCCGGGAGTCCGTGCGGCCGCTGCTCGGCGAGCTCTCGCCGCGCGAGCGCACGATCCTGATGCTGCGGTTCTGGGGCGACTGCACCCAGTCGGAGATCGCCGAGCAGATCGGCTGCTCCCAGATGCACGTTTCCCGGCTCCTGGCCGCCACGCTCGGCAGCCTGCGGGAGCGGCTGGCCGATCCGGCGGCGGACGCCTCCTGAAGGCGGATCGCCCGGTGGTCGACCGCCCACGGGCGGTCCGCCGACGGACGGTTTGCCCGGAGCTCGTTCGCCCCGGCGGCCCGGCGGTCGGCCGTTCACGGGACCCGGAGGTCGTTTGCCCCCGGGAGAGCAGGGCAGATGCGCCCACGGGCCCCCGGGGGAGGAGGTTGTGCGGACGGCCCCGGCACACCCGTCCGGCCCCGCCGGCCGGGCGGAGCGGCATCAGGAGGCCGCCATGGAACACATCGAGCGATACGCCGTCACGATCCCCGGGGCACCGGGCGCCCACGCCGATCCGCGCGTCGTCGTCGTGAGCCTGACGCACACGACCGGGCCGGACGGACGGCCGGTCTACACCGACGACACGGGGACCTTCCTGGTCTACGTGAACGGCGGGGTGGCCGAGCCGCTCGCCGACCCGCCCGGGCCCACCTCGATGCGATGCCTGCACGCCGTACCGCTGACGTGATCCGCCGCGCCCGGAGCGTGGTCGCCGTGACGTGGCGGCGGGGCCGCGAGGTCGAGCTGCTGCAGCGGGCGATGGCGTTCGCGGCGCTGTGCTTCGTGACGCTCGTGCCGCTGCTCGTGGTGATCGCCGCCGCGTCACCGACCCGCGGCAGCGGAATCGCCGACTGGATCGCCGACGGCCTCGGCCTGTCCGGCCGGTCGTCGGCGGCGGTGGCGCAGCTGTTCGCCTCGCGGCGGGAGGTTCTCAGCACCGCCACCGGCCTCAGCCTCGCCGCGCTCGCGGTGTTCGGGGTCACCCTGATGACCGCCCTGCAGACCGCGTACGAGCGGATCTGGCAGCTGGCGCCCGCCGCCTGGCACAGCGTGTGGCGGCAGGCCGCGGCCTTGGCGGGGCTGATCGGCTACATCCTGGTCGCGGCCTGGAGCCGGGTCCCCTGGGAGCACACCGCCGCGCAGCCGGCCCTGAGGGTGGTCGCCACGGTGGGGGGCGGGATCCTGCTCTTCTGGTGGCTGCAACGCCTGCTGCTCGGCGCGCGGGTCTCCTGGCGCAGGCTGCTGCCGGGCGCGGCCGCGACCGTCGTCGCGCTGGCCGGCCTGCGGGCGTTCTCCCGGCTGGTGTTCGCACCGCTGATCGTGGCCAACGTGGTCTCGTACGGGCCGGTCGGCACGGTACTGGTCGTCCAGTCCTGGCTGATCGGGGTGGGCTTCTCGGTGTACGGGGGAGCCACCGTGGGCCGCGCCCTGCTGTCCCTGCGGGTGGTCCCGCGCCGCCGGGGGCCGCGGTGAGCTTCACCCGGCGCCGGCGCGTCACCGATGGTGCCAGGCGGACCTTCGGCACCGGCCGGGTCACCGGCCCGGCCCCCCGATCTGGCCATCACCGGCCCGGCCCCCGATCTGGCCCCCGATCTGGCCACCACCGGCCCGGCCCCCCGATCTGGCCACCACCGGCCCGGCCCCCGACCTTGCCACCCGGTCCGCCCGGTCGCCGGATCCGGACGGCGCGCGAGATCCTGGGTTCACACCGACCCCGGAAACCGAGCAGGGCCCGGCGGCCTGCGGCCACCGGGCGGAGGAGCCGGCATGACCCATCAGCCTCCCACCCCGCCACGCTGCCTGGTGACCGGCGCCACCGGCTACATCGGCGGCCGCCTGGTCCCCGAACTGCTCGCGGCCGGACACCCGGTGCGCTGCCTGGTCCGCGACCCCGGCCGGCTGCGCGACCAGCCGTGGCGGGCGCAGGTCGAGACCGTCACCGGTGACGTCACCCGGCCCGACACGCTCCACGCCGCCGTCGACGGGGTGGACGTCGCCTACTACCTCGTCCACTCGCTGGGCACCGGGCCCGGGTTCGAGCAGACCGACCGCGAGGCCGCCCGCGCGTTCGGCGAGGCCGCCGCCGCGGCCGGCGTGGCCCGCATCGTCTACCTGGGCGGACTGATCCCCGGCGGGGTGCCCGAGCAGCAGCTCTCGCCGCACCTCCGCTCGCGCGCGGAGGTCGGCCGCACGCTGCGGCGCAGCGGCGTGCCCACCGCGGAACTGCGCGCCGCGGTGATCATCGGATCCGGCAGCGCGTCGTTCGAGATGCTGCGCTACCTCACCGAGCGGCTGCCGGTGATGGTCACCCCGAGCTGGGTGGGGACCCGGATCCAGCCGATCGCCGTACGGGACGTGCTCCGCTACCTGGTCGGCGCGGCCGGGCTGCCGTCCGGGGTCAACCGGACCTTCGACCTCGGCGGGCCCGACGTCCTGACCTACCGGGGCATGATGCGCCGCTACGCCCGGGTCGCCGGGCTGCGCCGGCGCGTCATCGTCCCGGTGCCGGTGCTCACCCCGGGGCTGTCCAGCCACTGGGTGGGCCTGGTCACCCCGGTGCCGAACGCCATCGCCCGGCCGCTGGTCGAGTCGCTGCGGCACGAGGTGGTGTGCGGCGAGCACGACATCGCCCGCTGGGTGCCCGACCCGGCCGGCGGCCTGATCGGCTTCGACCGGGCGGTGGAGCTCGCCCTTCGCCGGATCCGCGACGCCGAGGTGGTCACCCGCTGGTCCTCGGCCTCCCTCCCCGGCGCTCCCAGCGACCCGCTGCCCACCGACCCCGGCTGGGCGGGCGGCAGCCTCTACGAGGACGTCCGGGAACGCGCCGTCGGGGCCTCCCCGAGTGCCGTCTGGCAGGTCGTCGAGGGCATCGGGGGCGACAACGGCTGGTACTCCTTCCCGCTCGCCTGGGCGCTGCGCGGCTGGCTGGACCGCCTGGTCGGCGGCGTCGGCCTGCGGCGCGGGCGGCGGGACCCGGCCCGGCTGCGGGTCGGCGACTCGCTGGACTTCTGGCGCGTCGAGGAGATCGAACCGGGGCGGTTGCTGCGGCTGCGCGCCGAGATGCGGCTGCCGGGCCTGGCCTGGCTGGAGTTGTCGGTCGGCCCGGACGGCGAGGGCGGCACGCACTACCGCCAGCGGGCGCTGTTCCACCCGCACGGACTGGCCGGCCACGCCTACTGGTGGGCGGTCGCCCCCTTCCACGCGGCCGTCTTCGGGGGGATGGCCCGCAACATCACCGAGCGGGCCCGGGAGGCGGGCTGACGCCGCGCCCTCCCGGCGGTCAGCCGAGGAACGCCCAGGCGGCCGCGCCGGTGGCCGCTCCCAGTCCCGCGCCCGCCACCGTCTGGCCGAGCGTGTGGTAGCGCAGAGCCACCCGCGACCAGCACACGGCGACCACCGCCGGGCCGCAGCCCCACCACCACGGCGAGTGCACCGCCGCCGCGAGTGCCACCACGGCCGAGGCCACCGCGGAGTCCACACTGATCTTCCAGACCGTGTTGACGGCGAGCAGGACGACCGTCATCGCCCACAGCGCCAGCATCGCCACCAGGATCCCGCGCGGCGCGTGCCCGAGCAGCATCGCCAGCGCCCCGGACCCGATCGAGCCGAGGATCACCAGGAAGATCGGCCCGCGTTGCCGCCGGTCCACCACGTGCCGGTCACCCCAGGTGCCGCGCCGCCGTTCCCACTCGATGTACCCGGCCGGCACCAGCCCGGCGCACAGCGCGCCCAGCAGCCCCCAGCCGACCCCGGTCCAGTCACCCGCCGCGGCGACCCCGATCGCGACCATCCCCGCCAGCAGCACGTTGCGCGGCTGCAGCACGTCGGTCACCGCCCGGGCCGCGCCCGTCTGCCCGCTCACCCCGTCACCTCTGTCACGATGATCATCGTACGAGTCGCCGGGTGCCTCGACTGAGGGCGGGGCGGGCAGGTGGTGGGGTCAGAAGGTCGCGTGCCGGAGGATGTCGAGGACTTCGTCGGTGATCGCGGCCTCGTTCCGCTCGAAGTCCGGACCGGTGAGCCGGTCGGGCCGGTCGGGCAGGCCGGTGAGGACGGGCGTGTGCAGGTGGCCGCCGGGCAGCCGCGGGGCGAGGTCCAGCCGCAGCCGGTTGGAGCGGTAGGCCACCTCGTTGGAGAGGTAGCCACCGCCGCCGCCGGCGACGGCCCGCGAGCCCGGGGTCGGCCCGTCCGCGCGGTCGACCGGCTGCTCGTCCCCGGCCGGGATCTCGGTGACCTCGGTGTTCAGCAGGGCGGGGTACGGCTGCTGGACGGCGGTCATCGCGCCGGTCGGGAGGGTGGTGGGGATGAACTCCGCTCCGGGGCCGAGCCCGGGGGCGGTCACCGGGTGCTCCCGGGTGCCGCCGGAGAGCGTGCCGGTGTTGTCGGGGTACGGGTCGGCGGAGCGGGCGCGACCCGCCCACGCCTCCAGGGTGAACAGGCCGGGGTAGCCCTGGCTGATCGTGGTGATGAGGTCGGCGGACCGGCGGCCTGGGGTGAGGCGCGGGCCGAAGGCGCGCTCGACGATGCCGTGGTCGAAGTCGGCGTAGCGGACGGGGAGCAGGACGGCCCTGATCTCGGCCCGGGTGCCGTCGGCGAGGGTGATCCGGCGGCCGTTCAGCTGCAGGGCGGCGGAGCCGGAGGGGTTGGCGCGGCGCAGCTCGTCGTCGAGGCCGAAGGGGTCGAAGCCGCTGACGAATATTCGCCGCAGGCCCGGGGCGCCGGTGAAGTCGTTCTCCGCCAGCCCTCGGGAGGCGTCCTCGAACCGTTCCCGCAGGGCCGTGGCGTCGATAGGGAAGTCGGGCTGCCACCGGGCGAGTTGGACGGTCATGGCGAGCCGGGTCCAATAGAGCGGGCGGTCATCCCGGGCGGGAAGGTCGCCGCCGGGGCGCCGTTCCTGCGCGCGGTCGGTCGCCGCCGACCAGAGGGCCCGTCCCCAGGCCTCCACGAGTCGTCCGGCCTCGGCCGCGTTCCGGGCACTGCACAGGGCAGCGGGGAAGCGTCGGACGAAGTCGCCGAGGCCCGCCCCCTCGGTGAAGGCGGCTGTCCGGGTGTCCCCGAGGCGGTCCTGCTCCCGGTCGGCCGGGGGAGAGGTGACGGTGCGACAGGCAGACCGGTCCTCGGCTGCCGAGGTGGTGGCCGGCAGCAGTGGCGTGGAGAGCACCCCGATGAGGGTCGCTGCCAGGACGGCGCGGCGGGCGGGCATCATGGAGTGTGACATTACACGGTGATCTGACGGTGAGCCAGATGTCCGACCCGTCCCGTGGGTTCGGGCGGCGCCCACCGGGTGGAACCCCCGCCCCGGCAGGCGCGGAGGAGCAACCACGGCATGAACCCGCCGGCACGCAACCGGTACTGAGGCACCGGCACGGAACCGGAGCGGGTTCGCCGGACGACGACGGTGCCGCCTTCGCGGTCGCGCCTATGTCTCTCGCCCCCGGAGCCCCCCCCGGAGCGTCCCAGGAACGCCCCCGCAGCCCCCAGGAACGCCCCCGGAGCGTCCCAGGAACGCCCCCGCCCAGGGCCGGACGCCCGAGGGCTCCCGCGCCGCCCGGGCGCGGGAGCCCCCTCTGGGCGGGGCGGTCAGTGGCCGCCGTGGATCAGTTGGAGCGAGAAGCCGTGGTCGGTGGAGACGGCCGGCGTCCTGATCTCCGTCACCCCGGTCGCGGCGTCGTAGTACCAGCCGGAGGAGGCGGAGCCGAGCGCGGCCGCGGAGTCGAGCCGGGGCAGCGGGCCGCCCTCGGTGACGACCTGGCGCGGGGCGGGCTGGCCGTGCACGGTGAAGCGGTACGCCCGGCGGGCCGGCTTGTCGGCGTAACTTCCCACACTGGCACCGACATTGACGACGGTGACGGCGCGGTTCGCGTGCACGTCGACCCTCTGGGTGGCCGAGGCGCCCTGGGCGAACTGCCGGGTGGTGCCGTCGTCCTCGTACAGGGTGTAGGAGGAGTCGCCCTGCGGGTAGAGGTCGTAGTCGAGCTCGGTCCGGTCCCGGTTCTGCCAGGAGAGCGTGCCCTTGGGCCACATCGGGACGATCGAGCCGCCCTTGACGAACAACGGCAGCGTGTCGAGCGGCGCGGAGTAGCCGTTGATCGTGGTCGGGCCCTGGTAGGTGTGCCCGGTCCAGTAGTCGGTCCAGGTGCCCTCGGGCAGGTAGATGCCGTCGCGCACCGAGGTGTCCGAGTACACCGGTGCGACCAGGAAGTCCGGCCCGGCCAGGAACTCGTAGGTCGCGTTCGGCCCGAGGGCCGCCGGGTCGTCCGGGTACTCCAGGGCCAGCGGCCGGACCGCGCCGACGCCGGTCCTGGTGGCCTCCGCCGACAGGGTGTACATGTACGGCAGCAGCCGCTCCTTCAGCTGCAGGTACTTGCGGTTGATCGAGGTGTACGGCTCCCCGTCCAACCAGGGCTGCTGATCGCGGGGCTCCTTGCCGGCCATGTCCTTCGCCCAGCCGTCCATGGTCATGACGGCCGGGAGGAAGGCCTTCCACTGCAGGTCGCGGGCGTACATCTTCGGGTCGCGCCGGAAGATGGAGCCGATGTCACCGGTGTTGTACGCGATGCCGGACATGGTCGCGCCGGCGTAGGTGGGGATCTGCCAGCGGATGTAGTCCCAGGAGAGGCTCTGGTCACCGCTCCAGAGCACGCCGCAGCGCTGTGCGCCGGCCCAGGAGACGGGCAGCCAGACGAAGCCGCGGGCGTCGCTGTTGTCCTCGATGCCGGCCTTGGCCTGGTCGCAGGCGTTCAGCGCGAAGTCGTAGCCGTTGCCGACCCAGGCGACGTCGAGCTTGCGGACCCGGACCCCGGCCTTGACCTCCTCGGCCTGGTTGGGCAGGCCGTTCTGCGTCCAGAGCCCGAGCTGCGCGTGGTCCTTCCGCAGGCCCTCGCCGGTCTTCGCGAGGTCCTCGTAGCCGCAGCCGTAGCCGTCGTTGACCAGCATCCAGCCCAGCGGCATCTGGTTCTCGGCGTAGCCGTCGGCGACCTTCACCGCGTCCTGGGTGTGCCGCTCGCCGCGGTTGGCGTTGTGCAGGTAGCAGTCGGAGTCGCCGGGCTCCAGGCCGTAGACGGGCGGCATGAAGGGTTTGCCGACCAGCGCGGTGTACCGGCCGATCACCGACTTCACGTCGCCGGTGAAGTAGTAGGCGTCGAGCCGCCGTTCCTGCTGTCCGGTGCGGACGGGCGAGCCGAAGTCGTAGATCCCCGGCGCGAAGGTGTTGCGGAAGACCCCGTAGCCGGCGCTGGAGACGTAGAACGGCTGCGAGTTGTTGTAGCCGCCCTCGTTCCAGTTGGAGCTGTTGGCGACGTGGATGGTCTTGTCGCGGTGCGAGAAGGCGCCGTTCTGCTCGCCGCCGCCGAAGAACTGCTCGTCGGCGCCGCGCACCAGGCTCTGCCGCAGCCCGCTGGTGCTCCAGCGCAGTGGTGCGTCCTCCTGCCAGAGGGCGGTGCGGTCGTCGGCCCGGTAGAGGCCGAATCGCAGGGGGTGTTTGTAGACCCGCAGCACCAGGCCGCCGGAGCGGATCCCGTAGTACGCGCCGGCGTCGAACGTGCTGGTGTCGCGCTGGAGTTCGGGCTGCTTGCGGATGATGGTGCTGCCGGCCGGGTCGGTGAGGACGCCGTCCGGGGCGGCCCGCAAGCGCAGTTGGTCGTCGGCCAGGAAGTCGACCTTGGCCTTGAGGGTGCCCGCGGCGATGTCGTAGCTGCCCTGGGAGCCGTCGAAGGCGGTGAGGTCGCCCGCGTCGGCGGTCTGCGGCAGATAGGCCCGGCCGGTGTAGGAGTTGTCGTGCACGTCGTAGGGGACGACCAGGACGTGGTACGTGCCGGAGGCCCGGGGGATCACCGTCGCCTCGGGGTCGGCGGTGCCCGCGCTCTGGGCGACCTCCTTGCCGTTGGCGTCGTAGACGTACAGGTCGAAGTCGTCGGTGGGGGTCTGCCACTGGATGGAGACCGGGACGCCGCCCTCGGGGTTGTCGTCCCAGTACCCGGCCGGGACATCGACGGTCAGGTCGAAGTGGTCGCAGACCGCGCCGTCCGGGTCCTGCGCGGCCGGCGGGCAGTCGGCGGCGCCGCCGAGCGTCCCCTTGGCGTACCGGGGGCTCTGCCAGGTCGCGCTCTGGTGGCCCGCGTCGAGGACGGCGGAGCCGGGGGTCGCGGCCCGGGCCGGAACGGCGGGCCCGGCGAGGGCGGCAACGCTGGTGACGGCCGCGGCGAGGGAGGCCCAGCGGAGGTGATGTCGAAGTAGGCGCACGGTGCGTTCTCCTGTCGACTGATCAGAGTGTGTTCACGCAGTGCGTGAAACTGCTTGAAACGCAGAGTTTCGGAGCAACATTCACAGTTACTGTCGGTACATGTCAATGGTGGTGCGAGGCCGGGCAGCACACGGCCGGGGCACCCGGGGGTGCCCCGACCGGTAGCCGGCGGGCGGACCTACTTGACCGATCCGGCGGTGAGCCCGGAGACGACCTGGCGCTCGATGAAGGCGAAGAGCACCACGACGGGGACGATGGCGACGACCGATCCCGCGAAGAGGTAGTTCCACTGGACGGTGTAGTTGCCGATGAAGCTGTTGATGCCGACGGTCAGCGGTTGGCTGTCTGGAGCGGTCGAGAGGGTCAGGCCCATGACGAACTCGTTCCAGGCGGAGATGAAGGTGAAGATCACCGCGGTCACCACGCCGGGCATGGCCAGTGGCAGGACGACCCGGCGCAGCGCTCCGAGCCGGCCGAGGCCGTCGATCATGGCGGCCTCCTCGAGCTCGACGGGGATGGAGCCGATGTAGGCGGTGAGGATCCAGATGGCGAAGGCCAGATTGAAGGCGGCGTTGCAGAGGATCAGGGTCCAGACGGAGTTGAGCATGCCGAGCTGGTAGAACTCGCGGTAGAGGCCGACCAGTAGCGAGGTCGGCTGGAACATCTGGGTGACCAGGACGAGCAGCAGGAAGAGTTTGCGGCCGCGGTAGCGGATGCGGGCGGTGTAGTAGGCGGCGGGGAGCGCCACCAGCAGGGCCAGCAGGGTGGAGCCGCCGGCGACCAGCAGGGTCACGCGCAGGTTGCCGCCGAGGGTGGAGTCGCGCCAGACGTTGACGAAGTTGGACCAGGCGAAGTGGGTCGGCAGGTAGCCGGGGTCGCGCAGCTCGTCGGCCGGGCGCAGCGCGGTGACGACCATCTCCAGGTAGGGGAGCAGGAAGAGTGCGGCCAGCAGCCAGGCGACGGCCGCGATGACCAGGGTGCGCGGGCTGGTCCGGCGCCCGGTCAGGCGTGCTCGGGAGCCGGGCGCGGCGGCGCCGGGTGCGGGTGTGGGGGCCGGGCGGGCGGGACGCCGGGCCCGGTCCGTCTGCTGGGCCATCAGCTCTCCTCCTCGTTCCAGCGGCTGACCTTGAGGAAGACCAGCACCATCACCACGACCAGGGCGAAGTTGACGACGGACATGGCCGCGGACTCGCCGATGTCGGTGTTCTTCAACTGGTACATGAACACGGTGGTGGTGGCCGTGGCACTGTCCGGGCCGCCCTGGGTCATGCCCCAGATGACGGGGAAGGAGTTGAAGACGTTGATCAGGTTGATCACCACGCCGACCAGGAAGGCCGGGCGCAGCAGCGGCAGGGTGATGCGCAGGTAGGTCTGCCAGGTGCCGGCGCCGTCCACCCGGGCCGCCTCGTAGACCTCGCCGGGGACGGTCTGCAGCCCGGCGAGCAGGGTGTAGGTGGTGAAGGGGAGGGAGACGAAGACCGCGACGCCCATCATCCATGGCCAGGCGGTGGAGGGGCTGCCCAGCCAGTCCTGGGGGCCGTCGATCAGGCCGAGGTCGGTCATGGCGGTGTTGAGCACGCCGGCGGTCTGGTTGAGCATCCACTTGAAGCCGATGGCGGTCATCAGGACGGACGCGGCCCAGGGCGCGATCAGGGCCCAGCGGGTGAGGCGGCGGCCCGGGAACCGCTGGTTGAACAGCTGGGCGAGGGCCAGCGAGAGCAGCATCGTCAGGCCGACGACGGCGACCGTCCAGATCACCGTGCGGACGAGGACGTGCCCGAGGTCGGTCTCGCCGAAGAGCTTGCGGTACTTGTCGAAGCCGGCGGAGCCGCGGACGAAGCCGCTGGTGCTGATCCGCAGGAAGGAGGTCCGGACCATCTCGTAGACGGGCCACAGGACCACGAACAGGATCAGCAGGACGGCCGGGCCGATCCAGGGCAGGGGGCCGAGCCTGCCGGGGCCGGAGCGGGCGGCCGGCCCGCCCCGGCCGGGCCTGCGGGCCTGGGGGGCAGCGGATTTGAGGGACACGGGTGGTGCCTTCCGGGCGTGTGCGGCAGCGCGTGCCGCACGGCTTGCGACGTGCCGGGGCCCCGGCGCCGGTGGGTGCCGGGGCGGGCGCGGCTACTTGTTCGCGACGGCGTCCTGGGACTTCTTCTGCAGGTCGCCGAGGACCTTGGCCGGGTCGCCGGCGACGGCGGTGCCGATGCTCTTCTTGATCTCGGCGGAGACGGCGTCCCAGCTGGTGTCACCGAGTGGGTAGAAGGAGGCCTGCGGCAGGAGGGCGAAGAACGGTTCGAGGTCCTTGTGCTTGCCGCTGGAGGTCATCTCGTGCAGGGTGTCCTGGGTGACCGGCATCAGGTTGTAGGTCTCGTCGAACTTGAGCGTGTTGTCCTTGGAGTACACGAAGTCGAGGAACTTCTTGATCTGGTCCCGGTGGCCGTTCTTCTTGAACGCCATGGTCCAGTCCGCCACGCCGAGGGTGGACTTGAGCGGGCCGGTCTTGCCGGGGATCGGTGCGACCGCATAGTCGACCTTGCCGTCCTTGGACATCTGGATCAGCGAGGGGTGGCCGTTGACCATGGCCGCCTTGCCCGCGGCGAAGTCGGCGAACGCGGTCTTGCGGTCGGTGGTCGCCGGGTTGGCGTAGGTCAGGCCGGGGTCGACGAGGTTGGCCTTGAGCCAGCCGAAGGTGTCGATGTTGGCCTGGCTGTTGAGGGTGTACGCGCCGGACTTGTCGGTGGGGCCGCCGCCGTTGCCGAGCTCCCACATCATGCTCTCGCCCTGGGCCTCCTCGGGGCCGAGCGGCAGCGCGTACGGGGTGACCCCGGGGACCTTGGCCTTGACCAGCGCGGCGTCGGCCTTCACCTCGTCCCAGGTCTTCGGAGCCTCGGTGATCCCGGCCTGGGCGAAGAGCGCCTTGTTGTAGAAGAAGGCGCGGGCCGAGGAGACGAACGGGATGCCGTACTGCACGCCCTTGACCTGGCCGGCCTCGGCGAAGGAGTCGATGAAGCCGGCCCGGGTGCCGGTCGACAGCACGTCCTCGGCCTTGTAGAGGAGGTCGTCGGCGACCTTGTCGGCGTAGCCGCCGGTCTGCAGGACGTCCGGCATGTTGCCGCTCTGGATCATGGTCTTGACCTGCTTGTCGATGTCGTTCCAGTTCACCACCTGGACATCGACCTTGATGGCCGGGTTGGCCGCGGTGAACGCGGAGGCGACGTCGTTCCAGTAGGCCTTGGAGCTGTTGGACTCCTTGTCGCCGTAGTCGGCGGCGACCAGCTTGAGGGTCACGCTCCCGTCCGCCGAGGCGCCGCCACCGCTGCCGCACGCCGTGAGAGCGAGCGCGGTGACCGTACACACCACCGAGAGACCGAGTACACGTCCGTTCACCGCAGTTACCGCCTTCGTGCCGTCGGACCCGCGTTCCGGCCGGGTCCACTCCTGGGGATTGAGAGTCGGCAGCAGCCTTCGGATCGTCGTGCGGGCGCAGCCCCGTGGGTGGCTGCCGCCTGGCCGTACTGTTCATCTATGCGTGAAGATCGCTCATTTCGAGCAGATCCGAAAGCTGCTGCGTCGCGAAGTATTCACGAGGTGGGCCGACCGGTCCAGGTGCTGTTATCGGACCGTTGTGCTTCGGACCGCCGATATCCGGCCGATCCGGCCCATGGCCGAGGCCTTGGCGTGACGCTCTGTCACTGTCGCGGTTCATGCGATGAGTTGGAGTGACCCGACGGTCGCCCTGAGGCGTGCCGGCTGCCCGTAATGCACCTTCTGTCGCTGCAGGCTATTGACCTGTACCTGTTGACTCATGCTGATAGCGGCGCCACTCTGGACATATTCGAGCATCAGTAAGCATGCGGATGCTCGCTTTCCTCCAGGGAGGACCCTCACATGCGTTCCGCACCGACCCCAGTCCTGCCGAGGCCGGGCAGTCCCGGCGCCAGACCCGCCGCGGTCGCCGTCGCCCTGCTCCTCATCGCCTCGCTCTTCGCCGTCCTCGGCCCGACCGGTACGGCACGTGCCGCAACGGCGGGCAAGGTCACCGGAGTCAGCCGGTCCGGCGACACCTTCACCGTCACCACCTCCGGCGGGGCCGCCGCCCGGGTGGCCGTCGCCAGGGCCGACATCTTCCGGATCTGGCTCTCGCCGGACGGCACGTTCGGCAACGACCCTGCCGGTACCGACCTCGCCATCAGGACCGGCTTCGGCGCCGTCGGCGCCACCCTGACCGACGCCGGCCCGTACTACCGGATCAGCACCCCGGCGATCAGCCTGCGGATCAACAAGTCGCCACTCACCTTCGCCCTGTACAAGGCCGACAACACCACCCTGGTGTGGGCGGAGTCCAAGCCCACCAGCTGGACCGCCTCGCAGACCACCCAGTACCTCACCCGCGGCGCCGACGAGCAGTTCTACGGCACCGGCCTGCGGCTCGGGGAGTGGGCCCTGCGCGACAAGACCGTCCCGATCTCGGTCTCCAACCGGTGGACCGAGAACAGCAACGCCAGCCCCGCGCCGTTCTACATGTCCACCAACGGCTACGGCGTCATGCGCAACACCTGGGCGCCCGGCTCCTACGACTTCGGTGCGCCGACCGCGCTCACCCACGACGAGAAGCGCTTCGACGCCTGGTACTTCGCGGGCAACTCGCTCAAGGACGTCCTCAACGGCTACACCGACGTCACCGGCAAGCCCTTCCTCGCGCCCATCTGGGGCCTGGAGCTCGGCAACGCGGACTGCTTCAACGCCTCCAACCCCGCCTACACCGGCGATCACAACCGGCTGCGCCACCAGACCACGCCCGACGTGGTCGGTTACGCCACCGACGCCCGGGCCGCCGACATGCCGTCCGGCTGGTTCCTGCCCAACGACGGCTACGGCTGCGGGTACACCGACCTGCCGGACGCCGTCGCCGGCCTCAAGGCCAAGGGGTTCAACACCGGCCTGTGGACCTCCACCGGGCTGGCCGACATCGACTGGGAGGTCGGGACGGCCGGTTCACGCGCCGTGAAGACCGACGTCGCATGGATCGGCGGCGGCTACAAGAACGCCTTCACCGGCGTCAACCAGGCCGTCGCCGGCATCGAGGACAACGCCGACGCCCGGCGCTTCGTCTGGACGGTCGACGGCTGGGCGGGCACCCAGCGCAACGCCGTCGTCTGGACCGGCGACACCAGCGGCACCTGGGACGCCATGCGCTGGCACGTCCCCGCGATCACCGGTGCGGGCCTGTCCGGGCTCAACTACGCCTCCGGCGACATCGACGGCATCTACGGCGGGAGCCCGCAGACCTACGTGCGCGACCTGCAGTGGAAGGCGTTCACCCCGGCGTTCATGACGATGTCCGGATGGGGCGCCGGCAACCCGTCGGCGGGCTACAACGACAAGCAGCCCTGGCGGTTCACCGAGCCGTACCTGTCGGCCAACCGCAAGTACCTCCAGCTGAAGATGCGGCTGATGCCGTACTTCTACACGATGAGCAAGGCGGCCAACGACACCGGCGTGCCCTCCACGCGGGCGATGGTGCTGGAGTACCCGGACGACCCGGTCGCGCGCGGTAACCTGACGAGCGGTCAGTTCATGGCCGGTGACTCCTTCCTGGTCGCCCCGGTCGTCTCCGACACCTCGACCAGGGACGGGATCTACCTGCCCGCGGGCAGCTGGACCGACTACTGGACCGGCAAGGTCTACAACGGTCCGGGCTGGCTCAACGGCTACTCCGCGCCGCTCGACACCCTCCCGCTGTTCGTCAAGGCCGGCGGCGTCGTGCCGATGTGGCCGCAGATGAACTACACCGGCGAGAAGCCCGTCTCCACGCTCACCTACGACGTCTACGCGCGCGGCAACTCCTCCTTCGACCTCTACGAGGACGACGGCACCACCCGCGCCTACCAGTCCGGGGCCTACGCCCGCCAGCGGGTCGACGTCACCGCCCCGGCCGCCGGCACCGGCGACGTCACCCTCTCGGTCGGCGCCTCCACCGGCAGCTACGCCGGCAAACCCGCCTCGCGCGGCTACGAGTTCACCGTGCACAGCGCCACGGCGCCGGCGTCCGTCAAGGCCGGCGGCACCACGCTCACCGCGCTGAACAGCAAGGCCGCGTACGACGCCGCGAGCACCGGCTGGTACTTCGACCCGGCGGACCGGGCCGGGGTGCTGTGGATCAAGACCGGCAGCGCCTCCGGCGCGTTCACCGTCACCGCCACCGGCATCACCGTGCCCAACGGCACGCCCGTGGCGGCGAGCGGCCCGATCGCGCAGACCGGGTGGAAGCTCGCGTACGCCGACAGCCAGGAGACCACGGGCGAGAACGGCGCCGCGGCCAACGCCTTCGACGGCAACGGCGGCACCATCTGGCACACCAAGTGGAGCAACGGCGCGGACCCGCTCCCGCACGAGATCCAGATCGACCTCGGCGCCCGCTACGACGTCGATTCGACCACCTACCTGCCCCGGCAGGACGGCGGCGTCAACGGCCGGATCGGCCGGTACGAGGTCTACGTATCGGACTCCACCACCGCGTGGGGCACCCCTGTGGCCACCGGCACCTTCGCCGACACCGCCGGTGCCAAGACGGTGAACTTCACCGCCAAGTCCGGCCGCTACCTGCGGCTGAGAGCGCTCACCGAAGCCGGCAACCGGGGCCCCTGGACCAGCCTCGCCGAACTCACCGCCACCGGCCGGCTCTCGCCGTAGGCACGCCGGCCGCCGACGGAAACGGCCCGGCCCCCGTGTGAGGGGCCGGGCCCAGCGGTGTTCCAGGTCCTGTCCGGTCGATCCGCGCTCCCGGCCAGGCCGGCCGGGCCAGGACCTAGGCGGCGAGGGCGACGCGCCGCCGCGGCGGCCTGCGGCGGGAGCCGGTGGCGGTCTGCGGGGTGCGCTCGGCGGGGGCGGGACGGCTGCGGCGGTTGCGGCCTCCGGCGGCGCTGCGGCGGGGCCGCTCGACGACGGGGTCGGGGATCACGACGGGCACGCCGGTGGGCACACGGGCACCGGTGATGCGGGCGAGCTCCTCGTCGGCGGAGTGCACCCGGGTGGCGGTGGGAGTGATCCCGGCGGTGGCCATCATGCGGGCCATCTCGCGGCGCTGGTTGGGCAGGACGAGCGTGACCACGGTGCCGGACTCCCCGGCCCGGGCGGTGCGCCCGCCACGGTGCAGGTAGTCCTTGTGGTCGCCCGGCGGGTCCAGGTTGACGACCAGGTCGAGCCCGTCGACGTGGATGCCCCGGGCGGCGACGTTGGTGGCGATCAGCGCGGTGACGTGGCCGGTGCGGAACTGCTCCAGCGTGCGGGTCCGCTGGGGCTGGGACTTGCCTCCGTGCAGGGCGGCGGCCTTCACCCCGTTGGCGAGGAGGTCCTCCACCAGACGGTCGGCGCCGTGCTTGGTGTCGGTGAACATGATCACCCCGCCGTCACGGGAGGCGATGTGGGCGATCGTGGCGTTCTTGTCGTGGTTCTGCACGTGCAGCACGTGGTGTTCCATGGTGCTGACCGCCCCGGCCGACGGGTCCACCGAGTGGGTGACCGGGTCGTCGAGGAAGCGGCGCACCAGGCGGTCCACGTTGCGGTCCAGAGTGGCGGAGAACAGCATCGTCTGGCAGCCCTGCGCGACCTGTTCCAGCAGTTCGGTGACCTGCGGCAGGAAGCCCATGTCGGCCATCTGGTCGGCCTCGTCCAGGACGGCGATGCCGACCTCGTCCAGCCGGCAGTCGCCGCGCTGGATCAGGTCCTTGAGACGGCCGGGGGTGGCGACGACGACGTCCGCCCCGCGGTTCAGTGCGTGGGCCTGGCGGCCGATCGACACCCCGCCCACCACGGTCGCGATCCGCAGGCGGACCGAGTGCGCGAACGGGGTGAGCGCCTCGGTGACCTGCTGCGCGAGCTCACGGGTGGGGACGAGCACCAGTGCCAGCGGCCGGCGCGGCTCCGCACGCTTGCCGGCGGTGCGGGCCAGCACGGCGAGGCCGAAGGCGATGGTCTTGCCCGAACCCGTCCGGCCGCGCCCGAGGACGTCGCGCCCGGCCAGCGAGTTGGGCAGCGTCGCGGCCTGGATCGGGAAGGGCGAGGTGACGCCCTGGCGGGCCAGGGTGGACAGCAGCGCCTTCGGCATGTCCAGCTCGTCGAAGGACTCGACGGCCGGCAGCGACGGGGTGGTGCTGACCGGCATCGCGAACTCGCCCTGCGGGGCGGAGCTCTGACGCCCCCTCGCACCGGAGGGCCGCCGGCCGCCGCCGGAGCGGGGGGCGGAGCCGTTGCCGCGCGCGGAGCGGCCTCCGGAGGCGCTGCCGCCGGAGCGGGAACCGGCACTCTGGTACGGGGAACGACTGGAACGGTTCATACGGAAACCTTCCTCAAAGGGCGGCACGCTTCGAGGAAGGCTCCGCAGCGCGAGGCGCCGGCGGAGATCGCAAGGAACGGGCCAGAAGTGTGACGGGTGGAGCGTGGACGGCACAGCCGTGCGGCACGTCACCTACGGTCGGCGCTCACCGCGCGGGCGGGAGCGGAGAACCTCGAACCGTGAGCTGTCACGGCGGGGCGCCGGTCCGGACGCGGCGCTGTGCGTCTCGCGTGGGGCCGGCCGCCGGTGGCGGAGCCAGGGGCCTGAGCGGCCGGGATCGTTCGTGGAGCGAAAGCCGAGGGGCCCGCACCGGGCATGTACGCGGTGCGGGCCCCTCGCTGCCGGGCGGGTGCCGTGGCAGAAGAACTACAGCGGGCGAATGTTCTCGGCCTGCGGGCCCTTCTGGCCCTGCGTGACGTCGAACTCGACCTTCTGGCCCTCGAGCAGCTCACGGAAGCCCTGGGCGTTGATGTTCGAGTAGTGGGCGAACACGTCCGGGCCGCCACCCTCCTGCTCGATGAAGCCGAAGCCCTTTTCCGCGTTGAACCACTTCACGGTGCCATTAGCCATAAAAAAATCTCCTTCAAGGGCTGTCCGAAGACCGCACTGTGCGGACTCCGAGTCGCCGCGATGATGACCCGCCCGGGGAAGAGCCGGGGAAACAAAAATGCGCCTGCGAAACATCAGCAGGCGCACACAAAGTTCATGGGAACCACTACTGCAACTAAAAACGACTGTAGCAGGCCCGGGACGGTTCCGGTGGAAAATCCGGCCGCGGATATTTCCGGGGCGCGGTCACGGGCGGCCCGTGACCGCGCCGACGGCTTGTCCCGTCACGCCGGTCCGACGGTGTCGACGGCCAGGCTGTACCGCTGCTTCTCCTTGCGGGTGGCGCCGAGCCGGTCGTAGAAGCGGATGGCGCCCTCGTTCCAGGCGGGGGTGTTCCACTGCACCTGTCCGAGCCCGCGAGCCCGGGCCTCGGCCACCACGGCGGCCACCAGTTCCGCGCCGAGGCCCAGACCGCGGTGCTCCTCGCGCAGGTAGAGGCAGTCGAGGTGGAGGTACGGCCGCCCCTCCCAGGTGCTGAACTCGCTCGTACAGGTGGCGTACCCGGCGAGCCCGCCGCCCGGCAGCTCGGCCACCAGGCAGGTCAGCCGCGGCTCCGCGCGCTCGAACAGCTCCACCGCGAGCAGCGCCGCCAGACCCTGCGCCGGTGGGGCCGCCCGCTCGTACGCCGCGTGCTCGGCCGCCAGGACCGCCACCTCCGCGAGGTCGGCCGGCATCGCACGGCGCACGCCCGCCTCGTCCACTCGAGTGCTCATGGAGATCATCATCCTCCACGGCCGGGCCGGCCCGGGGCGCTGCTCACGCGGGCTTGCGCGCCGAGGTCGAGACCAGGGTGTAGGAGAGCGCCTCGAAGCCCGGCCTACGGACCAGCGCGCGGAAGCGGGTCAGCTCGTCGAGCGTGAGACCGGCGGCGAGCAGGGGTTCCTGGAGCTGGCGGGAGTTGATCTCGTGGAGGCGGGCGCCGCCGTCGTGGGACCAGCTCTCGGCGTGGACGGTGGTGTGGACGTCGGTCAGACCGAGGTCCGTCATCGCGCCCTGGACCTGGCGCCCCCAGTCCAGGTCGGCACCCCGGTCGCCGAGGACGGCGAGGACGGCGTCGATGACCCGGGAGAAGAGCTCGCGTTCGGACGGGTCGACCGGGGTGAGGACGGAGAGCGGGCTGCGGTCGAACTCCTCGATCAGCAGGAGGCCGCCGGGCCGCAGGGCGCCGGCCAGGGTGGCGAGCACCTCGCGGCGTTCGGGCAGGTGGAGGAGGAGCAGGCGGGCGTGGATCAGGTCGAAGGGGCCGCCGGGCGGCTGCTCGTGCCGGACGTCGTGGCGACGGACGAGGAGGTTCCCGGCGGCCCCGGCGGACCCGGCCAGTCGGGCCGGGTCGAGATCGGTGGCGGTCACGGAGCCGGTGGGACCGACCAGTCGGGCGAGCAGCCGCGCGATCGACCCGGCTCCGGCCCCGACCTCCCAGCAGTGGGCGCCGGTCGGGACCCCGAGGCGGTCCAGGTGAGAGGCGGTGATCGGGTCGAGGGAGGACTCCAGCACCTGCAGCTGGTCCACGGCCTCGTCGGCCCGGTTGTCGAAGGCGTAGCGCGTGTCGGTCGGCATCAGGGCAGCTCCTGTGGCGTTCGGCGGGGCGGGGTGAGGGCGGCGAGTACGCGGGCCGGGTCCCGGCGTGCGGCAGCGCCGTCCAGCGCGGCCGTGATCCGGCCGGCGCCGAGGACGGTGATCCGGTCGGCGATGGGGAGCACCTGGGCCGGGCGCGGGGAGGTGACGACAACGGCCATTCCGTCGGCGGCCAACTGGGCCGCCAGGGCGAGGACGTCGGCCGCGACGGCGGGGGCCAGGCCTTCGGTGGGCTCGTCGATCAGCAGGACACGGGGCCCGGTGAGCAGGGTGCGGGCGATGGCGAGCATCTGCTGCTCGCCGCCGGAGAGGCGGTCTGCGCGATGGTGCAGCCGCTCGCCGAGCCGGGGGAGCAGGTCGACGACCCGGGCCGGTGACCAGGCTGTCGGCCGCCGCCGCTGTGCCACCTTGAGGTGCTCGGCCACCGTCAGGGACGCGAAGACCCGGCGCCCCTGCGGGACGAGGCCGATGCCGGCCCGGGCCCGGCGGTGGGTGGGGAGACGGGTGACGTCGGTTCCGGCGAGTTCGATCCGGCCCGAGCCCACCGGGACCAGGCCGGCAAGCGCGTGCAGGAGGGTCGTCTTTCCGGCGCCGTTGGGCCCGAGAACGGCGTGCACGGAGAACTGCCCGGCCGTCAGGTCGATGCCGTGCAGAACGGTGCCGCCGTGGTAGCCGGCCCGTAGGGAGAGCGTTTCGAGCATCCGGATCACCCGGCCCGGGTGTCGAGGTAGGCCGCCCGGACGGCGGGGTCGGCGCTGATCTGATCCGGAGTGCCCTCGGCGATCGACCGGCCCTCGTGCAGGACGGTGATGCGGTCGGCTAGGGCGTTGACAAAGGCGAGGTCGTGCTCGATCAGGAGCACGGCGACCTCGGCGGACACCTGGCGCAGGACCGTCACCAGCCGGTCGGTGTCCTCCTCGGCCAGGCCGGCGGCCGGCTCGTCCAGCAGCAGGATCCGGGGCCGGGTGGCGAGGGCGGCCGCGATCTCCACCAGCCGCTGCTGGCCGTGGGACAGGTGCCCGGCGGTGTGGGAGGCCAGGTGCCCGATGCCGACCTGGTCGAGCTGTTCGTGGCAGCGGCGTCCGAGTTCGCGGTACCGCCGGGGGCGCCAGAGCCCGCGCAGTCCGGTGTGCCGCCAGGCCGCGAGGGCCACGTTGTCCAGGGCGCTCAGGCCGGCGAGCACGGCGGGCTGTTGGAAGGTGCGGGCGATGCCGAGGCGGGACCGTCGGGCCGGGCCGGTGCGGGTGACGTCCTGCCGGTCGAGCAGGATCCGCCCGGACGACGGTACGACTGTGCCGGCGACCAGGCCGAGCAGGGTGGACTTGCCGGCGCCGTTGGGCCCGATCACGGCGTGGCGTGCCCCGGGCCCGACCGTCAGGTCGAGCCGGTCGACGGCGACCAGCGCGCCGTAGCGGCGGGTCACGTTCGCGATGCTGAGCAGGGCGTTCACGGGCCGACCTCCGGGGAGGCGGGACGGGCCGGGGCACCGGAGGGAGGATCCGGCAGGGAGCCGCGGGGGAGCCGGCGGAGGCGGACGCCCGCGAGCCCGCGGGGGAGCAGGTACACGGAGGCGATGAACAGGGCGCCGAGCAGCAGCGGGCCGTGCCCCGGCCAGTGGGCGGCGAGCTGGTCCCGGGTGATCAGTATCAGCGCGGTGCCGGCGAGGGCGCCGAGCGGCGAGGCCACGCCGCCGAGGACGGCGGCGAGCAGGCAGAGCGAGGACGTGGTGAAGCCGACGTCGGCGGGGGAGACGTAGCGCTGGGCGGTCACGAGCAGGTGGCCGCCCACTCCCGCCAGGGCGGCGGCCCAGACGTGGGCACCGAGGAGCACGCGGGTGACCGGGTGGCCGCTGGCCAGCATCCGCGCCTCGTCGTCGCGGCACCCGGCGAGCAGCAGCCCGAGCGGCGAGCGCAGCGCCATGACCGTCGCCGTGATCGCGCAGGCGGCGACGGCGACCGCGTACCGGTAGACGTCCGGGTCCCCCGTCAGCGGTGCCGTGCCCCAGAGCGCGCGGACCGGCGGTATGCCGGCCAGGCCGTCCGTGCCGCCGGTGACCGAGCTCCAGCGGGCCGCCGCGGTGGCGGTCAGTTCTCCCAGGGCCAGTGTGATCATCAGGACCGTCACGCCGCGGGCCCGGGCGACGACCGGTCCGGTCAGCAGGGCGAAGAGCGCGGCGGCCGACGCGGCGGCGGCGAGCTGGACCGGCCCGACGTCGACGCCCGCGCGGCCCAGCAGGGCGGTGGTGTAGGCGCCGACGGCGTACGGGGCGGCCTGGCCGAGTGTGGGCAGCCCGGCCCGGCCGGTGAGTACGGTGATGCCGACGGCGGCCAGGCCGAGCGCGGGTACCGGGGTGATGAGGACGAGTGTCGACTCGTCGACCACGGCCGGTACGCCGAACAGCGCGAGCACGGTCAGCAGCAGCGCCCATCCGGCCGGGCGCACGGCAGACCCCCGGCCCGGCGGCCGGGAGCCGCCCGAGGGGCGTGCGCCGCCGCCCGAGGGTGTCGCGGCCGACCGGAGCGAGCGGACGATCCCCGGTGCGACCGACCGGATCCCGTTCATCCGCCCGCTCCGGCGGCGCCGGCGCGGCGCAGGACCAGGGCTGCGGCCATCGCCGTGAACAGGAGGTAGGGGGCGAGTTCCGGCACCAGGTCGACGCCGAGGGTCTGCACCTCGCCCACGGCCACCGCCGCCACCAGGGCGCCCAGGACCGAGCCCATGCCGCCCAGCACCACCACGATCAGGGAGAGCAGCAGGACGGTGTCGGCCGTGCGCGGGCCGGGGCCGATGATGGGCGCGCCGAGGACGCCCGCGAGGCCCGCCAGAGCCCCGGCGCCGGCCAGCACGGCGGTGTGGACCAGACGGGGGTCGGTGCCCAGGCCCGCGACCATCGCGGAGTCGTCCACCGTGGCCCGCAGCAGCGCGCCGGCCCTGGTGCGGCGGAGGAAGAGCTGCCCCGCGGCCGCCAGCAGCGCCGCCACCACGATGAAGGCCAGCCGGTAGACCGGGTAGCGGTGCCCGCCGAGGTCGGTGCTGCCGTCGAGGGCCGCCGGCAGGGTGACCGGGAGGTCGTCGGGCCCGGCGGCCGTGCTGAGCAGATCGCCGCCGACCAGCGCCACGCCGAAGGTGAGCAGTGCCTGGGCGAGATGGCCGCGCCGACGAATCGGTGCGGTGAGTGCGGCGAGCAGCCCGCCGCCGGCGCCGGCCGCGGCGACGGCGACGGCCAGCGCGAGCAGCAGCCCCCACCATGAGCCGTCCGACAGCGCGGCGGCGGTGTAGGCGCCGACGGCGTAGAGGGTGCCGTGGGCGAGATTGAGGACGTCACCGGTCCCGAACGCCAGCGTGAGCCCGGCCGCCGCGACGTACAGCAGCAGCCCGTAGGCCACGCCGTCCACCGCGGGCACCAGATGTGCGTCGATCAGGCCCATCGGCCCCCCTCTCCGGTGCCCGGTCAGTTCCCGATGGTGGCGAGGTCCTGGACCATCTGGTTGGAGAGCGCGCGGCCGTCGCTCCTGACCTCGCGCAGGTACCACTTCTGCACCGGCGAGTGGGTGTTGCTGCCGAACTGCCAGGTGCCGCGGGGGCTGTCGATCTGGCCGAGGCCGGCGATCGCGGTGTTCAGCGTCTGCGGGTCGACCTTGTCGCCCGCCGCGCCGATCGCCTTGTCGAGCACGGAGGCGGCGTCGTAGGAGGCCATCGCGTATGTGGTGGGCGGGGACTGGTGCTTGGACTGCCAGGCCGAGACGAACGACCGGTTGGCCGCGTTGTCCAGGTCCGGGGCGTAGTTGAGCACCGAGCGGATCCCCTTGGCGGCATCGCCCTGGGCGGTCAGCACGCCGCCCTCGGTGAGGAACCCGGCGGCGTACAGCGGGGTGCCGGCCAGATCGGACTGGGCGTACTGCTTGACGAAGTCGACCGCCGCGCTGCCGGCGTAGAAGCAGTACACCGCCTTGGCCTTGGAGTTCTTGATCTTGTTGAGGTAGGGAGTGAAGTCGGTGGTGGCGGGGAACGGCGTGAAGGTCGCCTTGCCGTCGGGGCCGGCGAGCTGGCCGCCGGCCTTGGCGAACGCGTCGGTGAATCCGCGCAGTTCGTCCCAGCCGCCCTGGTAGTCGGGCCCGATCGCGTAGACCGGCCCGTTGACGACGTCGTGCACGTACTGGGCGATCGCGGCTCCCGGCTCGTCGGACATGAAGCTGGTGCTCCACTGCCGGCTGACCTCCTTGACGGCGGGGCGGCCGTTGGAGCTCACCAGCGGGATCCCGGCTTCGCCGAGCAGCGGGGAGATCGCGGCGACGGAGCCCGCGCCGACCACACCGGTGACGGCGAGGACCTTGTCCTGCTTGACCAGCTTGGTGGCGGCGGGGAGGGCGGTCGGCGCACCGTCGCCCTCGTCGGCGATCACCAGGTCGACCGGATGGCCGCCGAGCTTGCCGTCGTGGGTGTCCAGATAGAGCTGGAAGCCGTCCCGCAGATCGGTTCCGACGGACTTGTACGTCCCGGAGAGCGACGCCAGCAGGCCGATCTTCACCGTGCTTCGACCACCGCCGGCCGCGTCGCCGCCGCTGTGGCCGCTGCTGCAGCCGGTGGCGAGTAGCAGGGCGGACAGGAGGGCTCCTGCCGAGCGGCGTCTGCGTATCGGTGACATGTGTGCTCCCGGAGTAGGCGTGACAGGCCGGAACTGATGGTCGGTCAGGAGGGCGTGTCGAGCAGCTTGGCGCGGGCCGCGGGGGTGAGTTGCGGGCCGACCTGGTTGATGAGCTCGGCCATCTCGAACGAGACCTGGCCGATGTCGCAGGCCTTCGAGGCCAGGACCAGCAGCGAGGCGCCGCTGCTGACCGCCATGGAGAAGAGGAAGCCGCCGTGCAGCTCGGTCAGGTTGCTGACCACCGGCTCCGCCTTCAACAGCCGTGCGGCGCCGGCCAGCAGGCTGACCAGCCCCGACGCGATCGCGGCGAGCTGGTCGGCGTGCTCCGCGTCGACCTCCTTGGTGGCGGCGATCAGCAGCCCGTCGGCGGAGACCGCCACCGCGTGGGTGATCTCCGGGACCCGGGCCGCGAAGTCGTTCAGCAGCCAGTCGAGATCGTGCGTCGAGGGGGAGGTCATGCGTCTTCCTTCTGGTTCGGATCGGAGAGGAGTGGCTTGGGGGCGGCGCGTCCGGCGCGGCTGGCGCCGATCCCGCGGGCGTAGGCGGCCATGGAGGCCGAGACCTGTCCGGGGTCGCGGTGTGCCAGTCCGTGCGAGGGAAGGGCGGCGGGCGGCGGGGAGCCGGAGGTGCTGGGAGCCGCCGCGTGGGCGGGGGCGGGCTCAGCGGCGGAGGCCGCCGGCCGCCTGCGCATGGGCAGGCCGCTCCCGGTGGTGCCCGCGGTCGTCGACTCCGACGGCGCCGGTGAGGCGGCGGGCGGCAGCGCCGGCGCTGCCGCCGGGGCCTGGGCGGGCAACGGGGCCTCGACGGGCGCGGGGACGGCCACGGAGACGGAGGCCGCGACGGAGACGGGGGCCGCGACGGGGGCCGGGTCGGCTGCCTCGGCCACGCCGAACACCGTGTCCGGAAGGGTGACCTCGGCGATGGTGCCGCCGCCCGGACGCGGGCGCAGCTCGACCCGGATGCCGTACCAGGACGCCAGATGGCCGACCACGGTCAGGCCCATCGCGCGGACGGCGGCGATCTCGACCGGAGAGGGTGTGGCCAGCTTCTCGTTGGCGGCGTCCCAGCGGTCCTCACCCAGGCCGATGCCCCGGTCGCAGACCTGGACCACGAGCCGGTCGGTCAGCAGCCGGGCCTCGGCGGTCACCCGGGTCCCGGGCTTGGAGAAGGCGGTGGCGTTGTCGAGCAACTCGGCGAAGAGGTGGACCAGATGGTCCACCGCCCGGCCCTCGACCAGGACGCCCTGGTCCGTGGTCCCGACGTCGATCCGGGTGTAGCGCTCGGTCTGGGCCGCCGCCGCACGGAGGACGTCCTCGATCGGGGCGTCCGTCGACCGCACCCGGGCCGTCGCTTCGCCACCGAGGACGAGCAGGCTGTGGTTGTTGCGGCGCATCCTGCTGGCCAGGTGGTCGAGCTCGAAGAGCCGGGCCAGCCGTTCGGGGTCGGGCTCGTCGCGCTCGGCCGCGTCGAGTGCCTGGACCAGTGCGCCGGTGAGCCGCTCGGCCCGGCGGGCCAGGCCGACGAAGACGCTGCCCATCCGGTCGCGCATGGCCGCCTGCTCGGCGGCGATCCGCACGGCCTCCCGGCTGACGGTGTTGAAGGCGGCGCCGACGGCGGCGATCTCGTCCCGGCCGCGGACCTCGACCGCGTCGCCCGCCGCGGCGGCGAACTCCTCCGGCGTGGCCTCGCCGAGTGCGCCTCCCGCCGACAGTGCGGTGACGGCCGCCGGAAGGCGCTCGTGGGCGACCGCGTGCGCGGCGACGCGCAGCCGGCGCAGCTCCCGGATCATCGGCCGGCCCAGCCGGAGTGCGAGGACGATCACCGAGACCACCGCGAGCAGGACGGCCACGCCCTCGCTCAGGGCCAGTCGGCGTTGCGTGTTGCGAAAGTCGGTGACACTGTCGAGCGCCGAGGCGTCGACCTTCTGCTCGACCTGCTGGAGCCGGTCGGTCCGCTCGTCCATCACGGTCGTCCAGCTCGCGTCCACCGGCAGCGGCCGGCCCGGCGTGGCGCGGGCGACGGCGTCCTCCAGCCGGCCCGCCGCGATGATGCCGGGACCGGTCAACGACCGGTCCAGCCACGTCTGCCACTCCGGGGTGGCGATCCGCTGGAACTCCAGGACGGCTTCGGTGTACCCGGTCCGGGTGGCGGTGATCGCCTGTTGCGCGGCAGGGGTGAGGACGCCGGAGGCCTGCGAGGTGAGGACCGCCACCTCCTGTTGGCTCACCGACTCCTGGGCCCGGGCCAGGGTCACCCCGCTGTTGATGCGGCTTGCGAGATCGGCCCCGGCGCGTCCGGCCCCGGCGACGGCGCCCCGGTAGGCCAGCAGGTCGGCGATGACGATCCGGTAGTGGAAGGTGGTCGCCGACAGGACGGCACCCGAGCTCGACTCCACCTGCTTGCGGAGCGCGGGCAGGCCCGTCAGGTCGTCGTCCACCTGGCGGAGCAGCCCGCTGGAGTTGCCCCGGGAGGCGTGCATGCGCCCCCGCAGCTGACGGTACTGCGCGATGCTCGCGTCGGTGGCCTGGATCTGCCGGAGGTAGGCGTTGGTCCGGTCGGGATTCGCCTCGCCGGTCAGCAGCGTGGCGGCGCAGGCGCGTTCCCGCTGCAGCTGGTGCGTCAGGTCGCCGACCTGGGCGCTGATGGCCACCATCGATCGCAGCTGCGCGGCCCCGAAGACCTGTCCGGCGGTGATGCGCAGGGCGAGCGCCGCGAATGCCACCACCGCGAGCAGTGGCACCGTGGCGAGTACGGCGAGTTTGCGGGTGATCGTCACCGGGCCGGTCCTCCGGCCATGAGCGGAGGGTTGATCAGGCCTTGCTGGTGAGCAGTCATGGCGCCTTGGAGGTTGATCGGACGGGCGGGCGAGGGGTGCTGCGGTGTCGGCCGCTGGGGAGTCGTCCAGTGGGCGCGTACCTGACACGATGCCGCGCCGATCATAGTGGCGCCGGTCGATCATGTCTTCGAAACCTGCGGAAGCCTAGCCAACTGATGGAGCGTTAAAAAGCCCCCTCCTCAATTCCCGCGCCCGCCCCGCACTCCGGCTCGCCGTGGCAGGCGCCCGGAAGCCCCTCCGGCGCGGCGCCACGGCGTCCCCCGCCCGTCCTGCACCGCGGTCGGCCGGATCAAGCCCGGGCCGAATCCGACCGGAGCTGTCATGCCGGCGGACCGAGGGGCGGCGTCCTTGCGACAGACTGCGGATCGATGGACGAAACGGGAGCGTTACCTACAGGAATCCGTCTGGAAAGGCAGATCGCCTACGGTTCCGAGGGAGATCAGTGTCATGTGGACCAAGGGGGAGCGTGCGCCGCCGAGAGATCAGACCGCCGGACTGGCTGCTCCACCCGCTGCGGCGGCAGTCCGGACCGTTCCCCTGGGGCGGCGTGCTGCGCGGTGCCCTCGGCATGGGGCCGCTGCTCGCGGCCGCCGTCGCGGCCGGGCAGCCGCAGGCCGGCGTCCTGGCCGGGCTCGCCGCGATGTTCGGCGGCATCAACGACCGCCCCGGCACCGCCCGCTCGGCCGCGGCGCTGGTCGGCCTGCCGGCCCTGGCAGGGGCCGCCGGACTGCTGATCGGCCAGGCCCCGGGCTGGTGGGCGGTGGCACTGCTCGCGGTGGTGGGCGTGGTCTGCGGTGCTGTCAGCGTCGCCGGGCCGGTCTGCTCGGCGGCCGGGGTGCAGCTGCTGGTGCTCACCGCCCTTGGCTGCGGAATGCCCATGGCCGGCCCCGCGTGGGCGAAGGCGGGCTGGTACCTGCTCGGCGGTGCCTGGTTCCTGATGCTGCGTCTCGCGGTGCGGCCGGCCCCGGAGTTCCGCCCGTTGCAGGGTGAGCGGCAGGCCGTGGCGGCCGTGTTCGACGCTCTGGCCGAGGCGTTGCGGGCGGTCGGCACGCCCGGGGCCGAGCGCGCCCGGCGCGGGCTGACGGTGGCGCTCGACCGGGCCGACGAGGCGCTGCGGCTCCAGCGGCTGCTGCGCCGGCCCGGCCGCCGCCGGCCCGCGGAGCTCCGGCTGGACGAGCGTTTCGCTGCTGCCGCCGCGCTCTGCGAGGCGAGTGTGGCCCTGCTCTGGGAGGGCGAGGCGCTGCCGGCCATGGCGCTGGCGGGCCCGCGCCGCCTGGCGGAGGCCGTCCGGGGCGACACCCAGCCCGGCAGGCTGCCCGTCCCGGTGGCCGACAGCCCCGCCCGGACCGCCTTCGACCGCGCCGTCCTGGCCGCCGGGTTCGCCTTCGACCACCGCCGGTCCGGCGCTCCGTCCGGCGCTCCGGACGGACAGGCGGACGGACAGGCGGACGGATCTCTTGACGGATCCCCGGACGGATCTCGTGACGGATCCCGCGATGCGTCCACCGGCGGGCCCTCGCAGCGGCCGGCCCCCGCCCGCTCCCGCCGGGGCATCCACCCCGCAGGGCCGGCGGGGCGCGAGTGCGGGGTGCGCGTGGGGGCGTGCGTGGCGGTCACCACGGCGCTCGCGCTGCTGCTCCACGCCGACCACTGGTACTGGCTGCCCGCCACGGCGGCCTTCCTGGTCAAGCCCGACTACGGCCCGCTGTTCTCGCGGATCGTCAACCGCTTCGCCGGGACGGCGGCGGGCGTCCTGCTCTTCGCGGGCCTCGGCGGCGTGCCGGCCGGAGCCGCTCCCGGTCTGCCGGTGATCGTCGTCGCCGTCTGCGGGGCGCTCATCGCACCGTCCCTGCGGCACTTCGCGCTCCAGACCGGGGTGGTCACGCTCACCGTCCTCGCCTTCGTCTCGCTCGGCGGCGACACCCAGGCCGCGACCTCCCGGCTCGCGGACACGGCGCTCGCCTGCGCGGTGGTCCTGGTGGTCGGGCACCTGCCGCGGCTGGTCGACACCCGGGCCCGGGTCGGGCACCGCTGCGCCGAGGCGCTGCGCCACACCCAGCGCTACCTGGACGAGGTGCTGACCGGGCCACCCGACCCGGGGGCGGCGCCACCCGGCCCGGGGGCCGCACCCGGGGCCGAGGCGGGGCGGCGCGCCGAACTGCGCCGCAGCGCCTACCGGGCGCTCGCGGAGGCCCGGGTGTCGGCCGAGACCGTGCGGGTGGAGCTGCTGGCGGACCCGGGCGAGGACTGGCTGAAGGTGGCGGTGCGAGCCGAGCGGATCGCCGACGCCGCGACCGCCTGCGCCATCCGGCTGGCGCACGGCTGGGAGCCGCCCGGCGCGGCGGCGGTCGGCCAGGTGGTCTCGGCGGTCGGTGAGGTGGCGGACGCGCTGGACGGCCGGGCCGCTCCGGCGGGCCGCCCCGCGGTGGACGCCCTCCCGCCGGACTGCCGCACGCTCCGCGACATCGTCGCCGAGCTCCACGGCATCCAGGAGCGGCAGCGGGCCCTGGCAGGGGTGGCCGGCTGACGGTGGTGGGTGGGCGGCGGGCTCAGGTCCTGTCCGGCCGGTCCTGCCGGGCGTGCGACCGGTCGGACAGGACCTCGCGCCGGACGCGCGGGAACCGGTCCCCGCCGGTGATCCACTCGCCGCGGCGCATCACGGCGACGAGGTCGTAGGTGTGGGAGTCGACCACGACGAGGTCGGCGTTCTTGCCGGTCTCCAGCGAGCCGACGGTGTCGGCGAGGCCGAGCAGGCGGGCGGGGACGGCGCAGAGCGACTCGACGGCCTGGTTCGGGGTCAGGCCGTTGACGGTGACGGAGCGCTTGAACGCGACGTCCAGGGTGAGCGTGGAGCCGGCGATGGAGCTGCCGTCGGTGAGCATGGCGACGCCGTTCCTGACTTCGACCTGGAGGGGGCCGAGGGGGTAGAGGCCGTCGCCCATGCCGGCGGCGCCCATGGCGTCGGTGATCAGGGCGACGCGGGAGGCGCCGGCGGTGAGGTAGGCGAGATCGAGGACGGAGGGGTGCAGGTGCACGCCGTCGTTGATCAGTTCGACGGTGACGCGTTCGTCCTCGAGGAGGGCGACGATGGGGCCGGGGGCGCG